>JAFXUM010000206.1 GCA_017524965.1 Lentisphaeria bacterium | reverse complement strand
GTACTTCGAGTCGATATACCAGAAATCGGTCGGTTCGACGGCCGTATCGTTTTCGTTCATCGTTCAGGCTCCTTTCCGCGGACGGTTACCAGACGCACAGGCGGTTGCGGCCCGGTTTCAGTTTGGCGAACGGTCCGGCGGGATTTTCCCCGTACATGCGGAGCTGACCGAGGTAATCGTGGTCGATGGCGATGTCCGTGCCGTCCGGATTCTCGAAGAACGCCTCCGACACCCTTGTCTCGCCCAGATCCGCCGTCGTCATGAGCTCGGTCTTCTGCTTGAGGATCACGTCGTCGGCATCCAGTTCGAGATACACGAATCCGTGTCTTTCCGGATGAATTCCCGTGCGGGCATATTCGGGTCGGAATCCGGCACGTTCGCTTCGATGCGGATGTTCCAGCCGCCTTCCTTGACCGAGAAATCCTGTTCTCCGTCGTAGTGCTCCGCACCGTTGCCGTAGACGTTCCGCGCGATATAGACCGGCTGCGCCACCTGGATGTAGAGGTTTTCGTCGCCGGGGATGCCCTTCTGCGGGAATGCCGCCTTGATTCCGTCGATGTATTTTTCGTAGGAATCCGGGTGTCCGTTGAATGCCTCCGTGCCGGTAAAGACGCAGTCCGTCTGCCCGTGTTTGTCGGCCCCGCCGACGAAGATGTTCTGGTAGAAACGGTCGTCGCCGCCGTAGATGAACGAGGTCCCCATGAGCGCGGTGCTGTGGGCGAAATGGTACGGCGTGGAACGGTTCAGGACATTCCTGTGCAGCGTGTTGCCGAGGACGAGGTTGTGAACGTACGCGCCGCCCTGGGACATGTTTTCGAAGCTGTAGTCGGACGCGAAGATGTTGTTGTCGACCAGGTACGGACCGTGCGACACCTCGACCATGAGGTCGCGCTCGTTGTTGCAGTAGAGGTTTCCGCTGATCCGGGTGCCCTGCGTCTGCCAGTCGAGCCAGGTGCCGAGTGTGCAGTCGTGGATGTAGTTCGCGTTGATCACGACGTCGATCGGCGCGTGCAGCTTGATCCCGCCGATCTCCCAGCCGAAGAACTCGTGCTTGGTGGCGATCCGGTAGATCTCGTTGCCGCTGATCTCGCTGAAGATGCAGCCCATGTGCCCCACGACGCCGTTCTGGCCGCAGTCGTGGATCACGTTGTTCCGGACGATGTGCGAGCCGACGTTCTCCCTGTTCCAACCGAGGAGCAGGGCCTTCACGACGGATTCGAACTGGCAGGTGTAGCCCGGTTTCCGCCGGGTCTTCGTGAAATAGTTGTCGCCCGTTTTCTCGTCTTTGCCGAGGCTCACGGCGGAGCATTTCGCGTCGTGGATGTGGTTGTTCTCGATGATCCATCCCTTGCTCCAGTGCGGACCGATCAGGCCCGGCTGGTCGCCGGTCGGCGGCGCGAACGGCGTCGCGGCTTGCGCCAGCTCGAACCCGGAGACGGTGATGTAGTCCTTTCCGCTCTGCCTCGGGTAGAAAACGCATTTGCGGACGTTGATCTCGACCAGTTCTTTATTGGGGTCCGCCCCCTGGAAGTTCGCCCAGATGACGGTGTTGTCCGCGTCGACCTCGGCGTACCACTGATAGATGGTGTCGTCGGGATTCGGGATCGGTTCGCGGTAGGTCTTCCACGGATAATTGTGCCCGGTCGTCCGTTTTTCCGCCTTGCGGACCGCCTCGACGGAGGCCGCCTCGTAGAAGGATCTGCCGTTCAGGTAGACCTCGCCCAGGTGCAGCGTCGGGTACATGGGCGACACCATCCAGTCGCCGTACAGCCATGTGTCGAACGGGTTGAAGTCGCCGAACAGCGTATTGGGGACAACGGCTTTCCACACCGTGCCGTCGCCGTCGCGGACCCAGCCGGTGATCCGCTCCGAGCCCTTGATCACGACATGCTCGTTTTCGGCGGCTTTGTATGTGATGCGCCTGCGGTCGCATGTGCCGCCGTTCTTCGGGTCGACCCATTCGCGGTATTCGCCCGCGTGGACGATCACGGTGTCGCCCGGCATCGCCAGGTCGGCGGCGCGCCGGATCGTGGCGAACGGCCGGTCCTTCGTTCCGGGGTTGCGGTCGGAGCCGGTCTTGCTTACGTGGTATTCCGTTCCGTTTTGATTGCTCATGGTTTCAGTCCTCCTTCTTGCCGGGTTGTTGGGTTGTAATGCCGGTTCCGTATTGTTTCGCCGCCTGTGCGTGCTTCGGGGCGGATCGGGTTCATGGTTTGCTGTTGAGGTCCATCCATTCCCGTTTCAGGATGGCGTACTGCATCGTGTTTTCGTAGACGGGATTCCCATCGGCGTCCCTGACGAACGAGACGAACTCCAGGAACAGTCCTTCGCGGCGCATCCCGAGTTTTTCGCAGAGATGCCGGCTGCGCACGTTGTAGTCCTCCGTGTAGGCGAAGATGCGGCGGACGCCCTTCCGGTTGAAAAGATAGTCGAAGAACGCGTGCGCCGCCTCGTACGCATAGCCTTTGCCCTGATAGGCGGCGTTCAGCATCCAGCACGGGCTGAACGTGTCCGGCAGGGGCGGATCGTTTTCCTTTGCCGCCGCGGTCTCACTCGAACTCAGCATCGGCGGTTCGTAGGGCGACGGCGCCGCGTCGATCTCCCCGATCACCTTGCCGGATCCCTTCAGCGTGATGGCGAAACAGTATTCGGTATCGGCGCCGCGTTTCGCCATTTCCGCCCGCACCTCGTCGAGCGAATCGAGCTTCATCCCGACGAAGCAGTTCGGCGTGGGATGCCGCAGATACTCCAGGACGTCCGCCGCGTCGCTTTCTCGGAACGGACGCAGGACAAGCCGTTCGGTCTCGATCGTGCTCATTTCCTGTTCGCTTTCCTGCGGTTCTTCGTTTCCGGCTCGTTTCCCATGGCGAGGAAGAGTTCGCGGAGGAAATCGCCGTTGTCCACGTCCTCGATCAGAAGCATCTCCTTCGCGCCGGGGTAGGGCAGCTCGCGGGGCGCGTCCGGCAGGAGATTCAGCGCGGCGGGCGTCGGCTTGACGAGCAGCCGGTCATCGTAGATGCCGCCGACGACCCGGCCGCGGACATAGAGGATGTATTCGCCCATCATCGCGCGGTGGGAGACATCCTTCAGCCCGGAAAGCTGATCCAGAACAAATGTCAGGTATTCTCTGCTGGACGGCACGGGTCACTCCACGAGCTGCTTGTACTGGTTCTGGACTTTCTGCGCGCACGGAGCGCCGTAAAACGCGTTCTTCGCGATGGTTTTTGTGCTTTCGGGGATCACGATCTCCTTCAGGCCGCTGCGCATGAACGCGCATTTTCCGATCCCGGCGAGTTCGTCGGGAAGGGTGATCTCCTCCAGCGATCCGCAATTACTGAACATGGCGGTCGGGATCGTCTTCATCGTTTCCGGCAGAGTCACGCGTTTCAGAGCCGGACAGTATGCGAATACCCCCTGCTCAAAATCCAGAAGAGGGATATTTTGGTTGTCAAGCACATACTGGCGGGGTATCGTCAGGCCGGAGACCAGCTCTTCTTCTCTGAACTCCGTCACGCTCGCCGGAATCGAGACCTCTTCAAGGCAGGTTTTGGAAAAAGCTCCCGCTCCGATGCTTGTCACGCTCGCCGGAATCGTGACGCTCCTTATGCGGCATCCGCGGAACGCCCAGGGACCGATCGCCCGGATGCCGTCCGGGATCGTATAATGCCCATCAAGCAGCAGGGGCGCCCGGAGCAGCGTCTTCGTTTCGTTGTCGATCAGGACGCCTTCCTCCGTGAAATGGTAGCGTGTATTTCCGGGGGAAAAAGCGAGTTTTCTTTGGGAAAGGTCAAACGCCGGGGCGAATGTTTCGATCCGATCAGGAAGGACGGTTTCGGGCCGGTTCGGGTTCGGGGACAGCGGCGATCCGCCTGTGTCCGATTCTAAAACAATCTTTACCAAAAACTCCAATGGCAGCTCATCTGTTTTCAGGAACGCTTCGTTTCCTATTTTTTTCATGTTTGCAGGCATGGACGGGATATTCAGAGAATTGCAGTCGCGGAACGCGCCATATCCGATCGTTTCCAGAGTGTCCGGGAGATTGATCTCACGCAGTTTCCTGCACCCACCGAACGCATCTTCTCCGATTGCTTTCATCCCATCGCAAAGTTCGACGCTCTGCAATCCCGAGGCGGCAAAAACCGATTCCTCGATCTGTGTCACGCCGGGCGGAAACCTGAAATGCCTGAGGGCGTAACAGTAGCGGAACGCATTGTGCCCGATGGAGACCGGATGATTGGCGGACAGCGTAACCTCCTCCAGCGCATTGCAATGGTTGAATGCGCACCATTCGATCTTCTCCACGCTGTCCGGGATTTCGATCGTTTTCATGGCCTGGCACAAGTCAAACGCCCTCACACCGATTGTCTTCACGCCGTCGGGGACTTCCATGTGCGTCAGTTTGCGGCATTCCGCGAACGCCTCATCCCCGATTTCGGCGTTTTCCGGGGCGGAGGCTCCGGCTTCGGAGTCTTTCCTGACCGTGACGCATTCCAGCGATTCGCAGTTGTAGAACGCTCTGTCCCCGATGGAAATGCCGGCCGGAAGCGAGACCCGTTTCAGCGTTTTGTGTTCGTTGAACGCTCCCCCCTCGATCGTTTTGACGAAGTCAGGGATCGTGATGGATTCCAGTTTTTTGCAGTTTTTGAACACCCCGGAGGAGATCGCGGTATATCCTTCGGGGACGGTGTAATCCACGATGTCGTGGTCGGGGATGTGCAGAAGCGCCACGCTGTCCGGCGTGGATTTCCCATCGCTGTAAACGCTCTCCTTGCCGTAATACCGGTTGATCCGTTCTCCGGCCGCATTGGAGGGGAAGACCACAGTTCCCCCGTTCGATGCCGTTTCCGCGTTCGATACCGTTCCCGCGTTCGATGCCGCATCCCCGGCGGGCGTCTGCGTCCGGGGCAGGGGCTGCTCAATTTCCCCGGCGTGCGCGGCGGACTGAACAGGCTGGGAGACGGATGATTCCGGGCGGTCTCGGTCGGGTTTGCCTGGGTTGTCCGGCGGCGGTTCATCGGAACACGATGACGCAAGGAACGGCAGGAGGAAAAGCGCGGCGGAAAGAAACCATGCTGCCGCGAAGCCTGATCCTGATTCAAACATTTTCATCATTTGTTCTCCTTCTTCAGTGCGGTTCTGTAGTTTCTGCGAAGAGTATGGCCGGAATCCGGTCATTTCTCCTCCAGTTCACGCAGATGCAGACGCAGGATGCGAAGCAGTTCGCGCATCGCGGCGGGGCTCCGGTGGATGCTGTGCCCGGAATGCACGATCACTTCGCTCGCGGCATTGTCGAGGTGGCTGCTGGAATACGGCACGACTCCGTCGCTACCG
>JAFXUM010000205.1 GCA_017524965.1 Lentisphaeria bacterium | reverse complement strand
GATCAGCGAATCCATCTCCTGTCGCGCGCCGTCCGGCATCGACCGGCTGAGGTCGGTCAGCACGACGAGCGTGCCGGTGCGTTCGGGCAGGCGGACCGAGATGCCCGCCATCGCCGCCGCGACCATGATGTAGATAAGGACGCGTATGGCATTCAGGACGCGGGTCGGGAGCCTGCGGAACGTGAAGAGGGAGAGCAGGGGCAGCAGGACCAGGAACGCGGCGGGCTGCCAGATCAGGATGTAGTTCAGCATGGGCCGCCTCCTTTGCGCGTGAGGACGAGGTGGTGCGCGGCGAGGAGAGCCGCGGCGAGCAGCAGGAACGCCCACGCCAGCGGACGGAGCATCCAGAACGGCATGACCGCGAGGCTGTCGGCGTCGCGGCGGAACGGTCCCGCGCCGGAGAGGTCGGATTCCTCCGCGCTCAGGCCCATCACGCTGACGGACCATTTGGCGTCGCCGGATCCGAGGCGCCATTCGCCGTGGATCATCGGACGGAAATCGGCCTGTCCGCGCATCGCCCGGATCTCCGTGGACTTGCCGTCGGGCCGGACCGCGGTCAGTGACTGCGCGCCGCGCGGCAGACGCACGCGGAGGAGTTCGCCCGCCCGGAGATTCGTGCGCGCCGGGCCGAAACGCTCCGTGCGGACGGTCTGCGCGAGGTTCTGGAAGAAGACTGGCCAGAAGGGATGGTGCGTGATGTTCGAGCGCGCGGGGTCGAGGTTCAGGAAGATCTCGCGGTCGCGGTTCAGGTTCTGGCGCGTAGAAAGCGCCGGCACGTCGCCGCTCCGCAGAAGCGTCTGCCCGGGCAGGTCGTCCGCGCTGACCGCCCACTGAAGCGAATCGAGCGGGAGACCGCGCGAGATGTCGGCGGAGTTTTCAGGCGAAAGCGGCCCGTCGGCGGAGGGCGCGTTATCCACGGATTGAGGTGGATTCTCAGTCGCTTCGGCTTGATCCGCGGGCGTTGCTTTCTTTTTTGGAGAAGCGAGCCAGTAAAGATGCACGGGGGAGGGGCTTTCCGCCTCGGCGGGAAGGATGTCGAGGTCGGGCGTCTCGCCCGTGAACGCCTGCCGGAACGCCGGATTGCCGTTCAGGACGCGTTCGAGCGCGGACCGTGCGGCGGCGGGGAATCCGGCGGCGACGCGGTACGAGACCGGGGAATCGTCCTCGGCCTCCAGCACGGCTTCGTCGTCGCAGAGCAGGGCGTTTGTGCTCGGGTCGGCGTTTTCGAGGCGGACCGTGACCGCGTCATGCGCGGCGGCGTCCGGCACCGCGAGCACGATGCGGCGCGTCTCCTTCGGCGCGAGGCGGAGCTGCGTCCGCAGAGAGCCGGGTTCGAGCACGAGCGCGGCGTCTTGCGGGAGCGAGGAGAAATTCGCCGCCTCGACCAGAATGCGTCCTGCCGTGCGGCGGGCGTTCACGATGGCGGAGTTGCCAAGCGGCGCGCCCTCGGAGAAACACGTGGTGTCCGGGGCGAGCTCGAACGCAGGTTTGCGGTCGGTCACGATCAGGAGGTGACAGCCGCGCGCCATGCGCCGGGCGAGGGCGGCGGCCGCGGCGAGGTCGGACGAAGGCGCCTGTCCGGTCCAGAACGGCGCGAAATCGGTCCGTCCGCTGCTGTCCGAGGCGAGCACGGGCGACTCGCCCGCGACGATCCACAGGACGCGGCGGTCCGGCAGGTCGCGCAGTTCGCGTTTGAGGAATGCCGCGCCGGATTCGAGCGGGGATTTGCCGCCGGGGACTTTCGCCTGCATGGACATGGAGTCGTCGAGGATCACGGCGAGCGGCGGGAACGTCTCCGGGGTGGAGACGAACGGCGCGGCGAGGGCGGCGGCCAGGAGCAGGAGCACGGCGAGTTCGAGGTAGAAGATCGCGGGCGGGAGCCGGAATCTGATGCGCGTGCCGCTGGTCGGGGACGCCTGCGGACGGTCCCACAGGAAGATCGCGGACACGATGCGGACTTTCGAGCGGCGGTGCAGGAGGTAGAGCAGAAGCAGGACCAGCGCGGCCGGCAGGGCGAACCACAGAAGCGCGGAATGTTCGAATCCGAAGAAGAAGTCTTTCATTTAAGCAGCCCCGCGCGGAAGAGTTCGTCGGGACGGATCTCCGGGCAGAAATCCGAGGCGGAAAGCGGCAGGAGCAGGACGCCCCGCGACGCGGCGGCGGCAGCCCACATGGCGCGGTGGTTCTCGAGGCGTTCGTGGTAACGCGCCAGCGCGCCTTCGTCAAGCACGAGTTCGCGTTCCTCCCCGGTCTCGGCGTCGACCAGCAGCACGTTCGCGTCCGGTTCCGGCTCGAGCTCCGACGGGTCCAGCACCATCACGACCACGGCGCGCTTGGCTCCGTCGGCGAGGCGGGACAGCACGGGCGCGGGATCGTCCGGCCCCATGAGGTCGGTCACGAGGATTCGGATGCCGCGCCGGAAGAACTGGCCGGAGAACGAGGCGGGATTCGCCGAGGGGCTGAACGGCGTTTCGAAGGGCGGGAAGTCCCAGAGGAGCGGCGAGGCGGGCGCGGGATCCTTGCGGAACGCGTCGGCGGCGTGCCAGAGGTTCAGGGAGAACCCGGAGTTCGCGGCGGCTGTCGTGAAGATCGCGGCGAGCGAGATCGCGGCGGACGCCTTGCGTTCGGTCGACGCCATGGACGCCGAATGGTCCAGGATCACGTCGCACCGCGGGTCGATCTCCTCCGAAAACAGCTTGATCATGAGCTGTTCGCTCCGGGCGTACACGCGCCAGTCGATGCGCCGCAGGTCGTCGCCGGGCCGGTACTCGCGGTACTCGGAGAACTCCAGCGCGTTGCCCGTGCGGCGTCCGACGCGGCGTCCGTCGATGCCGGAGACCTGCGCGGGCGCGGTCAGCTCCACGCCTCCGGCAGCCGCGAGGGCGCGTTCGACCGCGTCGGCGAAATACGGGATCGTTGCGGCGGGCGAGTTCATAACGCCTCCTTGTCATGTCCCTGCGCGGGAACGCCGCCGGCGGGCGCGGCGGATACCGCATCATCCGCATAGCTGCCCCCGCGGACGAGGAACACGCCGATCAGGATCGAAAAACCGAAAAGGCACGTGGCGATGCCTGTCGCCGCGTTTTCGAGCAGGGACAGGATCAGCAGGATGATGACGGCGAAGAAAATGATGAGCACGTTGAACGTGCCATGCGAGTTCCACGGTTCCCGGATCTCCGGCTTCCGCCGCAGGAACGTGCATCCGAGGGCGATGTGCAGGACGGTCCAGGAGACGACCGCGAACATGTACCAGATCCTTATGGCGGAAACGCCGCCGGGGAAGATCGATTCGAGGAACGGTCCGGTCGCGAATCTGACGACGGCGATCGAAAGGACTTCCAGCGCAAAGACCGGGAACAGCGAGACGGGCGATGCCGGATCGAAGAGCCCCAGCAGGGACACCCTGTGTTTCCGGTCGCGGCGGAGCAGCGCCGCCTTGTGCGAGGTGAAGGAGATGGACGTGACCAGCAGGCAGCAGACGCACGCGTACAGCCCCCAGATGAATACCTTGAAGAGCATCCCGAACAGGTCTTTGTACGGTTCGAGCGCGCCCGCAAAACGGGATGTGAGATCCCACGACAGGATCAGCGCGAGGAAGACGCCCGCCAGCGAAAACAGCAGGGCGCGGACTTTTCTCGAGGCGCGCCCCAGTCCGTATTCGTTGGTGTCGGCGGCGGCGAGCGTGAAATAGAGGCTTCCGAGCAGGCATGCCGGGATGTAGCCGCCGAGCAGAAGACCCCAGAATGTCGCGAGGTCCCCGTCTTCCGCTTCCCGGATGAAGATCCCGCTGCCGATCACGGTGGCGAACGCCAGAATGCCGATCAGGATCATCACGAGCAGGGAATCCAGCCGGAGGCAGAAGGACAGCATGAGGACACACACCGAAAGCGTGAGGATGATCAGCACCGTGCCGAGCGGAACGCCGAGCGACAGCACGATCTGGTGCGGCGAGTCGGCGAAGAACAGGGCGTAGCACGTCAGCAGCAGGACCGATTCGAGGATGCACGGGAGCAGCAGCAGGAAGAACTTGCGCCAGGTGAAAAGCAGGCTCTGAAGCGCGCCGGTCACCAGCCCCCTGTCCGTGGTGTACTGCACCAGGTGCGCCAGCAGGGGCTGCTCCGAGGCGCGGGACGTCATGAGGCCCTGTTTCTTCGCGCGGAGCTTGAACGCCGGGCTGACCATGATCACGGGGAGGAACGGGAAAAGCAGGATGAAATACTGGAGGCCGAACGCGCTGCCCAGGGACAATGCCGGGATCAGCAGGTCGGAAAGATCCGTCTTGCCCTTTCTCAGGGCGGTGATCAGGAGCAGCGCGAGCCCGAGGAGCTGTCCGAGGAAGTAGAGGATCTGGAACAGAAGCGCGATCCACCGGAGGTACGTGAGCTTGACCGTGGCGCGTTTCTGGTAGATGTGCCGGTAGTAGTAATAATAGATGTTCCAGTCGGAGGTGTCGCGGTTGTCCATGTCCAGGTCGCGGTCCGCCCAGGCGTCGAGGAACATCCCGAGGAGGCCGGAATGTTTTTTCGGCTCTCCCGGGGGAGTCTCCGGCGCGGGAACGGCCGTCCGGGGCGGTTCCGTCATAGGCGGTTCCGTCTGAGGATTCATGGCCTGCGGTGTTTCCGGGTTCATTTGCCGAGCATTTCCTTGGTGGGCGGTTTGACCTCGATCTCGGGGTAGCGGTGCCCGCGGAAGGTCTTAATAATGTCGGGCAGCAGGATCAGGAAGAGCGCGGCCGTGACGCACAGGGAGGACCCGAGCGCGTAGAACGTTATGTGGGACGTCGAGGGCGCGTCGAAGGTCTCGACGAGGCAGTAGAGATGGGAGAATATCATGGATGCGATGCGGACGGGCTGCGGAGCCTTGTCGAACGAACCGCTCATGACCACGACCGGGAGCCAGACGATGATGTTGGAGAAGATCTCGAACATGAACAGCCAGCCGAGCGGCGGGATCCTGGTGCGGCGGCCCAGGACGAGCGCGAGGATCGCGTAGCCCAGGAAGGAGACGAGGATGCAGATCAGGCCGCAGAAGATGACGAGGTCGTTCCGGGAGAGCTTCGCGAACGGGATCAGCGCCGCGGAGAACGCGAGGACCGGGAAGGTCAGGAGCAGGGTCCCGGAGGAGCCGGACGAGAACAGGAAGTGCACGAAACGCCCGAAGAAGCCGCGGGGGCATTTCATGTACACGCGGATGCTGTTCACCGGCGGCTCGCACACCGCGACGAGCGTCATCACGCCGAAGGAGAAGACGCAGAACAGGAATTCGATGGTGTAGAAGAGTTCCGGGGGATAGCTCGAACTGCCGCGGACCGCGATGTAGTAGGGCGCCATCAGGAGCAGCGCGATGGCTGGCAGGGCGAAAAGATAGACCTTCGCGGCGCAGAAGCGGTTGGATTTCGGCGGGGAGATGACCGCGAGCGCGAGCAGGAAGAGCAGTGCGCCGAGCAGGAACGCGAGCTTGTATTCGATGAGGACGGCGATCCAGAAGAAGGACCCGAGGTCGCCCCGGTCCATGAGGTCGTCGATGATCTCGAAGGCGGGGACGGCGAGGAAGAGGCAGCTGCCGAAGATGCCGGCGAAGTACAGGCCGGAGATCCATTTCAGCCCGAACGCCCCGGCGAAGATGCCCGCGAGCGAGTAGAGCAGCAGGATCGGCAGGAGGCAGAGCGTGATGAGCAGGGACGCCGCCGAGAGCCCGCGCATGAAGTACGCCGCCGTGAGGAACGGCAGGAGCATGGAGAAGATGCACAGGAGCATCACGAACGCGCCTTCGAGCTTGCCCCAGATGATCGAGGACGGCTTGAGCGTGGTCAGCATGGCGTAGTTCAGCTCCTTGTCGGAGCGTTCCTCCGCGAAACGCTGTTCCGCCCCGACCGCGCAGATGATGACGGAGAGGATCGCGCCCGCGAAGATGATGAGCAGGAAGAAGCCGACGCCGGAGCTGTCGTCGGCGTTGAACGCCATGGCGGAGGAGAAGAAGAGCGTGCAGATGAACTGCGCGAGGAGCAGGACGCCCATGAAGATGATCATGCGGCGGTTCTGGAAATACTGGCGCATCTCCTTGATGAAGACCGGATTGAGGTGCTCGCCGATGGAGGAAACGATTCTGCCGAACATGACCGCGCCTCCTTACTGGACCTTGCCCTGGGTGATCTTCATGAACAGCTCCTCCAGGCCCATCTGGTTCCGTGTGAACGACAGGACCGTGAGCCCGGCGGCGAAGACGGTGCCGACGACGCCCGAGACCTCGGCGTCGGTGCCCTCGATGACCGCGTGGACTTCGTCGTCGTCGAACACGTCCACGGAACGCGTGAGCGGGTGTTCGAGGAGTTTCAGCCGGACGGGCTCCGCCTCGCCGCGCGGGGTCTTCAGCGAGATGCTGATGCCCTTCGGGACGGCCTGCGGCGCGGAGGCGGCGGGTGTGCCGGACAGGTCGGCGGATTCGCCGGACGCCTGCTGCGCCGGAACGGGCGCGGCTCCGCCGTTGACCTGCGCGAGCAGATCGTTGAGCGTGCCGGCGGAGAGGAGCTTGCCCTGTTCGATGATGACCGCGCCGTCGCAGATGTCCTGAAGCTCGGACAGGATGTGGCTGCTCAGGAAGATCGCCTTCTTCTGTTCGGCGAGGATCTTCAGGAGCGTGCGGAGTTCGTGGCGCGCCCGGGGGTCGAGGCCGGCCGCCGGTTCGTCCATGATGAGCACCTTCGGGTTGTGGATCAGGGCGCGCGCGAGGCTGACGCGCTGCTTCATGCCCTTGGAGAGCGCGAAGAGGAACTTGCTGCGGAGTTCGCCGAGGTTGGTGAACTCCACGATGTCGTTCAACGCGCGCGTGCGCTCCGCGCCCTTCAGCCCGAAACTGCGCGCGAAGAAGTCGAGGTATTCCCAGACCTGGATGTCCTTGTAGCCGGGCAGGGAGTCGGGCATGTAGCCGACGACGCGGCGGACGGCCTCGGGGTAGAGCGTGGCGGAAACGCCGTCGTAAAAGACGTCGCCGGAGGTGGCGAGGTCGAGCGTGGCCATGATGCGGATCGTGGTGGTCTTGCCCGCGCCGTTCGGGCCGATGAACCCGAAGATGTTGCCGTCCTCGAACGAGAAGGAGATATCATTGACGGCGACGGTCCTGCCGAATATGCGTGTGAGGTTGCGGACTTCAGTTTTCATGTGCGGACTCCTGAAGGGTGAACGTGCCGACGACGAGGTGGCGGGCACGGAAGGAAACCGGGGAGCATCCGGGGGTATAGAAGAGCGGACGGTCGGTTTCCGCGATGTACATGCCGGGGGAGAGGACTGCGGAGAACGGGGAGAGGCCGCCGTCCGCCTGCGCCTTTTCGAGCGCGTTTTTCATCGCGAACATCGAACGTACGGACGAAGAGATGTCGCCTCTGATCCGGGTGCGGGCGGTGTTGCCCGCGGAATCGTCGTCCGTTCCTTCGGCCAGGTACGAGGAAACGGTAAAGAAAAGCTGGTTTCTGCCGGGCGCGAGATCGAAGGCGGCGTTCGTGTTCTGATCGAATACTCCGGCGTGGAACGTTCCGGCGTCGCCGGTGAACGGCTTCAGCTCGGCGGAGACGCCCGGCTGGACGACGCCGTCCGGGGGGAGCCAGCACGCGCCGTCCGGGGTCTTCATGGCGAGGATCTTCACGGGTGCGCCGAGGCCGTTCATGACGGTGAGCGTGCCTGCGGCGTTCCGGGAGACTTTGAGCTGTTCGAGGTGTTTTTCCGCGCGGGAGATGCCGTAGACCAGCGGGATGCGCGCCTTGTTCGCTCCGGTCACGACCTGGTCGCGTCCAAGCGAGATGTTCGCGTCCTTCGCGCGGGCGAACGACACGGTGTCGGCTGTGTCGAAGACGAGCCTGCGGATGGGGAGCGGCGCGTAGAGGTTCACGGCGGCGCGCGTGTAGCCCATGCTGTCATTCTGGTCGAGGAAGGTCACGCCGACCGCCGAGGCGCGCGAGAACCAGCCCTCGAAGAAGGTGACGAAGAGGATCACGATGCCGACGAAGACGAGCGAGATCGCCGGGACGGTGAACAGGAGCATCAGCGCGCTTTTCTTCCGTTTTTTGAGCTGGAAATAGTTGACCGGGCCGACCAGGACGATGTACGCCAGCAGCGCGAGGATGACGATGGCGAACGACATGTTCGGGATCTCGACGCAGGGGAGCATCTGGAACAGCACGGCGGGATTGATGATGAAAAGGTGTTCCGACTTCAGATAGTCCAGCTTCTGGCGGTTGTTGCGCGACGCTTCCTCCGTCTCCGCGTCCTCGTTCCGGGGCCGCGGGGAGACCCTCTTTTCGTCGTCCTCGTTCGGATAAAGCATCCGCCTCAGAGCGGGATTGTAGAGCTGGCTTTCGTCCATCACGACGGTGCGTCCGAACCCGCGCGGGAGGACGACCGGCTGTCCGGGCTCGGCGGGGGCGGGGGCCCATTCGGGACGCTGCGATCCGTACGGGATGAAGACGAATTCGGTGGCGCCGAGCATGACTGCCTCGCGGATGGCGCGTTCGGCGTCGGGCGTGAATTTGTCGTTTGTCTTGCGGAAGAGCACGCCTTTCGCCTGGTAGAACTGGGGGATGGCGGGCCACTGGACGGTGTCGGAATTGGAGAAGCCGCATTCGATGTCGCGGTAATAACCTTTATTTACGGGGCAGAGCTCCTTGATGAGGCTCTTCATGACCGGCTCGGACGTCGTGAACGAGGACGGCATGGCGTAGAACTCGGAATCGACTTCGCCCGCGTCGAAGATGCCGAGCGGCATCTGGTAAATCTGTCTGCCGTTCACGTAGATCAGCGGATTGATGACCGAGATGTTC
Organism: Lentisphaeria bacterium; assembly: GCA_017524965.1. GTDB lineage: Bacteria > Verrucomicrobiota > Lentisphaeria > Victivallales > UBA1829 > UBA1732. The sequence goes on along the minus strand of JAFXUM010000205.1, from coordinate 2,081 downwards.
GACGAATATCGTTCCAGATTCGCCGGGACGAAGACCGGGACGGTCTGGACGGAATGGCCGGGGATCTTCCGGGAGGTCGTGACGGAGCGCGAAAACTCGCCGTAGCTGCCGAGGTTGTAGCGCATGACGACGGTGAAGTCGGCGGTCTCGGCGGCGTCGTTGCGGACGATGAACTCGCGCACGATCTGGTCGCCGACGGTGACGGACAGGAAGGGCGCGGGCGCGACGGAGACCGTGACCGCGCCGGCCTTGACGGCGGCGGAGGGCTTCGACGTCCTCTTCATCAGTCCGTCGCCGGGGAGATCATCCGGCTCGTCCGCGAAGTCGACGTCGGGGGGATCCGTGACCCTCGTCGGGGCGATGCCCATGCCCGCCGGAGCGGCGCTGGTCGCGAACGCGGACGCCGCAACGGGCAGCAGAAGGAGAAGCGCGGGCAGAAGCGCGCGCCGGAACACTTTGGAAACGAGGTGCGTCATGGTCGGTCCTCAATCCTTTCCGGCGTTGACGCCCTGCGGCCAGTCGATCCCGGCGGGGTCGACCTTTTCGAGCAGGCGTTCGGAGAGGGCGGCGGGCGTGATCTTGTCGAGCTTCGCCTGGTAGTTCAGGATGAGGCGGTGGTTCAGGACCGCGGGCGCCACGCTGCGGACGTCCTCGAACCCGACCGCGGGGCGTCCGGCGATGAGCGCGGCGGCGCGTGAGGATTCGGCGAGGGCGATTGCGGCGCGGGGGGAGGGGCCGTAGGTCACGAAGCGCGTCACGTCCGGGATGGCGGCGGGGCTGCCGGGGTGTCCGGCGGCCACGATGCGCGCGATGTAGTTCGCGACGGATTCGCTGAGGTAGACGCGGTCCATGGCGGCGAAGATCTCGCGGAGTTCTTCGGCGGCGAGCGTCCATTCCGGCTCCGGCGGCTCGCCGCGGCGGCGGTTCGCGATGATCCGCGTGAGGACGTCGGCGTCGACGCCCGTCACGTTGATCTTGAAGAGGAAGCGGTCGAGCTGGGCTTCCGGGATCGGATAGGTGCCTTCCAGCTCGATCGGGTTCTGCGAGGCGAGCACGAAGAACGGGTCGGGCAGGGGGCGCGTCTCGCCGAGGAGCGTCACGGCGTGTTCCTGCATGGCTTCGAGCATGGCGGACTGGGTCTTCGGCGACGCGCGGTTGATCTCGTCGGCGAGGAGGATGTTGGAGAAGATCGCGCCGGGCTGGAACTCCATCTTGCGGGAGCCGTCGGGCATGACCTGCAGGATGCTGCCGCCGAGGATGTCGCTGGGGAGCAGGTCGGGCGTGAACTGGATGCGCTTGAACTCGAGGCGCATGAGCTTGCCGAGCGCTTTCACGAGGGCGGTCTTGCCGACGCCGGGGAGACCTTCGAGCAGGACGTGGCCGCGGCTGAAGATGCCGATGAGGAGGAGCCTGTGGACCTCGTGCTGGCCGAGGAGGATCTTGTCGAGTTCGTCGAGGAGGCGCGTCGCGAGGGCGCTGACGCGGTTGAGTTCTTCGGGAGTCATCAGGGAGTTGGATTCGGTGTTCATCGCGGGAGTCTGCTCCATGTGGGTATGATGAAAATGTTACGGTTGATCGTTCGAATTGTCGAAATAGCGCCGGACGGATTCGCGGTGCGAGGGGAGGATGCGCGTTTCGGCGTGCTCCGCGGACTGGCCGGAACCGGAAAGCTTTCCGGCCTTGGCGCGTTCGGCGGTCTCGTCGCCGGGATCGGAAGTGAACTCCAGGATGGAGACGCTCTGTCCGGGGGTATTGATTTCAAGCATGATGTCGCGGCGGTCGTCGCCGACGTCCTGCGTCTGTCCGGTGAAATTGAGAAGGGCGTCGCCGCGTCCGCGCGAGATCCCGCCCGAGCCGGGGGCGTTGCCGCCGTTTTCGCCCTGACCCTGACCTTGACCCGGTTGACCCTGGCCTTGTCCCGGTTGGCCCTGGCCTTGTCCCGGTTGTACCTGACCGGCGGCCCCGGAAAGCTCGGATGCGCCCGGCGCGTTTTCCTCCAGCCATTTCTGGAGCGCTTCGGCGCTGTTCGCGTAATCGTCCGCGGTCGCGAAGCCGGTATCGCCGTTGCCGGGACTCTGCTG
>JAFXUM010000204.1 GCA_017524965.1 Lentisphaeria bacterium | reverse complement strand
GGGGCATAAGGCATTAGATTATTGTGATAAAGATTTTATTCACGATACGAGGCGTTCCCATGAAACGATTCCAGACGATTCTGATCCTGCTGGCCGTGACGGCCGGCATTTTCGCACATGCCGACGATACGGTCCCGATGCCCGCGCAGAACCCGCGGCAGCAGCTCCCCGCCGATATCCGGCTGGACGACGACGCGTGCAAGGAAATGATCACGTTCCTGTACGGGCTTTCGCTGCTCCGGTCGCACTACGTGGACGGCGCCAAGACGAACTACCGCGACCTGTTCCGTTCGGCGCTGCGCGGCGTGATGCAGGACCTCGACCGGTTCAGCAACTTCGAGACGCCGCAGTCGTTCGAGGAGACGCAGAAGGATTTCTCCGCGCAGTTCGGCGGCGTCGGCGTCACGCTGTCCACGAAGAACGGCGTGCTGGAGATCGTGAACGTCACGGAGGACGGCCCCGCCGAAAAGGCCGGGATCAAGGCCGGCGATGTGATCGTGAAGATCGACGGAAAGGACCTGAACAAGCTCAAACTCTCCGACTGCATCGGCATGCTCCGCGGCGAAATCGGCACCACGGTCGAGCTCGGCGTGCGGCGCGCGGGCGTGAAGGACGAACTCTCCATGCACGTGGTCCGCGGCACGGTCGAGGTCCCGAGCGTGGTCGGCGCGCATATCCTGCCGGACAGCGGCGGCATCGGCTATCTCCGCATCCTCCAGTTCGCCCGCGACACGCCGGGCCGCCTGGATACGGCGCTTTCCAAGCTTTCCGCGGAAGGCATGACCTCGCTGGTCATCGACCTGCGGAACAACCCCGGCGGCATCGTGGACAGCGCGGTCGAGGTGTGCAGCCGGTTCGTGAAGGAGGACCAGACGCTCGTCACGCTCGAATGGCGCGATCCCTCCAAGAACCAGACCTACAAGACCGTGCCCTGCACGAAATACTACAACCTGCCGGTGATCCTGCTCGTGAACGGCAATTCCGCCAGCGCCTCCGAGCTGTCCGCGTCCGCCCTGCGCGACCTGAAACGCGTGGTCGTGCTCGGCGAAAAGACCTTCGGCAAGGGCTCCGCGCAGAACATCATGCCCATCGGCGACCTCGGCGCGCTCCGCATCACCGTGGCGCACTACTTCACTCCGTCGCACACGCCTATCCACGGCGTCGGACTCCAGCCCGACATCACCGTCGAGATACCGCCCCAGAAACAGCAGGCGTTCTTCGCGCAGCTGAACGATTATCCGGGCGTGATCGACCCCGGCCTGGCGGATGGCGTCCGCGACATCCAGCTGGAACGCGCCGTCGAGATCCTTCGCAGCGCCTCGGTCCTGGAGTCCGTGAAGGAATCCGGCCCCGCATCCGAAACCAATTCCACCACAAGGAAATAACATTATGAGACTTCGTCGCTTCCTTTCCCTTTTCTGCTTTGCCGCCGTGTTCCTCCTCGCCGGCTGCGCGCACAAACTGATCGTTTCCGAGGTGCTTCAGACGCCGGAGCAGGCCCATATCTATACCCGGTACAACCTGTGGTACACCAATCCGATGCGCATGGACACGCTGAACATGCTGAAGGGCGAGATCCTGCCGTTCGGCACGGAGGTCGTCATCACGTCCGCCACCGACCGCGAGATCCGCTTCACCACGGTGAAAGACAAACGCGATTTCCGCATCAGCTTCACCTCCGACTACCGCATGATGTCGGCCGAGGACTACATGCGCGAACTTTTCTCCACGCAGAACGAATCCGATCTGACGGTCGGCGTCCGCGCGCTGACCATCGAAAAACTGAAGGCCGGCATCGTCGAGAAGGGCATGACCCGTCAGGAAGTCGAGCTGGCGTTCGGTCCGCCGTGCGCCTTCCGCACGCCGTCGCGTTCGCTCGATACCTGGTGCTTCTGGACGGAATACCTGGTCGGCAAGCGCATCATCTTCACCCGGAACGTCGTTTCGGACATCCTCGTCCTTTAATTTTCTGAGGTTCACAGCATGAAAAAGACAGTCAGCAAAAAGACCGACCGCATCGCGGTCATCGGCGCCGGAAAGATGGCGACCGCGATCACCGTTTCCCTCGTTTCCAAGGGCGTCCCCGCCTCGTCCATCCTCGCCTACGACGTCAGCGCCGCAGCCGCGAAGAAGTTCACCGACGCCACGGGCTGCAAGACCGCCGCGACGCTCGCCGATGCGCTGAAGGACGCCTCGGCCGTCCTGCTCGCGGTGAAGCCGCAGGTCGCCCCGGTCGCGCTCAAGGAAGCCGGATCCGCGCTCCGCGGCAAGCTCCTGATCTCGATCGTCGCCGGGCTCAAGCTCGAATCCCTCGCGGCGCTCGCGTCCACGGACCGCATCGTCCGCGTGATGCCGAACACGCCCGCGCTCGTGCAGCAGGGCATGACGTGTTTCGCCGTATCGCCGAAGGCCACCGCCGCTGACCGCGACTGCGCCGGAAAGATCCTGTCCAGCTTCGGTCTCGTCCGCGAGGTGCCGGAATCTCTGCTCGACGCCGTGACCGGCCTGAGCGGAAGCGGCCCGGCGTTCGTGATGGAGTTCATCCTCGGCCTCGCCGAGGGCGGCGTCTACTGCGGCCTGCCGCGCGACCTCGCCGTCGAGTCCGCCATCCAGACCGTCCTCGGCACCGCCGAGATGTGCAAACGCGACCCGCAGGCGATCTCCGCGCTGCGCAACGCGGTCATCACGCCGAACGGCACCACGGCGCGCGGGATCCACGTGCTCGACGTCGCCGGGTTCCGCGGCATCGTGGAGAACTGCGTGATCGCGGCGGCGGAACGTTCCGCCGAGCTCGGCCGCAAGAAATAACAACACTATTCCGTTTTCCGCAAACAAACCATCCCTTTCCGGGGAGACAAGGAGGTAAATATGATCATCCTGAGCACGATCAACGAGTTTGTGAACGGCGGCGGCATCATGTCCGTCTACTGGGGATTCGCCATCGGCGGATCCGTGATCTTCGCCATCACGGCCATTGCGGCCCTCTTCGGGATGGGCGCCGCCGAATCCGGCGACATCGACGTGGATATGGACGGCGAGATCGACATCGTCCACCCCGATTCCGGCATCTTCGATTTCAAACTGATCTCGTTCCGCTCCATCCTCGCCTTCATCGCCATGTTCGGCTGGGGCGGCGTGGTGTTCGGCGAGTACGGCTGGAAGGGCTTCGGCATTGCCATCGCCTGCGGCCTCGTGACCATGGTCATCACCGCCTACCTCATCATGTCCATCCTGAAGCTCCAGCAGAGCGGCACGCGCGCGAACGCCTCGCTCGTCGGACAGAAGGGCACCGTGTACCTCGCCATCCCGGCGGGCGGACGCGGCAAGGTCATCCTCGACCTCGGCGACTCCACGCGCGAGATCGCGGCGTTTTCCGAGGTCGCGCTGGAAAAGGGCGCGCCGGTCGTCACGACCGCGCTGAAGGCCGAAGTCTTCACGGTGAAACCGCTCTGAGCCGTTTCCGGTCCCCGTTTCTGAAAAAACGTCTTCGCTCCTCCCTTTTCTTCAGGGGGGAGCGTTCTTTTTTTTCTTTTTTTCATTTTTTCTCTGGTATTTTGCGCCTTTTATGCTAGATTATTTAGATTAGGGTTTCTTTTCCCTGTTTTGAAACGTCTTTAACTTTGGAGCCGCTTTTATGTCGTTCAGTCCGGTACGTTCTGCTTTGACCGTGTGCCTGGTGACGCTTCTGTCCCTTGGCGCAGCGGCGGTCTGTGCGCAGGAATCCGAGGTGGAAGACCGGACCCCGGTTCCGGCCGAATCGAAGCCGGAGACGGTTGAAGCGGCATCCGAAAGCGAGGCGGAGCCTGTTCCGGACGAAACGGCGTCTTCCGCGGAAATGACCGCCGATGAAATCCGCGATGCCGAGATCGACGCGAAGAAGGAGGAGGAAAATGCCTCCCTGCGCGCCAAAAACGATGCCGCCGCGCGCGAAGTCTTCCAGAAGGGGCTTGACCTCGAACGCGAGGGGAATTACCGCAAGGCGGCCAAACGCTACCTCGACGCCGAGCTGCTCACGTCCGACATGACCGTGAAATTGAACGCGCTTACGAATGCCGCCCGCGCATATCGCCAGGCCGAGCTGTACGGAAGGGAGTTCGACTGCATCGAACGCCTCATCGGGGAACACATGGGCCGCATTGATTTCACTGGCGCGGTGAACCGCGAATACGAGATCGCCGACGCTTTCTACAGGGGACATCGCGACGCCATGTTCGAGTGGCTGCCTTTCATCAAGGATTCCGATCGTTTCCTCGAATGCTCCGAGGCCGCGCTGGAACATGCCCCGTGCGCCGAAGCGGCGGGGCCCGTGCGGCTCCGTCTCGGCGGCATGTACCTGGAGGATCAGAAGCCGGAAAAGGCCATCGAGAAATACAAGGAAGTGCTTTCCCTGCATCCCGGTACTGACTCCGCCTATTATGCCGAGCTCGGCCTTGCGGACGTCTACTGTCAGCTCGCCGAACATGGCGACGGCGATGGAAACTGGGCGAAACTCGCGATCGAGCAGCTTGACCATTTTGCCGAGAACAACCCGGACGCTCCGGAGATCCAGTGGGTGAAGGAGCAGCGCGTGGCCGTCGACAAGATCCAGGCGAAACGGCT
>JAFXUM010000203.1 GCA_017524965.1 Lentisphaeria bacterium | reverse complement strand
GCATGGGCGGCTTCGGCGGCGGCATGGGCGGCTTCGGCGGCGGCCAGCGTCCCGGCGGCCAGCGTCCCGGCGGCGGCCGCTGATCACCATCCGCATTCAGCATGCCCTGAGCTTTTTCAGGCGGACTGAACCGCAACAGAACCATCCGACGGGCCCGGGTTTTTCAACCCGGGTCCGTTTTTTTGAGGCAGCGCATCAACTGCGGCGGTGCGCGGCTTACGCTCGCGCACAAAAACGGGGAGACCGCGCGTCCGAATAAACTTTTCCGCTTTTTCGATAAAAGAAAGGCGGAAAATGGCTTGATTTTGCACCGGAACGACTGTATATTGATGCGGACTTTGTTTATTCAATCTTTTTTCAAGCGGAAGGAACGACTGAAATGGCTCTGACACACGTGAACGTGCCCCCGGAAAATCATGTGAAGGTACTCGACGGACAAGGCTGGGTGGGCCTGATCGACACGCTCGGCACCGAGACCACGATCGTGAACGCCGCGCGCGTTTCGTTCGGCAAGATCCGGCAGGAAATGGACGAGCGCGACGTGGCGCTGCTGCACTACCTCATCGAAAACCGTCACACCAGCCCGCTGGAGCACATCGTCTTCACGTTCAGCGTGCATTGTCCGCTCTTCGTGCGCGGCCAGTGGCACCGTCACCGCACCTGGTCGTACAACGAGATCTCGCGCCGCTACACGGAAATCGACATGGAGTTCTACGTGCCGCCGAAACTCCGCAAACAGGCCGAGAACAACCGTCAGGCGTCCGTCGCCTGCGAGGATTTCGACGACGCCGCGCTCCGCGACCTCATCCGCGCCCAGAACGAACAGTCTCTGAAGACCTATCAGGCCCTGCTCGACGCGGGCGTCTGCCGCGAACAGGCGCGCGGGGTGCTCTCGCAGAACATGATGGTCACGTTCTGGGGCACGGTCGACCTGAGCAACCTGATCCATTTCCTGGAGCTGCGCGACAGCGACCACGCCCAGTGGGAGATCCGCGAATACGCAAAGGCGATCAAGAAACTGATCAAGCCCGTGGTCCCGCACGTCGCCGAATACTACGAATCCAAGGGTGAAGTCTGGTGACGCGCGTTCCGCACGGAGCCTTTGAATGACCGAATATCTGGCGCATCTGAGCGGAGGGATCCTGCCTGCCATGCTCGCGGCGTTCGCCTTCGCGGCGGGATCCGCGGGCGCCGGATACGGATTCCTGCGCGTCTGCGGCCTCGGACGCGGCCTGATGCGCGGCCTGACGCTACTCCTGGTCTCCCTCGCCGCCGGATTCGCCGTCTGCGCATTTTTCTGCGCCGCCGTCCTGATGAGCCTCGGTACGGGCGGATTCGCATGTTCGGTCTGCCTGTTTCCCGTGCTCGCCGGAATCGGATGCCTGATCCGCTTCCGCAAAGAGATTTTTCCCTCGTTTTCGGTCCGGGACCGGATGCCGTTCGCGCTCCTGATCGTCCTGGTCCCCCTGCTCTTCCTGTCCATCGGCGCGTTCCAGTACCCCGCGAGCTGGGACGAATGCGTGTACCAGCTCGCCGTGCCGAGGCGCTGGCTCGCAGACGGACGCATCCTGCTGTACCGGGACCTGCCGTATTCCGGGTTCCCGATGCTGCCGCAGTTCCTGTACGTGCCGATGATGAAGTTCGGCGGACTGGCGGCGGTCAAGTTCCTGCTGTACGGCGGCGCGGCGTGCTTTTTCGCCTCGCTGACGGTCCTGGCGTGCGGCGGCATCCGGCGCAATCTGACCGCGGCATGCGTCTTCGCCGGGTCGTTCCTGATCGCGCCGCTGATGGTCCACGTGATGATCTCCGGCTACGTCGAGCCGCTGATGGGGTCGCTTCTGGCCGCCGGGCTTCTGCTCGCGGACGCCGCGCTGAAAGCCCCCGGCAAACGCGCGGATTCGCCGGGCTTCGCGGCCGCATGCGGGATTCTGGCGGGCGCGATGGCCGCGTTCAAGCTGACCGGAGGATTCGCCGGGGCCGCGCTGCTGCTGTATATCCTGCTGCGGAAACGCGGCGGACACATCCGGTTCACGCTCGTCTTCGCGCTTGCCGGCGCGCTGTTCGCCCTGCTGTTCTACCAGCGGCCGTGGACCGCGACGGGGAATCCGTGTTATCCGTACCTCGCCGATGTTTTCGGCTCCCCGGAGGCGCTGACCTCCTCGTATCACCATCAGCTCGGAACGGCGAAATTCGCCGGGCGTTCCGTCGTGACGCTGATCCTGCTTCTGCCGGGACTGACCTTTCCCGCGCTTTCCCGGATGTTTGACGGGGCGTACGGGCTCCAGATGCTCCTTTGGGCGTTCCTCGCCCTGATCGCGCTCTGGCGCCGCCCGAAACGCATTTATGCCGCATTCCTGCCCCTGCTGTTCCTCGTCGGATCGTGGATGATGACGTCGCCGCAGGCGCGGTTCCT
>JAFXUM010000202.1 GCA_017524965.1 Lentisphaeria bacterium | reverse complement strand
TCCTTGCGCGGGACGAAGAGACAGTCGTTCGCCTGCATGTAGGCGAGCTCGTCGCGGCGGCAGACGGCGTTCAGGAGCTGGGCGGGCACCTTGCGTTCGGTCTTGCGGAGGTTCAGGTAGGGGAATCCGCCGCACATGGACGTGGTCTCGTCGATCCTGTTTTCGAGCAGGTGGCGTCCGCTGACCCAGCCGAGCACGGGCTCGTCCTTCACGTCGTCGAGCTTTCCGGCGGAATGCTTCGCGAAGAGTTCCAGGTAATTCTCCGGCATCGGGTTGCGGAGCGGGCAGATCATGAGGGAGATGCTTCCTGTTTCAAATGACATGATAAAATCCTTTCAAGCTGATCGGCACGGCGGGGGCCGCGCCGGAATGTTGCGAATGAAGAATGAACCAATTACTGTATCACGGAATGGCTTTTTTCGCAAGCCGGATTCGCGTTTTTTTGTCCAAAAAAAATGCGTGCGGACAGTGTGCCCGGCGCGTGTTTCCGGCATGGTTCCCCGAGCCGGGGAGGGGGCGGCGGGACGGCGAAACGGATCCGGCGTCACGATGTCCGCCGGAGTACGGTGATCTCTGACAGGACGGAGCCGGACCGGCGGTTATTTCGCGCCTTTGGAGATCATGAACTTGCGAAGCTCGCGGTGTCCTCTGGCGAAGAAGAGCGGCGTGCGGCCGGAGTTGTTCAGCTCGTTGATGTTGAGCCCTTTTGCCAGAAGATACTTGACGGCGTCGATGCTGCCGCCGTAAGCCGCGTAGTGCATGGCGGTCCAGCCGCGGACATCCTTTGCGGTATAGTCAATCTTTTTGCTGACGAGGTATTTCATGACTTCCAGCCTGTTGCTTTTCGCCGCGTAGTGGAGCGCCGTGGCCCCGAGGCTGTCCTTGTCCTGCAGATCGACGCCTTTTTCCGCAAGGAACTTGATGGTGTCGAGATTGCCGTTTTCGGCGGCGAAGTGGATCGCGGACCTGCTGAGGGAGGTGTCCTGCGCCTTGATGTCCGCTCCGTGCTCGATCAGATATTTCACGACGTCGATGTTGCCGTTCTGCGCGGCGAAGTGAAGCGCGGTCATGCCTTCGTCGGTTGCGGCGTCGCTGACGTCGCGCGGCAGGAGATCGAACGGGATATTGTCAGGATCGAGGATTTCCTTTTTGCTATCCTTTTTTTTGCCGCCGGACGCGGTTTCGGCCGAATCGGCATAGCGTTCGCCTCCGTCGTCTTCGTCTTCCTCCTCCTCGTCCAGCTCCACGTCGTCTTCCTGAAGCGCCTCCGGGGTTTTCAGTCCCAGCGCGGCCTTCAGGGCGGCGATTTGCTCTTCATCCGAGTCGTAGTAGAGCTTGTCCTGACGGCGGCGCTGGTCCAGAAGGTTTTCGACGAGCGTTCTGTTGATTGCCTTGATGCTGGCGCCGTGTTCGACCAGGAAACTGACTTCCTCCAAGCCCGAATACTTCGCGGCGAAATGAAGAGGCGTTTCCTTCTTTTTCGTCAGCTTGTTCGGATCGCTGCCGAAGTGGAGCAGGGTTTCCACGAGTTTTTCATTGCCGCTCATGACGGCGTAGTGAATGGCCGTGCGGCCCTCATTGTCCGGCAGATTGACCTCGGCGCCCCGTTTGATGAGCTGTTCGGCGAAATCCACGTGGCCCTCGCTGCAGACGGCGTGAAGAAGCGTCATGCCGTCCTGTTTTTTGATGCCGTAGTCGGCATTGCGGTCGAAGAGCCAGGACGCCTCCTCGAAGAAATCGTTTGTGGCGAGATACCAGGTGAAGACGTCGGGGCAGAACGTGCAGTCCGTTTTTTCTCCGGATTCCTTTTCCGCGGCCATGATGGCGCGGAGTTCGGTCAATTCCGGTTCCCCAAAAGACGTATGCTCGATCAGTTTGTCGAACCTGGCCTGTACGGGGGAGATTTGAGGCTGTGCCCCAAAGAGCACTGACGCTGTGAAAAGGATGCAGACGGAAAGGAAAGCTTTGAACATGGCGGACACTCCGGAAAGAATATCGGACTCGGAAAAAAGTTGTCATATATTATACAACAATAATCAAAAAAAATCAAGCGGAAACGGAAAACTTGCCGCCTTTTCGGAGAACGATTCCGCGAAATATCTGAAATCGTGACGTTTTCCGGCTTGCTTTTTTGAAAAAGCACGTTATATTATTGGCCCGTTTCAACGAACAAACGATAAACGTTTCAAACATTTCCGCCGCCGGATCCGGTGTGTCCGGCGCGCCGTTCCCGTTCAGTGCCGATCCCGTGTGTGTCAGCCGCCTGAACGCGTATGATTCTCCCGTTCCCCGGAGGGCGAGGTGAACAAGCCTCGACCGGGAGAAGCCCTGTAAACGATTCCCTGCACGACGGGCGCATTGTCTCCGCGCACGGCCGGTCCGTCTCTTTCCGGCTTGCCGCGTCCGCCGTATTGCAGGCGTTATGACACGTCGAATCACCTGAAAAAAAGCCCGTAGGACGCGTTTTTTCGCGCGCCTCGCGGGAGACCGCGAACCATCAAAAAAGAAAGGAACCTCAACATGAACGAGAACGAAAACGAAGAAAAGATCCTGGACTTTCAGGACATGATCGAGGCGGACATAAACCGGATCAGCGCCATGAAGCCATCCGAACGCTCCTTCGAAGAGTGGCTGTTCCTCGCCAGGTATGTCCCTTCCACGATGGAGGAGAAGGGATTCCCCTTCGAACAGATGACCGCGCGGGACTGGAAGGGGTTCATCCTCGACAATCCCATCTTCCTTCAGTACGGCCCGCCTGTGCGCGAGCTCCTGAAGATCCTGAAGAAGAAGGATTTCAGGGACTGGGAGAGCTACCATGTCTGCCAGGCGCTGCTGTTCGAGGGCGACTGGCTCGCGGAGGCGCGTCTGCTGCCGCTGAGCCGGATCACGCAGGAGGATTTCGACACCTATTTCGGGGCGGATGCCTGCGCTACCGCCGAAGAATTCTGGGAACTTGCGCCGGGGTATTTCCCCACCGGATTCCCGCGCCATATCCGCCTGCCGTATCCCAGGCCGGAAAAAGAACCGGAAAAGTAGTTTCCGCGCGCTGAAAACGAGGAGGTCTTGCCATGGGAAAGTTTTCCACGTTCCTTGTCGCGATCCTCGCGGTCGTCCTGTTCGCCGCCGGGATCGTCACGGGAAAAACGTTTTTCGAAAAGTTCCGGGACCGTCCGCCGTACCGTCCCGCCGTCCTCGACCGGACGGGCCGGGTGCTTCTGACGGACCGCCGGGACTCCATGTTCGCGATCCCGAAACGCCACGCGGAATGCGGCGGGAAGTTCGCCTCATCCCTGCTCGGACACACGATCATCCGGGGGAGGGGGCGGAAGGGCGCGATCGGCATCGAGAGCGTGATCGACCGGAGCGGCATCACGAAGCCGGAGATCTTTCTGACGATGGACGCCGCGATCCAGGAGCAGTGCGAACGCTTCCTGGACAGGGCCCTCGCGGTCCACATGCCGACCTGCACGTACATCACGGTGCTGGATTCCGAGGGGGGCCTGATCGCCGCGGCGCAGCGCCCGACGATGGACCTGAACGACCGGAGCCGCGTCGGGTATCAGGAGCTGATCTTCATGGCGCCGTCGTATGTGTTTCCGGTCTCCGACGCGTGGATGCGCCTGCTCGGGAGCAGTTCCTGCGCGGACCCGCTGGAAAAGACGAAGTTCCGGTTTCACAAAAGCCACGGCATCTTCTCCGGCGAGAGCTGCGGCAGGATCCTGGGGCTGAGATACCCGGGAATGACGGGCTGCGACGCCCAGTCGGCGACCGTGCTGGCCTACCTGCTCGCGTACATCGGTGTGACGGAGAATATCCCGATCCCGTCGCTGAAGGTGATCCTGCCCGGTTCCAGGCCGTATCCGCCCCGGCTGGTCACGGGGGCGATGCAGTGGGTTTCCCTGCTGTGGTCGCAGGACCATTCGACCATGTCGGCGCTCGGGACGGTCCCGTCCGATTCCGGCCTGAACCTGTATTTCCTGCTGCGCGTGGTCTACGGGCGGGAGAACGAAGAAAACGGCGCGCCGGACAAGGACGCGCTGCTGGAACAGACGATCCGGGGGTTCGTTTTAGAGGAAAACGGGGATGCGCGGAAATGACTTCGCCCGGCCCCCGTTCGGGAGCCGGGCGAATCAAAAACCCTTAACCTAACCAAGGAGAATTATGTTAACGGCCTTTCTTGGGCGGAGTTTCTTTCCGCCGCTCAGGTGGGACCGTGACCTTTTCCTTGTTTTTTTCGTTGTCCCTGCGTCCGGGCGTGACCTTTTCGTTGTCTTTGCGTCCGGGCGTGACCGTACCGGTTTCCCTGCGTCCGGGGCGGGCAGGGACCGCTTCCCTGCGTTCCGGCCTGACGACGACCGTGCGCGGCGGTTCGGGGCGTTTTTCTTCGCGGCGGACGGCCGGAGGAACAACGGGACGGTGAACCGGCGGCGGTCCGAATCCGGGAGCGGGACGGTGATCCGGCAGGACGACCACTTTGTGTTTGGGCGGCGGCGGTTCGTGACGCGGCCTGAGCGGCGGCGTCCAGCGCGGCGGTCTCGCCGGACGCGGCCCGGCGTCGGCCCAGCGCCATTCGTCCGCGAGGTAGAGCCAGCCCTCGTAATACGGGATGTATTCGTCCTCGTACAGGACATAGCTGTATTCAGGGACCGTGAACTCCTCGGCGCCGGTCACGATGACCGTCTTCGGAACGCCCGTGACGACGGTCTGCGTCGTCGTGACGACCGGTGCCGTGACGACCGGTGCCGTGACGACGGCCGGGGTCCGTTCCACGACGACCGTCTTTTCCACGACTTGCGGCGGCGTTTCCACGATGACCGGGGCGGGGAGCGGTTCGAAGATCGCGCGCACCAGATTCACGATGTCCGCGGCAAGCTGAATGCCGTTGTTCGGACGGGGCGGCGGTTCATGGCCGCGTGCGAATGCTGCCGGTGCGAGGAGCGCAGTCGCGGTGAACGCGATGCCGATGGCGAGTGTCTTGTTGATGGTCTTCTTGGTCGTGTCTCCTATGGGTGAGAGGTTGATCTGAATCGGAAAAGATCAAATTAATCTTGACTTCCTGATAATACTATACTCCGAAATATTCGATTGTCAAATGGATTTTAAAAATTTTTTCGAAAAAAATGCGTTTTGACACGAATCGAGCTCAAAAAAACGGAAGGGCATGGAAAAAAACGGAGGATGGCGTGAGAGGGCCGACCGAAAAGGGATTCAATCCGAGGGAGGCTGGAGTGCTTTTGCAGGGGAACGGACCGGAGACCGTTGGATTATTTTAGAAAAATCAGTATTTTCCCGGACCCGGGCTTGACAATGCTGTCGAAAACTGCTATAGTGTTTCCGGTCAATCTCTTTTTCAACATCCACCTCGACACACAAGGAGAGCAAGATGAGATCCTTCGGTTTTGCAGGCGCGGTACTCTGCGCCGCCGCCTTCTTCACATCCGCTGCCGTTTCCGCGTTCCCGGAGTACGATCCGGGCAGCGAGCAAATCCTCGTTTACACCCGGAAAGCCGAGCCCAACAGCTATCCCGACGGACTCGCGCGGTCCGTTCACTTCGCGCGCAGCACCGACGGGAAGAACTTCACGGCGATGAACGGGAATTACGGCATCCTCTTCGCGAAAGCGACGATCTCGCCCGAAAACACCATCCGTCCGAAGTGCGTGAAGAACCCGATCATCTTCCCGATGAAGGACGGCGGCTACGGCATCATGGCGATCCGCACGAACGAGGACGGCACCCCGGACGAGGAGAGCAAGGGGAAAGTCCTGCTCTGGACCACGAAGGACCTGATCCATTTCTCCGAACAGGTGCTGGTCGACATGGGCACGACCGAGCAGATCGGCTGCATTGATTATATTGGCCGGCCATCGCAGTATCAATCCTACTATGCCTTCATGTGGCGTTCCGAATCCGGGGAAGATTACCAAACGAATATCACCGATTTCGGCACACCGGGCAAAACGACCGGTCCGTACGATTTCATTGTGGATAGTGTGCCGCATGAGTGGATTGTGGAACCGAATGGCGCGAAACTCATAGATATAAACTCGCCTCGAAAAGTTTCCGTGCCGCGTTCCCTCGCCGACCGCGCCGCGCTGCACTGGGGACACCTCGTTTCCGTTGCCGCGCGCGTGCCCGAAAACGTTCTGGCGGCTTCGGCAGACGACCTCGCGAAGGTGAAAGCCGAGATCGTGTATTCCGACGGCTCCACGTCCGTCAAGCCCGTGAAGTGGGACGCATCGAACGTGCAGTTCGACAAGCCGGGCAAATATGAGATCACCGGCATCGTGCAGAACGAATCCTACGGGTTCCCGCTCGCCCGCGCGTGGGGCGACCCCGTCGTCTTCAAGTGGGACGGCAAATTCTACTTCATCGCCACGACCGACGCCCGGAACAACATCGGGCTGTACGTGCGCGAGGCGGACGACCCGCACGGCCTGTTCGCCGACGGCGTGAAGGAACATCTGATCCTCGACAGGGACGAAGCCCGCCAGCTCATCCAGACGTTCTGGGCGCCCGAGTTCCACGTGATCGGCGACGACCTCTACATCCTGTTCGCGGTCGGCGGACGCGCCTGGGGACCGCAGTGCCATTACATGAAGCTGAAGAAAGGCGCGAGCATCATCGAACCCGCCTCGTGGGAAGACCCGGTGAAGATCCTGAAGAAGGACGGCAAGGGCGTCGGCGACGGCGGCATCTCGCTCGACATGACCTACATCAAGGCGGGCGGGAAGTCCTACTACGTGTGGTCCTACCGCGTCGGCATCGGCTCCCCGCGCGACACCGGCTCCATGCTGTACATCGCCACGGTCGACGAGAAGAACCCCGGCGTGCTCACGTCCGAGCCCGTGCTGCTGACCCGCCCCGTCTACGGCTGGGAAAACGTCCGCGGCACCATCAACAACGAGGGGCCGTATGCGTTCAAGGCGAACGGGAAGGTCTACCTGACGTACTCCGGCGGCGACGCGGGCGGCTACACCTACGCGCTCGGGCTGCTCACCGCGGACGAGAACGCCGACCTGCTGGACCTCGCGTCCTGGACGACCAGCCCGACGCCCGTCCTGTCGTTCAACTCCATCCCGGACAAGTTCGGACCCGGTCACAACGCGTTCTTCGTGGACGATTTCGGCAACCTCATGATCTCCTACCACGGCGAGACGTCGCTCCGAGCCCGCGAACGCTGCGTCGCGATTCACCGCGTCCACTTCAACATCGACGGCGAACCGGTGTTCGATATGTCCGCGGAACGCGACCTCGATCCCGCGCTCGCGAACGTGAAGACGACGGTCGTGGTGTCCGGAAAATAACAGGACGGACGATTGATCCGCTTTTTTACGGAAAAGGCCCGCCGGTCAGAGGTTGACCGACGGGCCTCGTTCATTGCCTTGTTTAAGGCGAACTGATATCAGGGATCAGTTCGCGCTGTTGAGCTTCTGCTGGAGCTCGCGGAGCTTCTCGCGATAGGCGGCGGGATCGCTCTGGCGGAGCTTCTGGGCTTCCTCGAATTCCTGCGGGAACTTTTCCTGGATCTGGCGAAGCGCGTTTGCGCCGCCGCCGCGCGTGCCGTTTGCGCCGCGTCCGCTCTGCTGACCGAGGATGTTGCGTCCGCCGGCCGGCGCGAGCGTGATGTTGTTCTTCTGCGCGAGTTCATTGAAGGAACGCATCGCGGTCGCGGAATCGGTCTTGTCGGTTTCGAGGAGCTTGTCGATGGCGTCCTTTTCCTTTGAGAGGAAATCGAGCGCCTTGGCGCGCTGCTGTTCCTCGGTGTCGGGGAGCTCGACTTCAGCCTTCTTCGCGAGTTCGGCGAGCTGCGCGTTCGCGTCGTCGATGGCCTTCTTGATCTTGGCGTAGGCGTCTTTGTCCTTCGCTTCGATCTTCTTCAGCGCTTCATCGCGGGGCGTATCGGCTTTGAGACGTTCGATGGTGCGCTGGAGCTGGCCGTTGCGGCCGCCGCCCATGCCCATGCCGCCGGGGCCCATGCCGCCGCCGAAATCGCCGCCCATGCCGGGACCCATGCCGCCGCCGAAGCCGCCCTGCATGCCGCCGAAGTCGCCCATGCCGCCGCCGAAGCCGCCCTGGCCGCCGAAGCCGCCCGCGCCTCCCTGACCGCCGCGACCGCCACGGCCGCCGCCCATGCCGCCCTGACCGCCGAAGCCGCCCTGACC
>JAFXUM010000201.1 GCA_017524965.1 Lentisphaeria bacterium | reverse complement strand
CTCGTATTTCCAGGTGGACAATCCGCTGGTGCCGATCGCCGATCCGCTGTTCATCGGCCTGCACATCCTCGAAGGCTCGCAGATCAGCAGCCGCATGCTTCCGAAGACCTGCCCGACCGAGAAGCTCGGCAATTTCTGCCTCTCCGGCGGCCGCCTGCACGTGATCGAATACAGCGACATGCCGCTGGAGCTCGCCGAACGCCTCAATCCGGACGGCACGCTGGCGTTCCTCTCCGGCAGTCCGGCGATCCACGTCATCAGCCGCACGTTCATCGAATCGCTCACGCAGGACGGCACGCTGAAGCTCCCGTGGCACCGCGCGGACAAGAAGGTCCCGTACCTCGCCGCCGACGGCACGGTCGTGAAACCCGAATCCACGAACGCGGTCAAGCTCGAATCGTTCATCTTCGACGCGCTCCCGATGGCGGAACGCGCCATCGTGGTGGAAGGCTCCCGCAAGGAGATGTTCGGCCCGACCAAGAACGCCACGGGCGTCGACTCCGCCGAATCCTGCCGCGCCATGCTCGTGGAACGCGACGCGCGCCGCCTCGACCTCGCCGGAGTCCAGGTCCCGCGCAATTCCGACGGCACGCCCGCCGCGCTCGTCGAGATCTCGCCCCGCTGCGTCGTCGACGACGCCGACGCGGCGGAATACTTCCGCGCGAATCCCGTCGCGGATCCCATTCAGCCCGGCCAGGCCAGAGCGTTCGGAAAATGATCAAGATCATCCCACTCAACGAAGACGACATCCTGTTCGACGCCGAGGCCGCGGGCGAAGCGCTCGACAAGGCGGCGCGCCGCCTGAGACCCGTGCGCTTCTCCGGCGTCTGCCCCATCGGACGCGAGATCCTCTTCGTCTTCAACGAATGTCCCGACGACGATCCCGGCGACTCGGACGCGCATTTCGTGTTCTCGAAGCTCCCGTCGCGCAACTTCGACGAAGTCTCCGCGGCGTTCCTCAGCCGCTTCATCGGCGGGTACGACACGCTCGGCACGTTCTTCATCGGCGACGACCTCTGGGGTCTCTTCAAGCGACTTCCGGAAAATGCCTGACGGCGGCATCAATCAGGAAGCTCCCGAACGGCAGTCCGCCCGGAAACGCTCCTGGCGGAAACGTCTCGGCGCGGCCGGAGAACGCGACGCCGCACGGCTGCTCTCGCAGCTGGGATACACGGTCCTGCTGCGCGACTGCCGCACGCCGTACGGCGAACTCGACCTGGTCTGCCTCGACGGTGCGGCATTCGTGTTCGTCGAGGTCAAGACGCGCTACTGCCATCTGCGCCAGTTCGGCAGACGCCCCGAACCTTGGCGCGAACTCTCCGACGACCAGAAACGCCGCAACTTCCGCGCCGCGATCTCGTTCCTGCACGACCTCGGCGACGCCGCCGCGAACCGCCGTTACCGCTTCGACCTCGTCGAAGTCCTGCGCGGCCCGTTCGGTCCGCTCGCCATCCGGCACCACGTCAACTTCATGGGCCGCCCGTCGTACTCGAAACAGGGCATCCCCGGCCGCGTCTTCCGCCGCAGGGCGAACACCGCCACGCAGTCCATGTCCTTCCCCGTCGAATGACCGCCCTCCCCCGCCCGGCGGCCCCGCGGGAATGTGAAACCGACGCGTCGCGCCGGTCCATTTTCGTTTTTTTTTCGTTTTCGCCTTGATTTTATCCGGAAAACGGAGTATAGTATAAAACATTTTTTGAACTGATGCGGAGAGATGCCTGAGTGGCCGAAAGGAACGGTTTGCTAAACCGTCGTAGGGGTCAAACTCTACCGGGGGTTCGAATCCCCCTCTCTCCGCCATTTTTTTACACCGGCGTGTTCGGGAGAAAACCATGAAACTCCGCATCCTGCTTCTCCTTCTTCTTCCCCTGGCCTTTTCCCTGGGGGCGTGCACTTCGACCAAAACCGTCTCCGATCCGTTCTTCTTCGAGCCGACCGAGGCCGACAAGCTCACGAAGGAGGAGATGGAAAGCATCATCTGGCACGCCCGCCATTTCATCGCGTCGAACAAGAATCTCCGTCTCGGCTCGAACCACCGGAAAATGATCCAGGACAACGAGCCCGTGACCCGCGTCTTCTACAGCGGGAAAAAACACGGCAGGATCGAGCTTGAATGGCCGATTTCGTCCGACACCGTGGTCCTGCTTTCCTCGCGCGGCGACCTGCTCTCCAAACGTCAGCCCTGGGTGCTGGAGATCATGTCCGGCAAACAGAAGGGCGGCCTGAGCGACGCCGAGCTGGAACAGTGGCGCAACGTCGACACGGCCGAGGAATTCGAGGATGACGCGGGCGGCGCATGGGAAACGCTTGGCGTGGAGCCGATCCCGGTGATCGAGGACACGCCGCCCGACAAGGGGAAATGACAGCATGAGTTCCGCCCCCGCCTCCCCCGCTCCGCTCTTCTCCCGGCGCACGTTTCTGATACTTCTCGCCGCACTCGCGGTCCTGCGGCTCGCCCTGAACTGTCTGGTCCCGCTCATGGACCCCTCGGAAGCCCGCTACGCCCTGATCTGCAAAATCATGGCGGAGAGCGGCAACTATCTGGAGCCGAAGCTCATTCACGAAGGCGTCCTGATGAATTTCGAGGGGAAGCCGCCGCTGAGTTTTCAGGCCGGAGCGGTCGCCTGCCGCATCTTCGGCGCGAACCTCTTCGCGGTGCGTCTGCCGTCGTTTCTTTTCGCGGCGGGCCTGCTGGCAGTCCTGTACGGCGCGGTCCGCCGGATCAGGGGCGAACGCATCGCGCAGCTCGCCGTCCTGCTCACGCTCGCCAGTCCCATCTATTTCCTGTACGCCGGACTGTGCATGACGGATATGGCGCTGGCGTTCTGCGTGTGCTCTGCCGTGTTCGCCTACATGGTGTTCGACCACGAGACCGTCCGCCGCAACAGGAAGCTCGCGAGCACCGGGTTCTTCGCTGCGCTCGCGCTCGGGATGCTCGTGAAGGGGCCAGTCGCGCTCGTGATGGCCGGGATACCGGTCTTCCTCTTCGTCCTGCTCGGGAACCGCTGGCGCGACCTGAAAGATCACGCCTGGGTCCTCGGATCCGCCGTGTTCTTCCTGATCGCCGCGCCGTGGTACGTCCTGATGCAGCGGGCGAACCCGGATTTTCTGTACTACTTCTTCGTGAACGAGAATTTCAAGCGGTTCCTGTTCAAGGAATACGGCGACCAGTACGGCGCGGGAAGAGAATTCTTCCGCGGCATGGCGTTCGTATGGTTCCTACTCTCGAATCTGCCCGCCGTGCTGCTCGTGCTGTTCCCGGCGTGCTCGCGTGACGGACGCGCCAGGCTCGCGGAACTGTGGCGGAAGCGCGTCCTCGCAAACGACCTGCCTCTGCTCGGATTCCTCTCCGTCACGCTCTTCTGGTGCCTCACGAGCCGCGTCCTCATCACGTACGTCCTGCCGACCGTGCCGTTCTTCTCCGTGTGGCTTGCCGTTTCCCTGACCGAATGGAATTTCGCGGACAAGGCCGGATTCCGAAGGACGCTCCGCACGGCGCTCCCCGCGATCTGGTGCGTCACATGCGCTGTTTTCGCCTCGTTTCCGTTCGCGGCGGACCGCTGGACCGACAAGATGCCGGGCGAGTTCTTCAAGAAGACAGCGGCGCTCGTCCCGGACGGACAGTTCTACTTCTACCGGAGAGTCCCCTACTCCGCGTATTTCTACCTCGGCGACCGCGTGATCCCGCACGCGAAGGAGGACGCGGGACCGAGCGAGACGGCATCCCGTCCGCATTACCTCGTCGGCACGAAACACGACCTGAAACGCCATCCGCTCAAGGAAACCCGGCGCGAGCTTCTGACGACCGGCGTCTGGACTCTTTACGCCCCGGCGGATCCCTCCCCGGCAGCCCCCGCGGAAACAGCCCCGGAACTGCCGGATTCGCAGCAGGACCGCCCCTGACGCCGTTTTCGCGTCGTTCCGGGGACTTTTTTCGGCTTTTTTTCCGTTTCGGGCTTGATTTCCGCCGCAAAGGATGTATAGTAATAAATCCTCTTTGAAATTGCCTGCGGGTATAGTTCAACGGTAGAACATTAGCCTTCCAAGCTAATTGTGAGGGTTCGATTCCCTCTACCCGCTCCAAGCGCAGTTTTCTGGTGGGGTTGCAGAGCGGTCAAATGCAGTAGACTGTAAATCTACCGGCCATGCCTTCGATGGTTCGAATCCATCCCCCACCACCATTTTGAGTTTCCGTCCGCACCGCGTGTGCGGATTTTTTTTGCCCGGATTCCGTCTTTTTCGCCTCAAACGTCCCCGCATCCGGCGCTCCGTCCAAGAAAAAGAGGAAAAATGCGCGGTGTTCTCTTGAAAAAAGGGCGTTTTCAGGGTATTGTTATGTAGTATATCCTCATTTCACCAACAACCAACAGCAAACAGGATGCAACAATGAGCTACTATCTGGGTCTTGACTCCAGCACGCAGGGCCTCAAAGCCGAGGTCATCGACACCGTCGCCGGCAAAGTCGTCGGTTCCTTCGCGGTCAACTTCAAGAACGATCTGCCGGAATACAATTCGCCGAGCGGATATCTCCCGAACGACGACGAAAACGTCCGCTGCGCCGATCCGCGCATGTGGGTCGCCGCCATGGACATGCTGTTCGACCGCATGAAAAAGGCCGATTTCCCGATGGAGAAGATCGCCGGCATCTCCGGTTCCGGCCAGCAGCACGGATCCGTCTACCTGAGCGCCCCGATCGCCGGCTGGGATCCCGCGAAGACTCTCGCCGACCAGCTCACGCCGCTCCTTTCCCGCGCGGTCGCCCCGATCTGGATGGACAAGTCCACCGACAAGGAATGCGCCTGGCTGACCGAACAGTTCGGCGAACGGCTCCGCAGGGACACCGGCAGCCCGGCGATCGTGCGCTTCACCGGTCCGCAGATCCGCAAGTTCGCCGTGACCGAGCCGGAAGCCTGGGCGAAGACGAAGACCGTGCACCTCGTGAGCTCGTTCCTCTGCTCCGTGCTCTGCGGCCATGACACCCCGATCGACTACGGCGACGGCGCGGGCATGAACCTGCTGAACCTCCACAAGCTCGAATGGGATCCCGCGATCACGGCGGCCACCGCCCCCGACCTCATGAACAAGCTCCCGCCCGTGAAGCCCTCGAACACCGTTGCGGGCAAGCTCTCCGCCTACTTCACGAAATACGGCCTGACCGAGGGCATCCCGGTCGTGGTCTGGTCCGGCGACAATCCGTGCAGCCTGATCGGCGTCGGCGGCGGCTCCTTCGGCACCGCGGTCATCAGCCTCGGCACCAGCGACACCTTCTTCGCCACCATGCAGGATTTCGTGACCGATCCCGACGGATGCGGCCACGTGTTCGGCAACCCGGCCGGCGGCTTCATGAGCCTCATCTGCTTCACCAACGGCTCCTTCGCACGCGAACACCTCCGCGACGAGCTCGGCGTGGACTGGCACTTCTTCGACGTCACCGCGTGCGCCGAGACCAAGCCCGGCAACGGCGGCAAGCTGATGCTCCCCTACTACGAGGCCGAAAACACGCCCGCGGTCCCCGCAGGCGTCGTCCGCAACTTCGACCCCGCCGCGGCGTCCAAGGCCGAACAGATTCGCTGTCTGCTCGAATCCCAGGCGCTCACCATGCGCCGCCACTCCGCGTGGCAGGGCGACGGCTCCTTCAAGCGCATCCGCGTGACCGGCGGCGCGTCCAAAAGCGCGACCTTCCGCCAGATCCTCGCGGACGTCTTCCAGGCGAAGATCGAGACCGTCTCCATCGCGAACTCCGCGTCCCTCGGCGCCGCCATCCGCGCCGCCAACGGCATCGAAAACACGCCGTTCGAGGACCTCTACGCGATGTTCTGCGCCTCCGCATCCGTCATCGAGCCGGACGCCTCCCTGCGCGGTCTCTACGACGGCATGCTCGCCGACTATGCCGCGCTCGAAGCCGGCCGCGGCTGATCCGTTTTTCCACAAAGGAATCCGCACCGTCTTTCCTCCGGGAAGGGCGGTGTTTTTTCGTATGCAAAAAGGGGAAATGAACGGACGGATCAGCGGGCGAGAAGGAACTTCACGTCGTCGATGCTCAGGGACGAGAACGCCTCGGTCGATTCCTCAACGAGGTCGTTGAACAGCGCCCGCTTGCGTTCGTGAAGCGCGAGGATGCGTTCCTCGATGGAGTCGCGCACGACCAGCCGGATGATGTTCACGCTGCGCGTCTGCCCGATGCGGTGCGTCCGGTCGGCGGCCTGGTCCTCGACGGCGGGATTCCACCACGGGTCGAAGATGATGACGGTGTCGGCGGACGTGAGGTTGATGCCGACGCCGCCGGCCTTCAGGCTGAGCAGAAAAACGCGCACCTCCGGGTCGGAATTGAACCGTTCGATGCGTTCGGCGCGGTCGTGCGTGGAGCCGTCGAGATACTCATATTCGATCTTCTGTTCATCCAGGCTGCCGCGGATGATGGACAGCATGGACGTGAACTGGCTGAAGATAAGCACCTTGTGCCCGGAGTCGAGCGTTTCCAGCAGGAGTTCGTTCAGCAGTTCGAGCTTGGCGGACCCGACGCCCGCGCCTTCGCCGTCCGGCAGGAGTTCCGGCGCGCAGCAGACCTGGCGCATCCGCATGATGGATGCGAGCAGGTGGATGTGCGTGATGGAGCGGTCGCCGGATTCGAGTTCGCTGAACTGTTTGTACTGCTCGTTCGCGCGTTTTTCGAGCGTCTGATAGAGTTCCCGCTGCGGCTCCTCCATGTCGCAGTAGAGCAGCTGTTCCTGTTTGGGCGGGAGTTCGAGGCAGACGTCCGCTTTGCGGCGGCGGAGCATGAACGGCGCGATGCGGCGCACGAGCTCGCGTTTCAGCTCGGCGCTCGCGGCGATCTCCGAATATTTCTCGCGGAAGGAATTGAGCGAGCCGAGGAGGCCGGGGTGGAGGAAATCGAACATGCTCCAGAGGTCTTCGGCGGAATTCTCGAGCGGGGTGCCGGTGAGGATGATCCGGCCGGCGGACGGGATGGATTTGCAGGTGCGCGCGTTGAGGCTGAGCGGATTCTTGATGTGCTGCGCCTCGTCCAGGATCAGCGTGGACCAGTTGACGGCGGAAATGTGTTCGATGTCGCGCCGCACGAGCGCGTACGAGGTGATGACGATCTCGCGCGTGGCGGCCTTCTTCCACAGCGCGCCGCGGTTGGGACCGTTCACGACGAGCGTGCGGAAGCGCGGCAGGAAGCGTTTGATCTCGGCGGCCCAGTTTCCGACCAGCGTGGTGGGGCAGACGACGAGCGCGGGGAGGCGTTTCTGCGGAGAAACGGCGAGGAACGCGAGGACCTGCACGGTCTTGCCGAGGCCCATTTCGTCCGCGAGGATGAGGTTGCAGCCGCGGGCCGACATGCCGTCGAGCCACGCCACGCCCGTCTTCTGGTATTCGCGGAGCTGCCCGTGGAAGACCTCGGGATCCAGCTCGGGACGGACCGGCGAACGCAGCACGCTGTCGTAGTCCAGCTTCAGGCGCAGGAAATCGACCGGCACGGCGCCGGGCAGTTCCGAAGCCGCGTCCGCCCAGTAATACGCCGCGTGGCGCGGGATGCGGATGATCTCGGCGTCGGGATCGTCGTCCGCGCCGGGCAGATACGTGACGACCGGCTGAAGCGAGGCGGCCAGACGCCGCAGGGCGTCCGGGATCCGCACGAAATGCCTGTTGAGGACGGCGGGCGGCAGGTATTTTTCGCCTTTCGAGGCCGCCGCGGCCAGGTCGTTCCAGCGGACCGCCGCGCCGCCCGCGCTCGGGCGCACGCCGAGCTCGAACCAGTCCGGACCGGAACCGCGGAGCGTCGTCCGCAGCGTCAGGCGGGAATTCCCGCCCGAGAGCGAGGCAAGCCCGGCGCTGAGCAGGAAATCGCGTCCTTCGCGTTCCCAGCGCGGGATCACTTCCTCGATGAACATGCCGACCGCCTCCCGGTCGCTCAGACGGTACACGACCGACGCCCCGGACACGGAGCGTTTCGTGCGGTGCGAGAACCCGAAATGGATCAGCTCCTCGTGGCGCTGTTCCTCCTCGCGCGTGTTGCGGAGCCAGAACATCGCGGCATGGCCGGCCGCGCCGAAGCGCGTGGCGTCGGCAGGGCAGAGCTGATTGCCGTAGTTGAACATCATGGTGAGCTCCAGCGTGCCGTCGTCGAGGAAACGCCCGTCGTAGACCGTGCGGAACTTGCGTTCGCGCACCTTCACGCCCGTGGACGGCAGGATGCGGATGGACAGGTCCTTCGTCGCCAGCAGAAGCTTCGCCGCCTCGTCGTCGCACGGCTGAATGGTCGTGCGCAGGAAATTGCGGATCCACGACACGTCGTTGCGGGCGGGCAGCCACCAGTATTCGCCGAGCATGCCGACCCAGCAGCCGCTGCGTCCGGCGATGACCTTCACGTTCTTCAGCGGCAGGGGCGAGTTTTTGACCAGGATGGCCGACCGCAGCAGGCATCCCGTGCGGAGTTTTTCGAGCAGGAGCACGGGCGCGGCCTGTTCCGCGTGGACGACGATCCGCTGGTCCTTATGCGTAAAACGCGTGAATCCGGGCAGGCAGTGGAAGAACTCGGTGCACTGTTCCGCCGTGAGCGACAGCGTCTGATGCTCCAGCTGCTCGGCGTTGATCGCGAGGAACCGGATGATCTGGCGGTCCTGCGGCGAGAAGGAAGCGAGGCGGAGCGAGGCGGTCGACTTGTCGAAATGAAGCTGGCGGAGATTGGTCTGGTTGCCCGCGTAGGCGCGCGTCCCGCTGACCAGATTCACATGCAGATGCACATTTTCCCACTTGCTCGGGGCGTGCGGAAACTCGGATTCGGATTCGATCTCGACGTGGGCGGGATGTTCGCCCAGAAGCTCCGTCAGGAGTTCGGGGATCCCGACGAACCGGAGTCCGGCGAACTGCGCCGGCAGGTCCGGCAGCTGCGGTTCCTCGTGCTTCTTGATCGTGTATTTGGCATGGTACAGGGCGGCCGCCATCGAGTGCGGACAGAATCCGGGGAACTGCCCGCGGCAGGTGCATGTGCCGGAAAACGGGCCGTTCGGGAAACCGCGGATCTCGGCATGCGACACGTTGCCGTTCGCATCGCGGCAGACGGCGCGCAGCACGCCGCGTTCGATCTCATGACAGCAGAGCAGACCGCCGCTGTGCAGGATCTGCTTCGCTTTCTTGAACACTTCTTTCGAACTCGCCGCGATTAATCTCGCTTCAAAACTTTCGCCCATTTGACCCCGTCCTGATTTTTTTAAGGATAAAGAACATATAATATAGTCCGACCCGGCGAAAAAAGCAATGAAAATCCGTCCTTTTTTCCGAAAAAAACGTTTCGCCCGGTGCGCGAGCCGCGCGTTCCCGGACCCGCCGCCCGAAGAAAACTGACAGCATCTGAAACCATCGCCACTGAAACGGAAACGCCTCCCGTCCGGGATGGAAGGGAGGCGCTGTTTTCAAGCTGGGAACGGGAGGGAAACGCGAGCTTATTTTGCCCCGGGCTGTTTCTTTTCCGCTGTATCCGGTTTCGCCTCACCCTGTGTCTGAGCGGAGCCGGGCACAACTTCAGTTGAGGCTTTTGCCTCATCTTTTGGGGAGATGTAAATGTCCTTTTCGTTCAGCGCGGCGTCCATCGGGGACACATCCGACTCCTTGAACAGCTCCGCGATCGGAAGCTTGTTCTGTTTCGCGAGCAGGGCGAACGCCTTCGCGTAGAAGAGCGCGCCGCGGAAACTGATGTGGCAGCGGTCGGACCTGCCCTGCGGATAGTTCGGATACTCGCCGGGTTTCAGCTCCAGATACAGCAGCGTGCCCTTCTTCTCCCCGGCGGCGTTCAGCTCCCTGTCGGCGTACGCGTACAGGTCGACCAGGTCGCATTTCGTCTCGGCGGCCACCTCGCGCGCGGATTTCAGGTACGGGTCCAGGAATCCGGCGGGCTTCAGCGAGCCGTTCTCCAGGTAGATGCCGAACGGGATGGACGTGGCGATCACGGGGATGCCGCCCGCCTTGCGCACGTCCTCCACGAAGCCTTTCATATTTTCCTTGTACTCGGTCTTCGGGTCGGTGTAGCGTTCCGGCTTCGCCTTCGTACCGTCGTTGTGCCCGAACTGAATGATCACGAAATCGCCCTTCTTGACCTCGCGAAGCAATCCCTCCCAGCGTTTTTCCGCCTTGAAGCTCTTCGTCGAGCGCCCGCCGATGGAACGGTTCTTCACGGTCACGCCGTCCTTCACGAGTTCCTGCATGCGCTGTCCCCAGCCCTGCTGCGGCGCGTCCTTGCCCCGGTAGGTCATCATGGTGGAGTCGCCCGCCATGTGGATGTCGGCGGCGGCGAGGGTGAACACGGCGGAGGCGAAGACGGCGGCAAGCAGTTTTTTCATGGTCGGGACTCCTGAAAAAGAATTGATTCGCGAATGTTTTTTCCGATACCATACACCGCGAACGCCCGAAAAACAACCCGGAAACCGGAAAAAGCCGGAAAAAAGGCGCGAAAAAACCGGGAAAGCGCGGAGCCTTCCCGGTTCGGGATCAAAGGATGAAGGACCGGATCGGACCGGTCCGTTCAGACCGTTGTCAGCCGATCAGTACTTGCGGCTGTCGACGATCTCCTGCGTGATCTTCTTGGTGACGACGGGTTCTCTTTCGGTGCCGACGTTGACGTCGCCGACGTTGTCATACACGCCTTCCACGGAGGGGATGCGGGCGGGCACGCTCTTGCCGGCGTGGATCTGTTCGACCACGTCGAAGAGCTGGGCGCCGATGAGCGGATTGCATTCGACGGTGCAGTTGGCCTTGCCGGCGAGGATCTGCTCGAACATGGTCTTGACGCCGTCGATGGAGATGATGATGATGTCCTTGCCGGGCTTCTTGCCGGCTTCTTCAATGGCCTGGATGGCGCCGAGGGCCATGTCGTCGTTGTGGGCGAAGAGGACCTGGATCTGGTCGGCTTCAGGAGACTTCAGGAACGATTCCATGACTTCCTTGCCTTTGGCGCGGGTGAAATCGCCGCTCTGGG
>JAFXUM010000200.1 GCA_017524965.1 Lentisphaeria bacterium | reverse complement strand
CGCCTCGGCGTGCAGTTCGACACCGCGCTCCGCAAGATGGCGGACCGCCTCCAGTCGCAGGATTTCGAGCTCGTGGCCGTGGCGATCATCACGGCGCGCCAGACGGGCGGCGAACTGACATCCGTGCTGGAGGAACTTGCCGGCGTGATCCGGGAACGCATGCGCATCATGCAGCGCGTGCGCGCCCTGACGTCCCAGGGACGCATGCAGGCGTGGCTGATCGCGGCCGTGCCGTTTCTGCTGATGTTCGCGATGATGCGTCTGGCGCCCGACCTGATGGACGCGTTTTTCGGGTCCGTCGTCGGGATCATCGTGTTGTTCGCGGTCATCATCATGGTCGTCTGCGGGTTCCTGTGGATCCGGAAGATCACGACGATCGACGTATAAGGAGGACGGGGCATGAATCAGATCCTTACGCTTCTTGCAAGCATTTTCGCCGGCATGTGCGCGGCGTCCGTGGTGCTGCTCGCCGCGGAGATGATCTCCGCGATCGACGTCGAAAAGGCGCAGTTCGGCGAGGACGCGCGCCATATCCCGGTGTTTTTCCGTATCTTTCTGCCGTTTACGCCGAATTTCCGGCGGCTCTGCGCCTCGGAATCCCTCTCCGGCACGATGAAGAAACTGCGCGAACAGCTCGCGATGGCGGGCTATGAACAGGTCCTGACGGCCGAGCAGTTCGTGACGGTCCGCATCCTGATGGGCGTGCTCGGCGTGCTGTTCACGTTTCTCTTTTTCGCCTCGGGCAACGCGCTGGCGGGGATCCTGGTGCTGTTCTGCACGGTGATGTATCCGCAGGTGTGGCTTCGCAGCCTCATCACGAAACGCCATCTGCAGATTCTGAAGGCCCTGCCGAACGTGCTGGACCTGCTGACGCTGTCCGTCGAGGCGGGCAAGGACTTCGTGACGGCCCTGCGCGACATCCTGATCCGCCGCCCGCCGGACGAACTCGGGCTCGAACTCCGCAAGGCGCTCCACGAGATCCAGCTGGGCAAGCCGCGCCAGTCCGCGCTGAAGGAGATGACGCAGCGTGTCCGCCAGCCCGAACTGACCAGCGTGATGAACGCGATCGTGCAGTCCGACGAACTCGGCGTGAGCATCGGACAGGTGCTCCGCATTCAGGCGGAACAGCTCCGCGCCAAACGGTTCGCGCGCGCCGAAAAGCTCGCGAGCGAAGCGCCCGTGAAGATCCTGTTCCCCGTGGCGCTGCTGATCTTCCCCGCCGTGTTCACCGTGGTGATCGCGCCGATGCTGATGCGCGCGCTGGAGATGTTCAAATGATCCGGAATATGACGAGACAGACCGTGCTGTCGTACCGCACCTTCCAGGCCGTGTCGTTCGGCGACCGCCTGCGCGGCATGATCGGACGCCCGTTCGATCAGATCGGCATCGACGCGATGGTCTTCCCGTCCTGTTCCAGCATCCATACGTGTTTTATGACGTTTCCCATAGACGTGATCTTTCTCGGGGCGGACAACACCGTCCTGGAAACGCATCCGGAGCTCCGCCCCTGGCGGCTCGCCGTGTGGTGCGGGAAGGCGCAGTCTGTGATCGAATTGCCCGCGGGCGCGCTCGCGCATACGGGAACCGTGCCGGGCGACCGTCTGGACCTGAACGCCGAGACGGTCCCGCCTGAGAAACGGACCAAGTATTCCACTCATACCGCCGGGGAGCAGAGCACCGTGTGTCCCGGCAAGGAGGATCCGACAATATGAAAATCATGTATCTGAACGGCGCTTTGACCGGACAGACGATGGAGCTTTCGCCGTCCGGCGCGACGATCGGACGCGAGAGCGACAACACCATCCAGCTGCCGATGGGGGGAGTCTCGCGCTACCATGCGAAGATCGAACGCGACGCGGCCGGCAACTGGCTGATCCGCGACCTCGGCAGCACCAACGGCACGCTCGTCGACGACGTGCCCGTGATCGGGGCGTCCCCGCTCGCTCCGGGTGCCGTCATCACCATCGGCGACCAGCTCCTGCGCTGCGTGGATTCCAATCCGGCCCCGGCCGCGAATCCGGCTCCGGCTGTCCAGCCCGCGCCGCAGTCCGCGTCCGTTTCGCCTCAGCAGACCACCCAGGTCCAGCAGCCGGCGTTCTTCTTCCGTCCGCAGAACACGACTTCCTCGGTCCCGACCAATACGGCTCCGGTTCAGAAACAGCCCGCTCCGGCTCCTCAGCCCCAGCCGGCTCCTCAGCCTCAGCCCGCTCCCGCGCCGTCCCCCGAGGTCCCGCAGCACGGCCTTTTCACCAAGAAGAAACAGGACAGGCAGCGTCCGGCCGGATCCAGAAAGTTCCTGAGCAACGCGATCTTCGCGTTCATCGTGGTCCTGATCGCCATCGTCGGCCTGTGGCTGTTCCTCAAACTGAGCGAACCGCAGCAGACGCCGTCCGGCCAGCAGACCGTGAAAAAGAAAGTCGAAAACCCCTTCGTCCTCTACTATGAGAAAGAATCCGTGGAGGGAAACAAGGTGTTCCGGTTCGTGCTCCAGCTCGAAGGCCGCAGGGAGAAGGCGCAGGACGGCAAGGAGGCGCTCCTTTACCGCATGGAGGTCACGCTGGACGAGCCGCAGAACAAGCGCCGCTACTACGAACTCTTCAAGGACCCGGTCCCCGACACGCTGATCGCCAAGCTCAAACAGCAGATCCTGGATTCCGGGTTCATGGATCTTCAGCAGGAGAAGATCGCCGGCACCTCGCAGGACAACCGGCAGCACCGCCGCATCATGGCCGGATTCGACAATAAATTCTGCGACGTGAAGGTGTCCAACGACGTCTCCGAGACGTTCAACCGCGTGGAGACCATCATCAACGAGACGCTGCTCGACGAGTACGACCTCGGCGTGATCTCGCAGAACGTCGACCGCATCCTGGAGGACGCACGCACGTTCCTCTTCGTCGCCGAGGAGGCGTTCCGCAGCATCGACACCACGCCGTCCAACCTGCCGAAGGCCATCACGAACTACAAGCTCGCCCTGCGCCGCTACCAGCTCTTCGACGACCCGAAGCCCGCGGAGTGGAAGACCGCCCGCGACGGTCTCGCCGCCGCCGAGGCCAAACTGGAGGAGATCCGTCTGGAAGGACAGAAGAACGTCCGGCTCTTCTACGAACAGCGCGAGTACGACAAGGCCGTCGCCGAGTGCAACCGCCTGCTCGCGATCTTCCCGTCCGACAGCGAGACCTACCGGAAGATCCGGGAGACCCGGATCAAAATCGAGAAAAAAATGTCTTTGAGGAACAACTGATATGATGAAACGTCTTTTCTTCTCCGCTGTCTGTTCCGTCTGCGCCGCGGCTCTCCTTCTCCTGCCTTCGTGCGAAAAGAAAGCGCCCGAAAAGGATATGAGCGACTACGGCAGCATGAGCATCACGTCCGAGCCGTCCGGCGCGGAAGTCTCCATCCTCGGCAAGGTCATCGGGACCACCCCGTACATGACCAAACCCGTGCCGTCCGCCATGTACATCGTGAAGTTCGCCATGGACGGGTACGACCCCGCGTGGCTTCCGGTGAACGTCACGCCGGGCCGTCAGGTCGAGGC
Organism: Lentisphaeria bacterium; assembly: GCA_017524965.1. Taxonomy (GTDB): domain Bacteria; phylum Verrucomicrobiota; class Lentisphaeria; order Victivallales; family UBA1829; genus UBA1732. The sequence goes on along the minus strand of JAFXUM010000200.1, from coordinate 5,817 downwards.
GCACGTCGCGCTCGTGCCGGAAAACGCCACGGTGATCATCGACTCCAATCCGTCCGGCGCGCACGTCCAGATGAACGGGAAGGAGATCGGCGACACGCCGGTCCTGCTGCCCGACCTCGCGCTCGGATCCTATTCCGCCTCCGTGCAGATGCAGGGCTACACGCGCCGCGACATCTCCTGGAAGGTGCAGAACGGCCGTCCGATCCTGATCAACGTGCCGCTGATGAACAACATCGGCACGCTGACGCTCGACAGCGATCCCGAGGCCGCCGAGATCGAGATCGACGGCCAGTCCTACGGCGTCACGCCGTTCAAGGACTTCATCGAACAGGGCCAGCACAAGGTCCGTCTCTCGAAAAACGGCTACAAACCCTACGAGAAGATCGTGACGGTGAACCGCGACGAGACGACCGAGCTCAACGCCCGGATGGAAATGCTGCCCGGCTCCCTCACGATCGAAAGCGTGCCTTCCGGCGCGGCGCTCTTCATCAACGGCATCGACTACGGCGTGACGCCCTACAGCCGCGACGTCATCGATGCCGGCGACTACACGGTCCGCCTGAGCAAGGACGGCTACGACACGCTGGAACAGCTCGTCACGGTCCATCCGGGCGAGCCCATGAACCGCACGTTCACGCTCGACTCGAACCTCGGCACCATCGTGCTCTCCGTGAATCCGCCCGGCATGAACGTCTATCTCGACGGCAAGTTCATCTGCCGGACCGAACCCGAGGGGAAATCCCGCGACGTCTCCAAGCGCGTGACGATCAAGAACCTGTCCTCCGGGGAACACACGGTCACCGTGTCGAACAAGCACGCCAAGCCCGACGTGCAGAACATCACGGTCAAGGTCGGCAAGGGCCGGACCGAGCAGGTCTCGGAGATCAAGGCCTGGCTGCCCGACACCACGATCGTCCTGAAGAACGGCAGCAAGTACACCGGCCGCCTGACCGACAAGTACACCGACGACGCGAAACGGTTCATGTTCCGCCATTCCGCCGGCATCACCAACGAATACAACCGGAGCGACGTGAAGGAGATCATCCCCCTGAACGTCATCGACGGAGAGTAAGCCGTCATGCCGCTTTCCGCCGTCCTCGCCATCGCCGCCGCCGTCTCGCTCGCCGCCGCCTCGGTCTTCATCCTGACCGTGCGGCGCGAACCCGTCGTGCGCGGCCTGCTCGAAAAACTCCCGCGCGAACGGATCTCCGGCACGGTTCTGACCGTGATCGCGCTGCTGTGGTGCATCCCGAACATCCGTCCGATCTTCATGCCGGATTCGCCGTTCCAGACGTTCGTCGTGCCGCTGATCCTGCTTGCCATCGTGCTCGCCGCGATCTTCCTGAACTACCTCTTCGCCCGGGCCGCCGCCGCCATCCTGATCCTCGGCGCGCACGCCGTGCTGAAGGCGGCATATCCGGCGCGGCTGCCGGGGTATCCGCTCCTGGCCGCGCTTGTGCTTGTCGCAGGCGTGATCGGGATCGTGATCTCGGCGAAACCGTACTGGCTCCGCGACTGGTTCCGGCTGTCGTTCCGCAATCCCGCCGTGCGCTGGGCGTCCGCCGCGTATTTCCTGCTGCTGTGCGCGATGTCCTGCTACTGCGCCGTGGAGGCCTGAGCATGGCCGAACTGCCCCCGCCGGACGCCGCCGAACGCGCCTTCCTGCTCGAATGCGTCGGGGCGGACCGTCTGGATGTTTTTATCGCCCTCTGTACGCAGTACGGCGAATTTCTGTACGAGACGAACGAATCGCTGAACCTGACCGCGATCCCGCCGGAATCCTACTGGAGCAAGCATGTCTGCGACTGCGTGCTCGCGCTCCGCGCCCTGCCGGAACTCTTCGCCGACGGCGTGCGCATGGCGGACGTCGGGTGCGGAGCCGGACTTCCCGCGTTTCCGCTCGCCGCAGCGCGTCCCGGACTCGACGTGACCGCGATCGACTCGCGCGGCAAGAAGATCGCGTTTCTGGAACGCGCCGCGTCCGCCGCCGGGCTCGCCAATCTGCACCCCGTCCACGCCCGCGCCAACGAGCTTGCCGCGAAACCGGAATACCGGGGCGGATTCCGCACGATCACGGCGCGCGCGGTCGCCGGAGCGCCCGAACTGATAAAGGAATGCCGCAATCTGCTGGGGCAGGGCGGCAGTCTGTGCGTGTTCCGCACGGAGTCCCAGACCGCGGACGAATGGCCCGCGCTGACCGCCGACAAACGCGTCCATGTTGAGCGCACGCCCGAATTCCCGCTGCCGCACGGGGCCGGGACGCGTCTTTTCCTCCGCATCCGCAAACCATAGGTGTCTACAAGGAGCCGTTATGCACTTTTATCGTCTTGATGTTTATGTGCCGGGTTCGCACGTGGAGGCTGTGAAGACGGCGCTCTTCGAAGCCGGAGCCGGAAATTTCGGCAACTACGATTCCTGCTGCTGGCAGACCCGGGGGATTGGACAATTCCGCCCGCTCGAAAGCGCGCATCCGTTCTACGGCGAACAGGGCCGCGTGGAACGCGTGGAGGAATGGAAGCTGGAATTCGTGGTCGCGGAGACCGTGCTGGAGGCCGTCCTGGACGCCCTGAAAGCGTCGCATCCGTACGAGACCCCGGCGTTCCAGTACTGGCCCGTCAACCGTCACTGGCAGGCGTAGAAAAAAGTATTACCGGATTCATCCGGGACAGAGCCGGCGTCCCTGCGGGATGAAGAGATAGAACACCAGCTCGATGGCGTCCCGGACGTCGTTCGCGCCGTTGATGGCGCAGATCGGCATTCCGTTGCCGTTTCCGTTCGGATAATACGTGACCATGCGGCCCCGTTTCTCGAAATACGCCTCGGGCATGCCGCCGCCGTTCCCGTTCGGGTAGAACTCCACGGCGTTGTCTCCCCGGAAACTGAAGAAGTAGACCGGCATCCCGTTTCCGTTGCCGTTCGGGTAGAACTGCACGCCGCCCGACCTGCCGCCGAAGCGTCCGGGGCCGATGTACTGGAAATAATTGAACGGGAAGCCGTTCTGGCCCGGCCGGCTGTAGACCTCGGTGCATCTGCCGGTCTTCCTCATCGACCAGATGTGAATGCCGTTGCAGTTTCCGTTCGGGTAGAACTCGCACCGGGTCCCTTCGATCTTCATGGACGCGTAGGGCATGCCGTTGCAGTTTCCGTTGTTGTAGGCTGTGAGGACGATTCCCATGGTGTTCTCCTTTGCTTTTTTTATCTGCGGCGGGCCTTTTTCAGGGCGGCGGAAATGGAGTCAGCGGGGGCGGGTTCGGCGGATTCTTCCGGTTTTTGCGAATCCTGCGCGGATTCGGTCGCGGACGCGGACTGTGCCGGGGATGATTTTGAAGTCGGACGCGGCATCTTCCTGCGTTTGCGCGGGAGTCTGACGGCGGACTTCGCGCCGGAATCGGAAGCGGTTTCTTTCTCCCCGGCGTCCTCAGATTTCTTCTTCGCAGCGAAGAACCGTCCGATCAGCAGGAAGCGGCGTTCGGCGATCTCGAAGAGGAACAGCAGGATCGCGGCGAGGCAGAAAAGCGGCGTGAGCGGGAACGCGCGGAGGCGTTTCGGGATGTCCTTCCAGATGTCCTCGACGGCGATGCGTTCGCGGCCGCCGCAGGCGCGGAGCGTTTCGGCGAGTTCGCGGCCGGATGCCTGATCGGGGCTGAATTCGGGGGAATACGGCAGTTCGACCGGGACGAGCGGATGCGGGCGCGCGCTGTCCCACTGGATGGAGCCGAGGACGACGTTTCCGCCGGAGAGCGGGACCTCGGAAACGAGGCGGTCGGGGCCGTCCCACGCGAGCGGATACTTGCGCGTTTCGGTCCGCCCGGAATCGTCGCAGAAGACCGCCGTGAGCACGGGCGTGCCGCGGAACGGGTCGGATGTGCGCGCGGGGTCGAGCTCGAGCGCGGCGTAATGGCTGCCGTTGCGGATCTCCTGCGTGATCATGTAGTCCGCGCCCTCGTCGTCGGACGCGGTCATCCAGGTGACGAGCGAGGTCAGGAGCGGCGCGGCGCCGGGATCCTGCGCGAACGGCCCGGTGTAGCGTCCGTCGGCCTCGGCGCAGAACGCCGCGACGCGTCCGAGTCCGTACGTCCCCGTGGCGGCGATCGGCGAGTGGTCCTCGTCGTCGGTGACGAGCACGGCGTCGCATCCGGGGCGCAGGAACGTGAGGTTGCAGCCGTTGAAATCGTACGCGCGGGAGAATTTGTTCGAGCCGGGGAGGACCGATGCGGCGGGCCGGAGCGTGGCGCGGACCGGGTCGGAGAGGAATGTGCTGCGGACCATGACGAACGTGTCTTCGGCGAAGATGCGCGGGAGTTCCTCGGCCTTGTCGGTGAAATACGCGATGCCGCTGCCGAGTTTCGCCACGTCCATGAGGAACGCCGCGTCGCAGTCGGTTTTCGTGCCGAGCCCGACGACGCTGACCGTGATGCCCTTCGATTCGGCGGTGGCGAGCAGGGATTTGTAGTTGCCGGGCTCCTCGGCGTCGGACGCGTCGGCGAAGAGGATGATGTGGCGGGACGGGATGTCCGATTTCTCGAGCATCTCGAAGGCGGCTTTCAGTCCGGTGTAGGTGAAGATGCCGCCGCCTATGGACTCGATGGCGAGGATCTTGCTCTTTTTGGCGCGGACGGTGGAGACCGGGGCGAGGTTGATGACCGTGTGCGGCGAGCTGTCGACCGCGATCACGCCGATCTGGTCGACGTCGGACAGCAGGTTCAGCACCTCGGCGGTGGCGGTGTTCGCCAGCGACATCTTGGTGATGCCCTTCGAGTTGACCATGCTCATGCTGCCGGAGCGGTCCAGCACCACCACGACCGCGTTGATGCCCTTGCGGACCTCGTTGCGCTGTTCGAGCGTGACCGGGAGCACGTCCTCGATCTCGCTGCGGTAGTAGCCGCCGAGCGCGTAGGAGGACTTGCCGCCGGTCATCATGAACCCGACCGATCCGGCTGAGATGAGGCCCTTCAGGCGGGCGAGCGATTCCATGCTGAACGACGACGCCTTCACGTTCTCGAAGATCACGCCGGAAACGCCGCCCAGCACCTCGGGCGCGAGCGCGTCGGGGGAGGGCTCCATCACCTTGACGTCCAGCCCTGCCTCGCGGAGGATGCGCGCGAGGTTCTTCGTGGGGGACATCGTGACGAGCAGGACGGGCTTGCGGCCTTCGATGGAGACGATGCGGCGGACGCGGTTGTTTTCCGGGACCGGGTCGGCGGGCGCGCCCTCGGGGAGCACGAGCTCGACCTCGTAGTTTGCAGTGCCGGGCGACTCTGTCTTGTCGCGCCAGGAGACGGTCGTGACGCCCCGGCGCAGGCGGACTTCCCGCGTGAGCCACGCGCCGCCGTTCTTGCGGATGCGGCAGACCGCCGTGCCGGAGGATTGCGCGTAGAGGCGGGCGGAGACGGTGTAGATCGTGCCGGGCGCGGCGCGGAGAGGGGCATCGACGGACAGGACCGCGGTGTCGTCGACGGCCCCGCGCGCGAGCAGGCGGTAATCGACCGCGACGCCCCGCGTGGAGGCGGCAGCTGCGGACGCGGCGACGGGATTGCCCGTGGTGTGGAGGCCGTCCGAAAGCAGAAGGATGCGCCCGGATGCGTCGGACGGGATCAGTTCCAGCGCGGCGTCGATCGCCCCGGCGATGTCCGTGGCGTGAGGTTCGGATGGTGCGGTCTGGAGGCCCGTGAACGCCGGGGAATCCGGCAGTTTCTCCACGAAGGAAGTCCCGGCGAACGAGACCACGCTCAGCTTCGAGCTGGCGGGGGCGGCGTGTTCCAGGCGGCGGATCAGCGACTCCATCTCCTGGCGCGCGCCGTCCGGCATGGATTTGCT
>JAFXUM010000199.1 GCA_017524965.1 Lentisphaeria bacterium | reverse complement strand
TACCTGAACCTCCGCAAGACCGAACGCAAGGTGCCCGCCCAGCTCCTGAACGCCGTCTGCCGCCGCGACGAGCTCGCCTACATGCAGGCGAACGACTGTCTCTTCGTCCCGCGCAAGGAGAAGAAGATGATTAAGGAGGAAGCCATCGAGACGCTGATGCCGAAGATGGTCCCCACGATCTCCGCCACGCCGTTCGTGGTCGACACCGCCGCGAACGTCCTTTATTTCGGCGCCGCCTCCCTCGCGAAGTTCGACGTCTTCGTGCAGGAGTTCACCCGCGCGCTCGGTCTGGAGATCGAGCCCGTGCCGATCTCCGTCGACACGCTGATGGCCACGCTCCTGAAGAAGAATGAGACCGACCTGCCCCCGCTCACGCTCACCGATCTCGCGTCCGGCATGGACGAACCCCAGCCCGGGCGCGATTTCCTGACCTGGCTCTGGTACGAGGCGGAAGTGAACGGCGGCAGCTGCTCCGTCGGCGACTTCGGCGACTACGTGGCGGCGATCGAAGGCCCCCTCACGCTCGCGTATTCCCCCGGCAAGACCAAGGATCCCGACCTGGCGGGCTCCGGCGAAAGCGTCGTCAAGCGCGGCAATCCGCTTGCCTCCGGCGAGGCGAAAGCCGCCCTTTCCAGCGGCAAGAAACTCCGCAAGGCGCGCGTCACGTTCGCCCGCGAGGGCGGCGACGCCGAGGTCGACAAGTGGTCGTTCACATTCGACGCCGACACGTTCGCGTTCGGCTCCGTCAAGCTCCCGGCCGGAGAGGAAATGGAACGCGATTCCGCGTTCGAGGAACGCGTCTCCAACCTGAACGTCCTTCACACCGTCTTCTGCGCCTACTTCAAGAAATTCGCCGCGGCCGTCATGAACGGCAAAAACATCGCCACAGAAAAGGCGATGCGCCAGTGGGTCGCCGACCGCGAATCCCTCTGATCCGGGCAGGAGTGACGCTCCCATGAACCATCCGCGGGGCAGCAGGACAGCCGGTGCGGCCGGATTCGACCGCATCACGCCCGAATACTTTCTGCCCGCGCTGGAGGACGCCCTCGCGTGCCGCCTGACCGGGCTCGCCTCCGCCCTGCCCAGCTACATCAACCGCGTCTACGAGATCGAGGCCGCCACCGGCGAACGCCTCGTGGTCAAGTTCTACCGCCCCGGACGCTGGACGCGCGAGGCGATCCTGGAGGAACACGAATTTCTGTGGGACTGCGACGGCGACGAGATCCCCGTCGTGCCGCCCTACGAGCTCGAAACGAACTCCACGCTCGGCGAGCTCGACGGCGTTTTCTTCGCCATTTTCCCGCGCATGCGCGGCCGCGAGATCGAGCTCGAACAGGACGAGACGCTCGAACGCATCGGGTCCCTGCTCGGGCGCATCCACGCCTGCGGCGAACGCCGCGATGCACCCCACCGGCTCCGCATGACGCCCGCCTCCTTCGCCGAAGCCGCCATGCACCGCATCTTCGACCGCGGCGCGGTGGATCCCTCGTGCGAACAGGAGCTGATCGACCTCTGCGACGCCATCCTCGACCTCGCGGAGGCGGTCTATCCGCCCGGCGACGCCATGATCCGCATCCACGGCGACTTCCACCGCGCGAACGTGCTCGACCGGCCCGGCGTCGGCCTCATGGCGATCGACTTCGACGACATGGTCACGGGGCCGCCCGTGCAGGACCTCTGGCTGCTGCTCCCCGGCACGCTCTCCGAGTCGAAACGCGAGCTCGACGTGATCCTCGCCGCCTACGAGGTCTTCCGTCCGTTCGACCGCGCCTCGCTCCGCCTCGTCGAACCCCTCCGCGCCATGCGCATGATGCACTTTCTCTCCTGGTGCGCCGTGCAGTCCGGCGACGCCGGATTCCGCAGGCAGTACCCCGACTGGGGCACGCGCGAATTCTGGCGCCGCGAAACCGCCGACTTCCGCATTCAGCTCGAAAACATCCGGCGCGCGCTGGATGGAAAGGACTATTCATGGACCCGCTGACAGATACTAAAATCGAACAGAAACGACCTCGCAGAAGGAACCCCGTGCTCGCGGCGTTCCTCCTCGGCGCGATCGCCGGAGCCGCCGCCATGTTCTGCGCCGGATTCCTCTACCTTCGACACAACCTCATCGTCTCGTACGAATTCCCCGGCATCACCGCCGACGATTTCGACGACGCGTTCGGGAACGCCATGCCGGAGGATTCCGGCTGGCGCGCCACGCGCGAGGCATGCTCCCTGCCCCTGCCCTCGGACGGACGCGCCGTCTACAACTGGAAACTCTGCAATCGCACGCACGCGCGCGGCCTCATGGACGACCCGGACCGCGGACTCGTCCTGCCCGCCCTCGTCCCCTGCACGGTCAGCGTCACCGACGACCCGCGCACCGGCAGCGCCGTCGTGTCGAGGCTGAACACCGCGCTTCTCGGCGTGATTTACGGCGGAAACGCACGCCGCGTCCTGCGGTCCGGTATCGCCCCGGAACAGGACGCGCTGATCTCGCTGCTCGCCGACGGCATCCGCAAAGAAAAAGCTCAACGAAAGGAAACGGAACCATGAACACCGATCCCGCTTCGAACAATACCGCCGGACAGGAAAACGCCGCCGACGTCATCCACAACGGCAATCCGTATTTCGACGGCAAGCCCGCCAGCATCACCCGCGAGTACCCCACCCAACTCCACGCCATCGGCCCGGACGGCCGCCTCCGCCTCGGCGCGGCGTTCGACCTGATGCAGGACATCGCGGGCGCGCACGCCGAGATCCTTGGCGTCGGCATCCACGACCTGCGCCGCCTCGGCATCACCTGGGTCCTCTCCCGCCTCATGATCAAGTTCGACGCCCTGCCCCCGCGCGCCGATTCCGTCCGTCTGAAGACCTGGCCCAGCGGCGTCCACCGTCTCTTCGCCATGCGCCAGTTCGAGCTGACCGACCCCGCCACCGGGCGGCGCATCGCCACTGCCAGCAGCTACTGGCTCATGCTCAAGCTCACCAACCTCCGCCCCGTCTCACCCGACGACGTCACCGGCACGTTCCCCGCGAACCCGGACAAGCCCATCTTCTTCGAGGACTGGGGCAAGCTCGACCCCGCGCCCGGCGCCGACCCCGTCCGCACCGACATCGGACAGTCGAAGATCGACTACAACAACCACGTGAACAACGCGCATTATCCGATGTTCGCGCAGGACTGGCTCGCCGCCAAGCTCGGGTACCCCGTCCGCGTGAACATGATCCGCGTCAACTTCAATTTCGCGCTCCGCCTCTTCGAATCCGTCGTCTGCACGGGCGACATCGACGGCGACGCGTTCCGCGTGACCGGCCACACGCCCGAGGGCAAAAACGTCTTCGTCTGCGACGGCACGTTCGCCCCCATGGAGATCGCCGAAAAATAACCTCATCCCCCGCTCAAACAGGCATTCTTTTTCACACCTCATATCCGACAGGAGACACAGCATGAATCCCGAACTCGACCGGCTTTCCGCCCTGCTCAATGAATCCGTCGACCGCGGCGAATACGCGGGCGCGTCCGTCATGGTCCTGCACAAAGGCGAGGAGATCTACTACGCCGAAAGCGGCTATGCCGACATCGAATCCGGCAGAAAGATCAGCCGCGACACCATCTTCCGCATCTATTCGCAGTCCAAGCCGGTCACCGGGACCGCCGCCGTCATGAACATCGACCGCGGCATCCTGTCGCCCCGCGCCATGGTCGCGCGATTCCTGCCCGGCTTCCGCAACCAGCGCTACGACACCGAGTTCGGACAGGGCCTCGCGATCGTCAGCGACCGCCCGATGTACGTCTCCGACCTCCTGAACATGACCTCCGGCCTGCTCTATCCCGACTGCTCGCCCGACGCCGCCATGGTCGTCCGCGAGATGGAGGACCTCCGCAAGCAGGGCGTCCAGCTCTCCACGGTCGAGTTCGCGAACAGGCTCGGCGGCTGCCGCCTCGCGTTCAAGCCCGGCGACCGCTGGGCATACGGCTACTCCGCCGACGTGATGGGCGCGGTCATCGAATGCGCCGCCGGGAAACGCTTCGGACAGTATCTGCAGGACGAGATCTTCGGACCGCTCGGCATGAAGGACACCGGATTCGTCGTGCCCGAGGCGAAACGCGGCCGCCTCGCCACCGCATACGACCACCGCGACGGCACCTGCAAGCGCTTCGACTACGCCGACTGGCACCTCGGGCTGAACGCCTACCGCGAGGACACCGCGTTCGAGTCCGGCGGCGCGGGCCTCGTCTCCACCATCGGCGACTACGCCGAGTTCGTGAAGATGCTCATGAACCGCGGCAGATACAACGGACACAAGTTCCTCTCCGCCGCCGGGTTCGACTACCTCATCTCCCCCCAGCTCACGCCGCACCAGGCGCGCACGTTCACATGGCAGGACCTCGGCGGCCAGAACTACGGCAATTTCCTCTTCATGAAGACCTTCGGCGGCTGCTCCTCCACCACCGACGCCATCGGCTCGTTCGGCTGGGGCGGCTGGCTGGAGACGAACTTCACGCTCGACCTCAAAAACGAGCTCGCCGTCCTCTTCATGGCGCAGAATCAGTCCCCGCAGGACAATTCCCACCTCTTCCACCGCCTCCGTAACGCCGCCTACTACGCCCTTACTTAATAGCAGCCCCCATGTAAGGTGCTATGTAAACATCGTACACGGTTTGCGGAATGAGCTTCGGGACATAGTCTTCCCGATAAGGACGTCCATGTCGAACTTGTCGCTCGATATTCTGCCGGACAAAAAAAGACAGATCTCCCTCAGCAGCCATAATCTGACCACTCGTCGATCGGCCGGATGTTTTTTCTATTTACAGCCATAAAACAGGACCTCGACGATCAGGGCCATTCATGGTCCCTGTAGACGAATCTGTCGAAGTCGGCATAACCGCCCGCCGCCCCGCCGTCCGCGTTGGACTGGGCATAAAGCGCGAGGTAAACGCCGGTGAAGCCGCCGGCTGTCTCGCTGCTGAGGAAACCGGTGTCGATGTCCCCAAGAGGAACGTATCCGTCGGGACTGCCGTCCCATTCGAAGCAATAGGAATCCTTGTCCGTGCTGAGTATTCTGAGCTGGACAACGGGCGATTTGAGCTCGATTTCCTTCTCCGTATGCTTCAGGCGGCCCAGCTTGTATTTCAGGACCAGGAAATACTTCCCGTCGCGCTTCCGTACCGCCAGGTCGCAGTGGTAATCGTTGGACATGAAGAGGGTCAGTCCGGCTTCACCGCCGTCCTTCAGGCCGCTCGCATCGACTTTGGTGTGAGCCTGGAACCGGATATGCTGCTGACGGCGGCCGACCCACGTGGGCGAGTCGTTACTGTTGATGGAAACCGGGCTTGTCTTCAGCCGCAGCCAGCCGGGGCGTTCGGTCAGGGAGTAGTTTCCGGTTCGCGGCGCGCCGAGATAATTCCACTCCAGCCCGAGCTTCGGCGCGTCGAATTCCGTGTTGAAGTTACGCTCCCTGACAACGGGCGTCTGCGGCAGCGTCGGCACGTCCATTTCGAGGGAGATCGCGCCGTTTCCGTTCACGACCGGCCAGCCGTTTTCGTCCCACTTCACGGGGGCGAGAAACGTTTCGCGGCCGAGGACATGGTGGAATCCGTTGAGCGGGCGGAACGCGAGGCAGACCAGCCACCACGAGCCGTCGTGCGCCTGGATGAGGTCGGCGTGTCCGGTGCCCTGAATCGGGTTCTGATAGCCGCGCGCCAAGGCGTGCGACAGGATCGGATTCGAGGGACACCCTTCGAACGGTCCGCGGAGATTGCGGCTGCGCGCGATGGTCTCGCAGTGGCCGTATTCCGTGCCGCCCTCGGCGATCATGAGGTAATACCAGCCGTCCTTCTTGTACATGTGCGGCCCCTCGGCGCAGCGTCCGCCGGTGCCGCGCCAGATGATCTCGCTGCGGCTGAGCAGACGCCCGGTCGCGAGGTCGATCTCCGCCAGGTGGATTTCGCCCGCGCCCTGCGCCGTCAGGAGATACGTCTTTCCGTCGTCGTCGAAGAACAGGTCGGGGTCGATGCCGCCCTCGCGCACGTAGACCGGGTCGGACCATTCGCCCGCCGGGTCCTTCGTCGTGACGTAGAAATTCCCCCCGCCGGACACATTGGTCGTGACCATGTAGAATGTGCCGTCGTGGTGGCGGATCGTCGGCGCGTAAATGCCGTTCCAGGTCCCGATGTTCTGCAGGCGGGTCTGCGTGGGACGCGTGATGCAGTGGCCGATCTGCTCCCAGTGGATCAGGTCCTTGCTGTGATGGACCGGAACGCCGGGGAAATAGCAGAACGTGCTGTTCACCATGTAGTAATCGTCGCCCACCCGGCACACGCTCGGGTCGGGGTAGAATCCCGGCAGGACCGGGTTGCGGTAGCCGAACGTCTTGACCTCGGCTTGAGGCTGATTAGCATCGGCATTTTCCTGCGCGAAAGCGGCGGAAGCGAAACAAGCCGCGACAACGGCGGCGAGCACAAAAATCCTGCGGAATCTCATAGTCGGAACTCCCGTTATGTAAAATTCAAAAAGATGTAAACGAGCTTAAAGCGCGAGCATGCGTTCGATGGGCTTGCGGGCGGCGTCCATGATCTCGGGATCGAGCACAATCTCCTCGCATTTCCCCTGAAGCGCCGCCAGCACGTTTTCGAGCGTGATCTTCTTCATGTCCGCGCAGACCACCTTCGGCAGCAGCGGATGGAACACCTTGTCCGGGTTTTCCCTCTGCATGCGGTGGATGATGCCAATCTCGGTGCCGATGATGAACTCCCTGAACAGCGATTCGGACACGTGCCGGAGCATGCCGCCCGTGCTGAGCGCACAGTCCGCCGCCGCCACGACCATCGGACGGCATTCGGGGTGCACCAGCACCTCGGCCTCCGGGTGCGCCGCGCGCGCCTCGCGGATGCTCTCCAGCGTGATGTGGTCATGGATGGGGCAGCAGCCGTTCCACAGGGACATCGGGCGCCCGAGCTTGTCGGTCATGTTCGCGCCGAGGTTGCGGTCCGGCAGGAACATCACCTTGGCGTCCGTCGGGAGCGCGTTCAGCACGCGTTCCACGTTGCCGGACGTGCAGCACCAGTCGACCTGCGCCTTCACGGCGGCGGAACTGTTCACGTACGCCACGAGGATCTCGTCCGGGTGTTCCTTCCTGTAACGCCGCACCTCGTCGACCTGCGCCATGTCCGCCATGGGGCATCCGGCGGTGGAGTTCGGCAGAATCACGCGGGAGTCGGGCGACAGGATCTTCGCGGTCTCCGCCATGAAGCGGACGCCGCAGAAGACGATGAGGTCGGCCTTGTATTTCTTCGCCTTGATGCTGAGCTCCAGCGAGTCGCCGCAGAAATCCGCGATGTCCTGGATCGCGCCGTCCACGTAGTTGTGCGCGAGGATGGTCGCCCCGGTCTGTTCCTTCAGCGCCAGGATCTCTTTCTGCAGCTCGGCGGGATCGCGTTTCATTGCTTGTCTCCGTCGGCGCCCTTGCCTTCGAGTTCGGCGACTTTCGCCTCGAGCTTTTCGATGCGGCCCATGAGCTTGCGGACGCGGATCGGCAGGGCGAAGCGTTCGAGGTACGCCTCCTGGCTTTCGCCGGGCACGCCGAACACGGTTTCACCGGGGGGCGTGCTCTTCTGGGCGGCGGAGCAGCCGAGCACCTTGGAGCCGTCGCCCATGGTGATGTGGCCGTTGACGCCCGCGCGCGCCTGAAGCACCACGCCGCGTCCGAGCTCGGCGCTGCCCGCCACGCCGGACTGCCCGATGAGCACGGAGGATTCGCCGACGATCGCGTTGTGCGCCACGAAGACCTGGTTGTCGATCTTCACGCCCTTCTTGATCCAGGTCATGCCGAATCTGGCGCGGTCGATGGTCGAGCATGCGCCGATCTCCACGTCGTCGTCGATCCGCACGATGCCGTTCTGCGGCACTTTCACGAGCCCGCGGAACGTGGCGTTGTAGCCGAATCCGTCCGCGCCGATGACCGCGCAGCCGTGGATGATTACGCGGTTGCCGATGATGCAGCGGTGCATGATGCACACGCCGGGATAGATCGTGGTGTTCTCGCCGACCTTCGAATACTGCCCGACGTAGGCGCAGGCGCAGATCTTCGTGTTCTTGCCGATCTCCGCGCCTTCCATGATGACGGCGTTCGGGCCCACGTGGACCCCTTCGGCGAGCTTCGCGGTCGGATGGACGAACGCGGTCGGGTGGACGCCGACCGGGTAGTCGAGCGGTTCCGGCGCGAAGAGCGCGCAGATCTTGGAGAACGCCTTGTCCGGGTCCTCGCAGTGGATATTGGTCTGCCCCTCGGGCGGCTCGTATTTCCAGTCGTTCGGCACGAGGACGATCCCGGCGTGGCTTTCGCGCTGCGCCTTCAGGTATTTCGCGCTGGTCAGGAACGAGATCTCATGGCGTTCCGCCAGTTTCAGGGAATTGACTCCGGTGACCACGGCGTCCGGATTTCCGGCGACGGTGCCGCGGATGACTTCCGCGAGTTCGGATGCTTTGTATTCTTTGCTCATTTCAGATCCTCTTATGGGTGAGTTGGATAGTTTCAGTTCAGTTTCAGTTCAGTTGGAGTTCAAATTCAACCGGGTTCACTTTTCGGACGCGGCGGCCCCGGCGGGGTCCTTCGCGTTCTTGCGGTAGCCGCGGTTCAGGTCCTGGATGATCGCGTCGGTGATGTCGAGTCCGGGCTGGACGTAGATCACGAATCCGACGTCGTTCAGGGATTCGCCGGACTGGTCGAGCACGATGGTGTAGCCTTCGAGCACGGCCTTGTTGTGGACGGCCTTTTTGATCTCGTCGACCACCTCGCCGCGCAGTTTCGTGTACATGTCGCGGATCTGCGTCTTGCGGCTCTCGGTGTAGCTGGTCATCTCCTGCTCCTTCAGCTGCAGCGACTCGTACAGCTGCTGCGCTTTCCGGCGCTTGTTCTCGCGTTCGGCGGAGGAGTACGCGATGTTCTGCGAGTCGTCGCGGGCGGACTCGTACTGTTTCCGCAGGTTCTGGTACTGCTGGTTCAGCTGGCTGGAATACTCCTTGAACACCTCCATCTGCTGGTTCAGCTTGATCTCGATGGTCTTGGTCTTCTCGTATTCCTGGAACGCCTTCTGCATGTCGATCACGGCGATCTTCAGCTCGGCGGCGCGCGCTCCGGCGGCCAGGGTCAATGCCAGCATCAACGCGGCGAGGATTCGTTTCATGGTCTCGTTCTCCTTTCGGGAAAAAAGTTCTCTTTAAAAATAGAACAAGTCTTGAAATATACAACCTCAACACGTATTTTAAAGCGGTTTTTTTTCACTTTTTTGGAGTTTTCGCCCTATGAATCCCGATCCCATCCAGTCCGCGGCCGACATCATCGCCGAAAAAAAGAACATGCTCATCTTCACCGGAGCCGGAGTCTCGGTCGAAAGCGGCATCCCGCCGTTCCGGGGCGCGGGCGGCCTCTGGCAGCAGGTGAACCCGGATTTCTTCGAGATCGACCACTTCATGCGGCATCCCGTGGAGTCCTGGAACCGCATCCGCTCCATTTTCTACGACCTGTGGGGCAAATGCCCGCCGAACGCCGCCCACCTCGCGTTCGCCGAGCTCGAAAAGATGGGCGTCGCCTTCTCGCTCGTCACGCAGAACATCGACAACCTCCACCAGGCGGCAGGCTCGAAGAACGTGATCGAATTCCACGGCACGCTCGGACGCCTCCGCTGCACCGAATGCTCGTTCTCCGGGCCGCCGACCGCCGACCTCCTCGCCGGCAATCCGCCGTCCTGCCCGAAGTGCGCCGGGCTCCTGAAGCCGGACATCGTCTTCTTCGGCGAAGGCATCCCCGAGCACGCCATGGACCAGTCGTTCGCGGACGCCGAATCGTGCAGCGTGTGCCTCGTCAGCGGGACCACCGGCGAGGTCATGCCCGCCTGCATGGTGCCGCACACAGCCAAACGCCGCGGCGCGGTCGTCATCGAGGTCAACCCCGATCAGTCCGCGTTCACCGGGCACATCACCGACATCTGGCTCCGCGGCAAGGCGGGCGAGATCATGCCCCGGCTCCTCGACGAAGTCAAAAAGCGCCTCGCACAATGATCCGTTCCGGTCTCCCCGTCGACGCCGTCCTGCCCCGGATCGCGGACGCCGCGCGCGCCTGCCGTCCGCTGGTCATCACGGCGGAACCCGGCGCGGGCAAAAGCACCGTCGTCCCGCTCGCCCTGCTCGAACCGGGCGTATTGCCGCCGGGGAAGATCGTCATGCTGGAACCCCGCCGCATCGCCGCGCGCGCTGCGGCACGGCGCATGGCGTCGCTCCTGAACGAGCCGCCGGGGAAGACCGTGGGCTACCGGACGCGCTTCGAGACGCTCGTTTCGGCGGACACGCGCATTGAGGTCGTGACCGAGGCTCTGCTCACGCGCATGCTCCAGAAGGACCCGTCGCTTGAGGGCGTCTCCGCCGTGATCTTCGACGAGTTCCACGAACGCAGCATCCACGCCGACCTCGCGCTCGCGCTCACGCTCGACGCACGGTCCATCCTGCGCGACGACCTCCGCATCGCGCTCATGTCCGCCACGCTCGACGCGGATTCCGCCGCCGGGCTCCTCGGAAACGATACGGAGATCGTCAACGCCTCGGGACGCTGTTTCGAGGTCGGCGTGAGCTACGCCCCG
>JAFXUM010000003.1 GCA_017524965.1 Lentisphaeria bacterium | reverse complement strand
TCCGTCTGTTCGGCCTCAATACGCTCACGGCGAAGGCGCGCCAGTATCTCGAATACGCGATGACGGTGCTTCAGAATTCGGGGATGCTCAGCTGATCCCGGCAGACAGGAATCAGGCGGGCTTCATGCCCGCCCGTTCAACGCCCCTGAATCAGGTTCAGAACGTCCGAGGCAAGGGCGTTCATCGTGCCGGGCAGAAGCAGCCAGCACACGCCCAGCACGTTCAGGACGACGTACACCCAGAAGACTGCCATGTAGGAAAGCTTCTTCCATTTGTGATGAAACCGCGCCTGCGCGTACAGCGCGCCCGGCCAGCCGCACGCGAGCTCCCAGAAATGCAGATAGAATTCCGGGATCCGCCAGTTCTGCTGTTCCGCCAGACGCTTGTCCTCGCGGTAGAATAGCACCGTGAGCAGGCTGTTCAGCACAAAGGCAAGAACGACGCCGCAAAGCGGATGTTTCAGGCACAGCGCGACAACCGCGGCCGGCACGACCGCCAGCGGCCAGAAACACGCCAGGCGCGCCGGAAACGGCAGTTTCCTTTTTATTCCGTTTCCGCCCCGGGGGGAGGATAGTTTATCGGAACGCCGGCGTTCTTTTGCTGCTGCCATGATCCGTCACTTCGGCTGGTTGTTTTTCCATTCCTTGTACGCGTCAAGCTCGGACTGGAACGAGGACACGACCAGCGCGAAGACCGCGGCGTCGTCCACGAACCCGAGCACAGGCAGGAAATCGGGGATGATGTCGAGCGGAGAGACAAGATAGGTCACGGCGAAACCGATCGAGGCGAGGAGCTTCCACGGGACGTTTTTGTAGTTTCCGGCCCAATAATCCTGAAGAAGTCCCCAGGTCAGTTTGAAGGACTCGAACTGTTCTCCGAGCTTCGCCGACTTCTCTTCCGCCGCCGCACTGTCTTTTCTGACTTTTTCCAGATCGTCTTCCGTAAAGACTTCAACTCCTTTGGAAAAAGACTCGTTGACACGTTCCTGATCCTGACTGTTCATTTTGTTCCTCCGGTTCTTCTGATATTTTTCCGACACGGGAAAGTGCAAAATTACGATTGCCGTTTACGCTCAGTCCTGCTTTGGGCCGGCGTCGGGGGATTTGCCGCGCTCCAAAGGGAATGACCCGCCCACGACGTCGATCTGATGGCGCCCCTGCTGGTAGATGTCGCTGCTTCTCTGGAAAACGCGCAGCCCGAAACTCGGCAGGACCGCAAGCAGATGTTCCATGATCTTGGACTGGACTCTTTCGTAGGGGATCCATTGCACCTCCTTGGAGAAGCAATATATCTCGAGCGGCACGCCGGAGTCGGTGGGCTCCATCGCGCGGACGAACAGCGTCAGGTCGGCGCGGATGTCCGGATTCTGTTCCAGATACCGCTGCGCATAGACGCGGAAGACACCGAGATTGGTCAGATGGCGGGTATTGAATCCCGAGCGGGTGGAATTGTATTCGTCGATCTTGTTTTGCCGGTCCTCGAGATAATCCTTCAGAAGATCGAACCCCTTGAGGATCTCGACCTCGTCATCGTTCAGGAAGCGGACGGTGCGCTGGTCGATCAGGAAAGCTTTTTTGATGCGGCGGCCGCCGCCTCGTTCCATGGCGGTATAATTGATGAAGGGCTTGTTGACCAGATCGCAGATCGGCAGACAGACCAGCGTCCTGTCCCAGTTGCGGACTTTCACGGTATGCAGCGAGATCTCCGTGACAATGCCGTCGATCTCCTGCCGGTCGAGGATCCCGCCGAACGTCTCGGATTCCATGACGATCCAGTCGCCGATCTCGACCAGATGGTCGGCGTTGATCTCCACGCTGGCGACGAAGGAATGGATCGTATGCTGAAGCAGAAGCAGCAGGACCGCCGCGATCGCGCCCAGCCCGGAAAGCAGGTAGATCGGGCTTTTTTCGACCAGCATCGCAATGAAGACAATGATCGCGGCCACCCATACGAAGCAGATGGCAAGCTCGATGAGACCGTCGATGGGGCGCTGTTCCGCATTGCGCTGCTGCTTGTACCACAGGCCGAAACTTTTGATGGCGTATGACAGCGTCATGGCCAGGAGGGCGATCCCGATCCCCCACAGCGGCTTGATGATCAGGACCGCGACCCACTCGTGTATCCCGTCGCACCACACGGAGTAGCTGATGAGGACCAGAGGCAGACACCCCACGAAAGACATGATCATCCGGCTGATGCAGGTCTGAAGCTCCGCGTTCATCGTGCAGTGGCGGCGGTAAAAACGGTTCAGGAGGGGCCGCAGCAGGAGAAACAGGATAATGGAAAACAGCGCGCCGACCGCGAACGAACTGGCGATCACGAGGATGTCGGCGAGATAGGGATAAGGCGAAAGGTCCTGAATGATCCTTTTTGCATATTCCGGAGTCATTTCATCTTCGATCAGTTTTGAAAAATCCATCATAATGAAAACCTGCGTTGTCTGTGCCCGTCAATCCTGCCGGACTGTTTATCTTGACTTCACCGGTTATGCCAATGGTACGCCGAAACAACCGATGCGTGAACACGAAAAATTGATTCCCGGCATAACCGGAAATCAGTTCTGAACGACAATATATCCCGCGAAAGGAAGAAAGTCAAACTGTTTTATGGGAAAACCTGAAAAAACACCCGAAACCGCGAGCGTGAAAAAGCCCCGCGGAAGGCGGAGCCTTCACTGCGGTTGTGCCCGGCTGCGCTCGGGCACGGGAAGGCAGAGCCTTCACTTGGGTAGTGCTCGGCTGCGCTCGGGTTGTGACGCAGGCGAGAAAAAGCCCCGCCGGAAACGAATTCCAGCGGGGCTGATGAGACTTCTTACAAATCTCCGACTGCGCTCAGTCCTGCTTCAGGTCGAGGTTGTCGAGGGAGTTGCCGAAGATGGTGCCCATATCGCCGAGGGCTTCGCCCGGCTTAAGCGCGGCGGAGACTTCCTCGCCGGCGGCCTTGATGGACTCTTCGTTGAAACCTTCCTCGAGGGCCTTGATGCTGAGGCCGATGCGGCGTTCGTCCTTGTCGATCTTGATCACGACGGCCTCGATCTCGTCGCCGAGATTGAGTTTGTCTTTGACCTTTTCGACGTGGTCGCGGGAGATCTGGGAGATGTGGACGAGACCGTCGATCTTGTGGGAGAGTTCGATGAAGGCGCCGAACGCGGTGACCTTCGTGACTTTGCCCTTCACGACGTCGCCGATCTTGTAGATCTGCTCGATGTTGGACCACGGATCGACTTCGGTCTGCTTCAGGCCGAGGGAGATGCGCTGCTGGGCGGGATCGATGTCGAGGATGACGGCTTCGACTTCTTCGCCGACCTTCAGGACCTCGTTCGGGTGATTGATCTTGCGGGTCCAGGACATGTCGGAGACGTGGATCATGCCGTCGATGTCGTTTTCGATCTCGACGAACGCGCCGTAGGTGGTCATGTTGCGGACTTTGCCCTTGATGTGGCTTCCCGGAGGATACTTCTCGGCGAGGACTTCCCACGGATTGCGGGTCTTCTGACGGAGGCCGAGGGAGATCTTCTTGTCGGCCTTGTTGACCTCAAGAATGACGGCTTCGACTTCTTCGCCGGCGCTGACCACGTCGCTGGCCTTCGTGATGCGCTTGGTCCAGGACATTTCGGAGACGTGGATGAGGCCTTCGACGCCCTGTTCGATCTCGACGAACGCGCCGTAGGGCATGATGTTGACAACGCGGCCCTTGACGGTGGAGCCGACGGGATACTTCGTCTCGACGTCGTCCCAGGGGTTCGCGGACTTCTGCTTGAGGCCGAGGGAGACGCGCTCCTTGGCGAAGTCGATGTCGAGGACCATGACCTCGATCTCCTGGCCGACTTCGAGCATTTCCTTCGGGTTCGTGATGCGGCCCCAGGACATATCGGTGATATGGAGGAGTCCGTCCACGCCGCCGAGGTCGATGAACGCGCCGAAATCGGTGATGTTCTTGACTTTGCCATGACGGAGTTCGCCGACCTTCATTTCCTTCAGGAACTGGGCGCGCATATCCTTGCGGGATTCTTCGAGCAGTTCGCGGCGGGAAACGACGATGTTGTGGCGTTCCTGGTTGATCTTGAGGATCTTGAAATCGTATTCCTTGTCGATGAGTTCGTCGATGTTCTTGACGGGACCGATGTCGATCTGGGAGCCGGGGAGGAACGCTTCCACGCCGTCGAGGTCGATCAGGATGCCGCCTTTGACTTTCTTCTTCATCTTGCCGCGGATCACGCTGCCTTCGCCGAAGTCGGAGGTGATCTTCTTCCAGGTCTGGATGAAGGCCGCCTTCTGCAGGCTGATGCCGGGCTGGTTCTGTTCGTTTTCGAGTTCTTCCAGATAGACGTCGATCTGGTCGTTGACGTTGATCTCATCCCAGTTCTTGAACTCGCTGTTTGGGATGAATCCTTCGGCCTTCAGCCCGATGTCGACCAGCGCGCCGTCCTGGCGCTTCTCGACGATCGTACCGGTGACGATCGAGTCGACCTTAAAATCGGTTTTGGTCTGGCCGCTCAGCAGATCTTCCATCGTCAGTTTGTCGTCGATGATGACATAGCTCTTCTGCACGACGGGGGCGTCCTGTTTCTTTTCTTCGCTCATTTGTTTGGTTTCCTGGTTTGGTTGTTGGTTTATTGGTTTCCAATCCGCCCAAAAGCTCATACGCTTTTCGGGTTGTAAGCATATAATATATCCCCGGACGGAGCGTTTTTCAAGCAGTTTCGATGAAAAGTATAAAAAAAAAGACACACATACGCATGGATATGCGCGGGGCCGGACGGACTTCCCGACGGCTTTTTCCGTAAATAACGCATTGTTTTCTTGACTTTTCCGCACGAACGTGGTACATTTTTCAACGTTTTTTATTCGCACGGACCTTTTCAGGACACAGGAGTCCCATATGAAAGACAATAACTTGCTCGGTTTCATCGTGATAGACATTCTTCTGGCCGTCGGGGTCATCTGGGGACTCATGATGGGCTACAAACTGCTCGGATACGGCCTGCTGGTCTATTTCGTGATCAACACGCTCGCGCTCGTGCTGAAACTGGCCGGAAACAAAAAAGACGGCGGCGACGGCGACAGCAACGGCGGCGACGGCAGTAAATAACCGGCCTTTTCGGTCAACACAACTTTTTCTTTTTCTGAAGGTTTCCCCCATGCCTGACAACAACCGCGAATCGCTCGGTTCCCGCCTCGGATTCCTCCTCCTCACCGCAGGATGCGCCATCGGACTCGGCAACATCTGGCGTTTCCCGTACGTCACCGGCAAATACGGCGGCGCGTGCTTCGTTGCGTTCTATCTCTTCTTCCTCGCCGTGATGGGCCTGCCGCTGATGATCATGGAGCTCGCGGTCGGACGCGCAAGCAAACGCACGCTCTTCGGCGCGGCGAAGGCGCTGACGCATTCGCACCCGGAACGCTGGCAGATTCCCGCCGGGATCTTCTGCATGGGATGCGCCGTGCTGATGATCTTCTACACGACCGTGACCGGCTGGATGCTCTGCTACACGTTCGACTATCTCTTCGGCGGGCTCTCCGCGCTGAACACCGAGGCGATCGGACAGCATTTCGGCGCGCTCACCGCCAGCCCGTGGAAAAACGTCGTCTTCATGTGCGTCACGGTCGCCGCCGGGTCCGCCATCTGCGGCGCGGGCCTGAAAAACGGCGTGGAGCGCGTCACGAAGATCCTGATGAGCGGACTCTTCGTCCTGCTGCTGGTCCTCTGCTGCCGGGCGCTCTTCCTGCCGGGCGCGAAGGAAGGTCTGAAATTCTACCTGATGCCGAGCATGGACGCGGTCCGCGAGACGGGTCTTTCCGAGGTCGTGGTGGCCGCGATGGGACAGGCGTTTTTCACGCTCAGCCTGGGCGTCGGGAGCATCACGATCTTCGGCAGCTACATCGGACGCGATCACTCGCTGATGAAGGAATCGCTGATCATCATCCTGCTGGACACCGCGGTCGCCGTGCTCTCGGGCATTGTGATCTTCCCCGCGTGCAAGTCCTACGGCATCGACGTCTCCTCCGGGCCCGGCCTCGTCTTCGTTTCGCTCCCGGACGTGTTCAACCACATGGTCTGGCCGCGTCTCTGGGGCGCGCTCTTCTTCCTCTTTATGAGCGCGGCGGCGTTCACCACGGTCGTGGCGGTCTTCGAAAACCTCATCGCGTTCATAATCGACGAGCTGCATTTCTCCCGCCGGAAAGCCGCGCTCGTGAACATGATCGTCATCACGATTTTCTCCCTGCCCTGCGCCCTCGGATTCAATCTGCTGAGCGGCATCCATCCGCTCGGCGGCGACTCCACGTTCCTCGACCTGGAGGATTATCTCGTGAGCGACATCCTGCTCCCGCTCGGGTCCGTCTTCATCGTGATCTTCTGCGGCGCGGCTTCCGCCTGGGGCTGGAAGAACTTCTTCGCGGAAGCCAACACGGGCAACGGACTGAAGCTCCCGGCGTGGACGCGCTACTATCTCTTCACGCTGCTCCCGCTCGCCATCGTCGCGCTCTTCGTGATCGGCACGATCAAACGCTGGTGGCCGTAAGAATCGCGTTCCGTTTCTTCTCGCCCCATCGACACAAAGCGGCCCCGCCGGAACACTTCCCGGCGAGGCCGAATGTTTCTTATTTTTGAACGGATGCCGCTCAGGCTTTCTTCTTCAGCAGAGCCGAGCGCACGATGCCCTTCGGATCGCAGATGAGAAACACGGCGGTCCAGATGACAAGCGCGATGGTGATCACGGCGAGTCCGAGCAGAGTGTCGTTCAGCACGTCGGCGAACGCGGGCTCAAAGACCTTCGCGCCTTCCTCGGCGTACTCGAACACCAGGTCGACCAGCCACATGATGGCGGCGCCCCAGAAGAGCCAGCACAGCACGCTGACCTTCATGTCGCGCATCGTTTTGGAGGCGTACCAGACAGCCGTACTGAGGACGGCCGCGACAGCAGTAAGGATCAGGCACATGGTCACGCCTCCGCTTCGACAGTTTTTGCGCGCTTCGCGATGAGCGAGGACACGATCAGCATGCCGATCCAGACGGCGAAGATGAGCGCGGTCATAGCTCCGCCGACGGTGATGATCTCCTGCAGGACCTCGGCGCCGTTGCCGTCGCGGACTCCGGTCAGGAACGGGAACTTGAAGATGATCTCGCCGTGCCAGACGTGTTCGAACGCCAGCAGGGCGCATCCGCCGAAGGAGAGTTTTTCGAGCCAGCCGAGCTTCGTGGCCCAGCTGATGGTCCCGGGCTGTTCGACGGTTTTTGCGGCGATCCCGCGACGGACGATGCCGGTCGCGATCGCGGCTGCGAGGGGTGCACTGAAACAAGCCATTTTGACCTCCTGAAGTAAAATGGGGGTACGTTTCCCTTTTTCGGAAACAGATCACCTCTTCGTGAGGCGCTGAAAATCAAGAAACTGCAAATCCGGAACCGGAACGCTTCTGCGTCCCTCATGACGGCTTCTGCCGCCCCCGGTTTATGAAATACGACTATACTATATCATGACTTCGTGGAAAAATCAAGCGATGATCTTCCGCAATTCGTCGATCGCCTGCTGGATCAGATGTCCCAGCGAGTAATCGGACACGCCGACGATCACGTTTTCGCAGTGCTTGAACGGGATCAGGATCCGTTTCGCGTTTGACTGCGCCACGGCGTTCGCCATCGCGGGCGAGATCTCCCCGCCCAGAGAATCCGCCACCACGATCCCGAGCGGCCCGACGATCACGTCGGCTTTCCGCGCAGCCACGATCACGGCGTTCTCTCCGGTCGCGGCGGTGTCCGCGCCGCTTTTCAGCATCGCCGACGTGGCGATGGTGTTCGTGCCGACCGCCATGAGCCGGACGTCGGGGAACGTCTCTTTGATCTGGGCT
Organism: Lentisphaeria bacterium; assembly: GCA_017524965.1. Lineage (GTDB taxonomy): Bacteria > Verrucomicrobiota > Lentisphaeria > Victivallales > UBA1829 > UBA1732. The sequence goes on along the minus strand of JAFXUM010000003.1, from coordinate 17,567 downwards.
GCGAGCTGACGGCCCACGCCGCCGCCCTGCCCGTCTACGACAAGGATTGTCATGATCTCTCCTGATTTCGCATATTGAAAAACGGCGAAGCGCTGTTTTCCGAAAAAAACATACGACTATAAAATAGCGGCAATTCCCATTTTTTCAAGCGGGCGTTTTTCCCTCGCTTCAACTTTTTTCCGGATCGTTTCCGGTCCGCGCTAAGAAAACCGCGTCGCGCGGCATCCAATTCATGAAACGCATTTTTGGAAACAACGATTTCAGCCAGAAAGGAATCCGATCATGAGCAAGACCTCACTCTTCGCCGTCATCTTCACCGCCGCCATGCTCTGCAGCATCATCTCCATGCTCGCGAAACTGAACGCCGCCGTCGAATCCGCCGCCGCGTCGTTCCCGGCCGTGATGTAACACATTCAGGACAAGCCGTTTCTTCAGACACGACGATATTGATGCGTTTTTTTCCGTTTTTTTCAAAAAAAACGCTAAGAAACCATCGTCCGGCGCCGTCTAATTCGCAAAACAAATCCGTTTTCAACCATATTTTCATCCTTATTGAAAGGACTCGAAATGAATAAGGCCACGATCTTCGCAGCGGCCTCCGCGGCCGCACTCCTCTCCACTGTCTCCGTATTCGCACAGGCGAATCAGCAGGGCAACGGCTTCGTCACGCTCGACCTGAACTGGACCGAAGCCGGCGCGCCCGCCGCGTCCGAATCCGAAACGGACGCCGACGCCATGAAACAGATGCTCGAACGCGACCAGGCACGCGTCCAGTGGATCAAGGAACACCAGAAGGCGAAAGCTCCGGCGATCAGACCCGAACTCGTCAAGGGCGAGGCCCCGAAGGCCGAAGAGGCAAAAGCCGACGCCCCGAAGACGACGACCACGATCACCGTGCCGCTCACCAACGGCGGCAACACGCTCACCAGCGACCAGATGCGCCAGATCCTCGAACGCGACCAGGCCCGCGTCCGCGGCATGCAGGAACGCGTGAGAGCTTCGCAGGAAAAGGCCGCGCAGGAAAAGAAGGATGCGCCGAAGACCGAAGCCGCGACGCCCGTCGCGCCGCCGGATTCCTCGCGTCCCGCCACGCGCACGTTCGATTCGGACCAGATGCGCCGGATCCTCGAACGCGACCGTGCCCGCGCAAAGGCGATGGGCGAACGCATCCGCGCCGCGCAGGTCGAAGCCGAAGCGGAAAAATACAACAAGGAACACCCCGTGGAATTCACCCCCGGCAAGACGCCCGCGGGCTGGACGGATAATTTCACCGCCGCCATCGGCAAGGCCAAGGCGGAAAAGAAGCCGGTCCTCGCTCTCTTCACCGGGTCCGACTGGTGCCCGCCGTGCCAGCAGCTCGAAAAGAACATCCTGCTTCAGCCCGCGTTCAAGGACTTCGCGAAGCAGCATCTCGTGACGCTCTTCCTCGATTTCCCGCGCGAAGCGAAGCTCGACGACGGCGTGAAGAAGCAGAACGACGACCTCGCGAAGAAGTTCTCCGTCGAGGCATACCCGACCATCCTCGTCCTCTCCTCCGACGGCGAAAAGGAACTCTGGAAGCAGGTCGGCTACACCGCGCTCTTCCTCGAAAAGCTTCAGGAAGCCCTCATGGGGCTCGACAAGGATTTCCCCGATGTCGCAAAGGCGCTGAAGGACGCGAAGGAAGCCGAAGCCAGGGCGAAGGCCGAGAAGGACAAAGCCGAACTGGAAGAATTCGAAAAGCAGATGAAGGAGCTTGAGGAAGCGAACAAGAGAAACGCCGAGCTTCATCCGCTGGGAGCCGGACGCATCTTCCGCTCAAACTACCATCCCGAGTGGTCCGACGACCCCGAAATGCAGAAGCTCATGCAGGACCTCGACAAGAACGGCCAGGTCATCAAGGGACCGGACGTGCTCCCGCACGGCGGCCCCGCCCCGCTCCGTCCTTCCGTCAAGCGCGACTGACCGTTTTTTTCAGTTTTCACTGTTCCCCGCGAACCGGATGCCAGCCCGTCCGGTTCGCTTTTTGTTGCGATTAATTCGATATTCCGAATTTTTTTCAATCTTTTTTTCATTTCAAGCTTGATTTTCACTCGAATATGCGCTATAATAATTGAGGTCGTATGACGCAGATTTACCCGTTATGCGGCAGAATTCACAGAGGCCGCCCGGCAAAAAACAGTTTTCCGGCGGCATTTTCCGAAGAAAACAAACAGGCACCCCGGACACAAAGGAGGCTTGAAAACCATGAAGAAACAGTATTTGGCCGCGCTGACGGCAACCGCGCTGGCGCTTTCGGTCGCGTGCAGCGATGCCGATGCCGCCGCGGAGACTGAAAAAGAGACCACAAAGACCACCACGACGACCACGACGGTCATCACGGAAACGGTCCGGACGAAGGAAAAGGAAAAGCCCGCGTGGAAGCCGTTCAAGGTCTGCGTGCTGGATTTCACCTCGATCGACATCTCCGGACAGGTCCGGTTCCTCAGCGGCAAGAACGACCCGATCATCATCGACGCGCAGAACACGCTCAACGACGCCGACCACAGGACGATGAACGGCGTCATGCAGGGCTACGTGCGCATGATCGACGCCTGGGACAACAGCTGGACGAACTCGGCGAACCGCGAGGCGCAGGTGGACGACAACGCGTTCACGCGCAAGAAGGCGCTTGAACTGTACAACTCCATCGTGAAGGGCGAGCCGCGTCCGATGGTGATGGGCGCGGATTACCTGAGCGCGTACCTCGGCCGCCACAACGAGGTGTTCGGCTGCATGGACGCCTCGCTGATCACCGCCGCCATGGACAAGCTTTCGAAACAGCCCGAATTCCCGCGCGACTTCATGCTCCGTCTCGCGAAGGAGACCGGGGCCACGCACCTGATCTACGGCACGGTCTCCGACATCCACAGCAAGACCAACTCGTTCACCGGCTACGGCATCCAGACCAACACCACCACGTACCAGCTCGACGTCACGATCAAGATGATCGACCTCGTCGCCCAGCATTCCGTCTACAGCAACGTCTACACCGGCAGCTACCGCGAACAGCGCCCGATCAGCACGGAGGCGTTCGACAACAACATCTATCAGAGCCTCCTGAAGTCCGCTCTTGAACAAGCCGCCGAAGACCTCTACGACGTCTGCAAGGAAGGCCGCAGGAACAAGGTGTCCGTCACGCCCATGCCGTACATGGTCACGATCAATCCGTCCGCCTCGGGAAAAGGCTTCGCCGCCTCCCAGGCGCAGATTTATGCAGACGGAGTCCTTGTCGGCTCCGGCGGCGAGGCGTTCCCCCTCCCCGAAGGCCAGCACAAGATCGAAGTGAAGGCCGACGGCTACCAGACGAAGACCGTCACGCTGGACGTGAAGGCCGACCAGGCACACTCCGTCACGCTCGAAAAATAACGAAAGGATGACTGCAATGAATCTGAAAAAACTCTTCGCCGCGTTTGCATGCGTCGTTCTGTCCGCCGGCATTTTCGCCGCCGATAAGCTCGCCGTCGCCGAACCGGTCGGAAAAGGCGGCGTGGCCGCGTCCGACATCGAGGCGTTCTGGAGCATCCTGGAATCCTCGATCCAGTCCGACGAATACACGCTGATCTCCCGCAGCGCCCTGAAACAGATGATGACGGAAATCGGCCTCACGACCAGTTCCGACCTCGTCAACCTCAACTCCACGCAGAAGGCCCGCCTCGGCGGCGTCGAAGGCGTGAAATTCATCCTCGTCTCCGAGATCAGCAAGTTCGGCACCCGACTGAACTGCACCATGCGCATCCTCGACGCCACCACGGGCGAGATCGACCAGGCGCGCACCGCGAATCTGCGCGTGAAGGACCTCGACGAACTCGCCGACCAGATCGAGGCCGCCCTCGAAAAGCTCCTCTCCGACGACAAGTCGCTTCACCGTTCCGCGATCCTCGCCCCGGTCATCAAGGTCCGCGCGCCCGGCTACCTCGCCGACGACTTCAATGTCCGCCTCGAGAACGCGATGCTCGAAAACGGCCTGCGGCTCCAGAATCTCCAGTCCGTCGCGAAGATCCTGAAGAAGAACGACATGGACGACCTGAGCGAGCTGGAACCGAAGATGTACGTCAAGGTCGGAAAGCTCCTCGAAGTCGAACTGCTCATCCAGGCCACGATCACGCGTTTCGAGATCGAAAAGATCTCCTACAACGTCGCCGAGACCGGCGCCAGCGGATTCCGCTACATCGGCAACCTCGAAGGCAGCGTCCGCATCATCTCCGCGCAGACCGGCGAAACACTCGGCAGCGTCCCGTTCGACGAACGCGTCGACTTCCGCAGCATCCCCATCTCCACACGGCGCGACTGGGTCGCCGACGACTACGGCAAATACCTCATCAGGACCATCATCCCACAGAAGGTCGTCCCCGGCATCATGAAGTCTCCGGCGTTCAAGGACAAGAACCCTCCGAAGGCCGCCGAGGAAAAGAAGCCCGCGGAGGACAAGGCCGCCGCGGCTTTCCCGGAGAAGCCCGCCGGAGATACGAAAGAACTCGAATCCGTCAGGGAATGAACGAATGACCATCCGCCTTTTCGCCTCAGTCTTTTTCCGCAGCGTCCTGCCCGCCGCCGCCGCCGGCCTCGTCTTCGCCGGCTGCTCCAGTGTCGTGAACTCGCACAAGCAGAAGGAGGACATGATGGCGTACTACATCGCGGGCGAGAACGAAGACGCGCTGGACGAGATCGAATACAAGCTCCGCGAACCGGCCTGGTACAATTCCTCGGTCGTCAACACGGGCGACGAACTCTGCTGGCGTCTCGAAGCCGGCAGCATGAATTTCCATGTCGGCAACTTTCAGGAATGTATCGACAACCTGAAGATCGCCGAAGACCTGATCGAAGAGTACGACCAGCGCGCCGACGTGAGCGCGCGCGACGTCGGAGCCGAAGCCGGAGCCGCCCTGACCAACCTCAACGCCCTGCCCTACCGCGGCTACTGCCGCGACCGCATCGCGCTGGCCGTCTACAAGGCCCTCGCCTACCTCGGCACGGGCAACGAAGAGGCGTTCCACGCGCAGATTCGCCGTCTGCGCAACGAACAGAAGAAGGTCCAGGACGACTACAGCAAGTTCTTCGAACAGGAGAAAGCCACTCTCGAGGCGGAAAAGGCGGGCAATCCCGAAGCGGCGAAGAAGACCGAGGAGACCGGGACCATCTCCAAACTCTCCGCGAGCCCGGACAATGTCGAATTCAAAAACGCCATGGACAAGGTCAAGAAGGTCGCGAACAAGGGCTACGGAAACTTCCTCAACCCCGCCGCCATCTTCCTTTCCGGGCTCGGGTCCGTCCGCGACGGCAACTACGACAACGCGCGCATCGACTTCCAGCACCTCAGCGAGGCCATGCCGAACAATCCGCTCTTCCGCCGGTACTACGTCACCGCCCTGAGCAAGGCCGGACGCGAGATACCGGCAAACCTCGCCGACGTCGAGCCGTTCGATTTCCCGCTGGACCGGGACTGCGTTTTCGTGGTCTTCGCGAACGGCCGGAGCGCGGCGCTGGAGCAGACCGCGATCTACTTCCCCATCATGACCGCCTGGCCGATGTGCACCTTCTACGACGCCCCGTTCAAAAACCTCGAGATCGAGGCGTCCGGCAAAAAGTACAGCTCGATGATCCTCGCCGACATGGACGGCATCCTCGCGCAGGAATTCGACGAACGCCTCCCCGGCATGATCACGCGAATCGTCCTGAACACCCTCATCAAGGAGGGCGCGTACTACGCCGGGATCGCCGTCATCGCCGCCCAGGACGACATGGACCCGACGGTCCAGGCCGCCGCGCTCGCGACCGTCGCCATCGGCGGAGCCGTGTACCGCGCCGCCATGAACACCGCCGACACGCGGAGCTGGGAGATCCTGCCGAAGGAGTTCCAGCTCACCCAGATGCCGATGCCGGAGGACCGAGTCGTCAAGCTCAAACTGAACGGAAGCACAACGCTTTCCGAAACGCTGAAGCTCCCCGCGGACTGCAAGTCCGCCATCATCTTCGTCGACGCACCCAGCGCGCAGAACGTGGCGTTCCACGTCCTGCCGATCAAATCCAAATAAGGAGAACAACCATGAAGAAAATATGCATGATCGGATGGTTCGCGGCCGTCGTGATGCTGGCCGCGTGCCAGAATTCCGTGAACACGGTCGAAAACGCGGACAAGACCATGACGCCGAACTACATCAACGATGCCCGGTTCGTGACCGACAGTTTCCTGAGAGACCGTCTCGCGCTTCAGAGCCTCACGCTGGGCAAGACTGCCGACGGGTTCAAGCGCGCGCAGCTCGAGGTCGTGAACGTCCGCACCGGCGTCGCCGCGCAGTTCTGGAGCGGCATCACGGGCGAGAATCCGTATCACATCCGCTACCGTTTCACCTGGTTCACCGAAGACGGCATGGCCGTGAACAACACCGTGCTCGCCGACTGGCAGGACGCCACCATCATCCCCGGCGAAACCCTCTTCCTCCAGTCCGTCGCCCCGTACAAAAACTGCAGCGATTTCAAAATCAGCCTCAGAGAGGCAGACTAATCATAAAGGATATAGCACATGAACGCACGCATTCCGATCCTCGCTCTTTCCGCCGCCGCGGCCCTCGCGCTCGCCGCCTGTGAAAGCAGCAACACCGTCATCTACGACCCCGCCACCACCAAGACCGGACTCCGCGCCACCCGGACCGTCTCCAGCGAGGAAATGCGCGAGGTCACCATCGCCGCGGTCCAGGGCGCCATGACCAACCCCAAGTTCACCTCCTTCCTGAAAAAATACAGACAGGAAGTCGGCGATCCCGACGCCTGCCCCATCCTGAAGCTTGACAAGACCATCAACGACACCGACGATCCCGACCTGAATACCTCCGAGATCACCGACATGCTCTTCGAAGAGCTCCTCAACGCCGGAAAGGTCGACGTCACCATGGCCGAAGGCGCGGGCCGCACGCAGGCGATCGCCGCCTCCCGCGACCTCGAATACGACGAGAACTTCGACCAGAGCACCGTCGCCAAGCGAGGCACGCTTCAGGCCGCACGCCTCGTCCTCCGCCCGAAAGTCACCTCCAACTCCGTGCGAGACGGCAACACCTCCGCCGTGACCCGCACCTTCGTGCTGGAAATGGCCGACGTGCAGACCGGCCTGGTCATGTGGAAGTTCTCCAAGCAGCTCGCCTTCATGAAGAAGAAAAGCTCCGTCGGCTGGTAATCCGTCGTTCGCCGCACGCCGCAGTCGCGCTTTTGCATTCCCCTCCGCATGACGACGTGCGGAGGGGCTGCGGCGGCATCCGAATCATTTTTGAGGAGACCATTTCCAATGCGTAACATCATCCTTTCCGTTGCGACCGTTGCGCTCGCGCTCGTCCTGAGCGCATGCAACAGCGTCGAAAAATTCGATTACACCTCCGCGCCCGGCACCATGACGCGGTTCCGCGAGCCCGGATCCGCCACGAAATCCGTCGCCGTCATGCCCTTCATGGACCAGCGCGGCATGAAGGGGCTCGATTCCGACGGCGACCAGGGTTCGTTCTTCCTCGGGTTCATCCCGCTCATCCCCACCGGGTTCGTCGAGAAGGAACAGCCCGAAAATAGCGATCAGTTCGTGACCATCGCACGATTCCACTTCGACGTGCAGAACGACCTCGCCGCCGCCGCGATCGCCAGCCTGAAAGCCTCCGGCCTCTTCTCCGAGGTCACAAAGGCGAACAACGCCGCGCAGGCCGCGAACGCCGACTACATCTGGCGCGGCTCCGTGAACAGCACGTTCTACCGCGGGTGCATGTTCTCCTACTGCATCACCTACTTCTTCTCCCCGGTCCTCTGGGTCATCGGAGCGCCGTTCGGCAGCTCCACCAACGAACTCGGCGTGAATTTCGAGCTGGTGGAACGCGCCACCGGGAAAGTCGTCTGGTCGTACAAGTACCTCAACAGCGACTACATCAACCACTGGATCTACGCCCGCTACGACAAGGACGTCAGCATTTATCCGCGGCTGATGAAGGAAGCCATGAACGGCGCGCTGTACGAGCTCCATCAGAAAATGCCCGACCTGTGAGCCGTCCGGCGCAGCAGGTTTGACAGAAAAGATTTCGCCCCCGGAATCCCGAAAAGGACCGCCGGGGGCGTTTTGTATCTTCTTTTTGAGGGAAACGGTCTCAATATGAGCAGAAACCGTTTCCCGTTTTTTTTCGTTTACAGCGAGGCGAGGACGCCCTGCGTGCGCATGGCTTCCGTCTCGTACACCGCTTCCGCCGTGCTTTCGAGGAAAGCTCCGGCCGCCGCGAGCGCGTCGTACCCTTCGCCTTCGCCGAATTTGAGCGTGATTTTGTCCGCCGTGACGCCGGAAACCTGCACGGAGTTTTCGCCGTCGGTGTAGGTGAGCGACGCCTCGTCCCAGTTGGAAAGGCTGCCGGACGCGAACCACAGCGTGACCGTGCCGTCCGCCGTCTGGGAGACGACGTCCGCGCCCCAGTTGCCGCCGAACGTGAAGGTGTCGTTTCCGCCGCCGCCCGCGAGCTTGTCGTTGCCCGCGCCGCCCGCGATCACGTCGTCGCCCGCGCCGCCGGTGATCCGGTCGTTTCCGGCGTCGCCGAACAGCCTGTTGCCGCCCGCCGCGCCCCAGAGCACGTCATCGCCCGCGCCGCCTCGCACGGTCATCCCGGCGAGCTTGGCGGTGTAGCGTTCGCTGGTCATGTCGACCACGTCGGCGCCGGCGCCCGCGCGGATTTCCCGGATGAGGCCGATGCGCGCCGCCTCGCCGAATTCGGAATAGATGTCGTCCATGAAGAGCGCGTCGCCGTTGTCCGTGTCGGAGAGATACAGGATGTTCGCGTCGGACTCCGATCCCGTGAACGTGTCGCGGATGCGGTTCCTGCCCGTGATGCTGGCGGTTTCGCCCGTCACGGTGTTCTTCGCCTGATAAAGCGCGCTCCACACGTCGTTTTCACCGACGGACGCGAAGAAAATGTCCGCCCGGCCGTTGGCGTTGGACACGATCTGGCGCGGATCGCTCCCGGAAGACGACCAGGAGGCGGCCCCCGCCGAAAACGCGCCGTCCGACTCCGCCGCCCGGCAGGAGTACGTCCCGGCCGCGCTCGCGACGTCGAACGCGCTGCCGTTCGTGACGATGCGGACCGCCCCCGCAAACGTATCGTTCTGCGCGATCTCGACCAGGTATTCTCCGGCATATTCCCCGTCGGTCCAGGTCATGACCGAACCGTCCTTCGATACCGCCGGAACGAGTTTTGCAAGCTCTTCCTGTCTGACCGAAAGAACGCCGTCTGTCTCCGCCAGCCGCAGCACCGCATTCCCGGCGATCGCGAGGTCGTTCCCGGCGACGCCGTCCTTCAGCGTGAAGGCATCGCCGGAAGCCGTGCCGTCAAGCTTGACTGACAGACTGCCGGAGAACGCCCCGGCGGACGCGGCAAGCTTCGCGCCCGCGACTGCCGTGTCCGCGGAAAGAACCACAAGGAAGGATCCGTCTCCGCTGAACACGCCGAGGTCACTGAGCAGGGCATCTGTCCCGGACGCGAGGATGAACGTGACCTCGCCGTCGTTGACAACCTCGGCCCCGAGCGCGTTCACGCCCGCAAACGCGAGCGTGCCGCAGTTGTAAACGGTATCGGTCTCGGTCGCGAGGACGATGTTTTCAAGTCTCATGCTGCCGCCATTCCAGAGCGCGCCGCCCTGCGCGGCGGTGTTGCCGCTGAACGTGGAACCGCTGACCTCGGCGACGCTGACCGCGCCGTTGAACGTGTCGTTGTAGACCGCGCCGCCCTGCGCGGCGGTGTTGCCGCTGAACATGCAGCCGCTGATCGAGGCTGTCGCCCCCTGGTGAAGTTCGAGCGCGCCGCCCGCGTTTCCGGTCGGATACGTTTCGGTCGCTTCGCCGGATGCCGTATTGCCGGAGAACAGCGTGCCGTTCACGGTCATCGTGCCGCCGTTCTGCTGAATCGCGCCGCCGAAATAGGCCGTGTTGCCGGAGAACGTGCCGCCCGTGATCGTGTTGTTCGAGTACATCAGCGCCATCGCGCCGCCCGCCGCGCCGCTGCCGTTCGCGCTGTTGCCGGAGAACATGGCGTTCGTCACGGAAAGCGTGCCGCCGTAGGTCTCGACCGCGCCGCCGTGCCCGGTGTAGCCGTTCAGAGGATTCACCGCGCACCCGGAGAACGTGGCGCCGCTCAGAAATACCGCGCCCCGGACAGCTTCCGGGGGTGTGACGCCGGGCGTGAAATACCCTCCGTCCGCGGTCGTGGCGGTCATGCAGAGGCCCGCGCCGTACCATCCGGCGGCGTCCCGGCAGACGCCCGAAGCGGAGAACGTGCCGCCGTTGAGCTGGATCCCGGAGAAAATGCCGCCCTCGTCCACGACGGCCTCGCCGTCCCATGACACGGTCACGCCGGACAGGGTCGAACCGCTGCCGGCCAGCGCCTTGTCGTATTCGGGCGGGAGCTGCGTTTCTTCCCAGGTCTCGGGATCGTATTCGACCCTCGTTCCGATGGTGATGTATTCGGCCTTTTCCTGTTCCAGTTTCAGTTCGCCGTTCAGATACAGCTGCACGACGCCGTCTTTCGTTGTCTTTTCAACCATGTTGCGGTCCTTTCTGTTTTTCGTGCCGGAACGCAGGCGCATGGAAACGGCGGGCCGCAGCCCGTTTCTCCCGCCATGCGGCGGCGAACGGACTGTCCGCGATGCTTCCCCGTCTTGTGTTCCGGGCACAATTCCGCGTTTTGCGGAGGGAACTTGAACGGAGCGGGGATCTGGCTCGCCGCACCGTGCGGCTCACAGTTGCGCGACAGTCCGTGAATTTCACACGGTTCACCCGGATTCCGTCCGGTTAAAAAAAGATGTTTCAACACTAATATACCATGAAGATAGACTTTTTTCAAGTCCGCATATCCACGTTTCCCTTATTACATCAAATTATCGCGTGCGAGTTCATCGGAACGGAAAATCGCGTCAAATAATCCGCCGTACCGTTTGAAAACGGCTTCCCGCGCGCTATATTATTATTGAAAACCGGAAACAAACATTCAATCACCTCAAATCCAGTTCAGAAAGGATTCCGCCCCATGAACGCACGTTTCTTCCGCCGCGGACTCTCCGCCTTCGCCCTCCTCGGCACGGCCGCGATGCTCGCCGGAGCCATGAACCAGGGATGCGTCGCCGACCAGCCCGAAGAAGCCCCCGCCGTCCCCGCGCCGGAGATCACCCCCGTCACGGCGTCCGTGCAGGAGATCAAAACGCTTGACTTCAAGCGCCGGAACGATCCCGACTACGCGCAGGTCACGCTCCCCCACACCATGAACGCAACGAACGGCACCGGCGTCATCCCGCTCGAACGCGGCGACGCCTATTACCGCTACACGCTCGACCTGAAGGAATCCGACCTCGAAAAAGACTACATCATCCAGTTCGAGCAGGTCGGCCAGACCTCTGAAGTTACCCTGAACGGCACGCTCCTCCACACGAACAAATGCGGCTACACCCCGTTCGCCGTGAAGCTCGACGGCCTCAAAGCCGGCGAAAACGAGGTCATCATCCACACGAACAACCGCAACAACAACGACATGATCCCGAACAGCGGCGACTTCAATTTCTGCAACGGCGTCTACGGCCGCGCCTACCTGCTCAGCGGCAACGTCTATTTCGATCCGCAGGTCTACGGCATCGACAAGATGCACGTGATCCCGCTCTCCGTCAAACAGGACCAGGTCCGCTTCGGCATCGCGACCTCCGTCTTCAGCAAGGAGATCAAAAGCGCCGTGCTCGTCACCACCACGCTGAAGGACAAGGACGGCGGCGTGGTCCTCTCCGAGATCTCCCCGCTCGCCGTCGCGCCCGGCGGCAACGAATTCTACCGCGAGTACACGTTCAAAAACCCGATCCTCTGGCAGGGCAAGGAAAACCCGTACCTCTACACGGTCGAGGTGACGCTGAACATGGACGGCGAGATCATCGACCGCATCAGCATCCCCTACGGATTCCGCGACATCGCCCTGCCCTACAGCGCGAAGGACAATCTCCTCCGCCTCAACGGCAAGAAGGTCAGCCTCCGCGGCGTCTCCTACCACCAGGACGCCCCCGGCGTCGCCGTCGCCATGACCGACGAGGACCGCAAGCGCGACCAGGAGATCATGCTCGAACTCGGATTCAACTGGCTCCGCTGCGCCCACTATCCGCACAACGTGCGCGAGTTCGCCGACTACGACCGTATCGGCATGATGTGCCAGACCGAGATCCCGTGGGTCAACGGCTTCACGAACACCCCGGCGTTCGAGCAGAACGTGATGCAGTACACGCGCGACATGATCGTGAACCTCTACAATCACCCCAGCATCATCCTCTGGGGGCTCTCCAACGAGATCTTCTACTCCTGGAGCGGCGAGGAATGCGTCCGCGTCCATAACGACGCCTACACCCTCGCACGCCGCCTCGACCCGTACCGCCCCGTCGGACACGTCGAGCGCGAACAGGAAGTCCGCAACGGCGCCAGCAACGGCCTCATCTCCGACTGGTTCGGGAACAACACCTATCCCGGCTGGTACTCCCCCACCGACTTCGAACACACCAAGGACGGCGTGACCGACACCCAGGTCCTCGCCAAGTTCTACCTCCACGGCATCACCGAATACGGCTACGGCGGAAACCCGTTCCAGCACAACTCCGACTTCATGACGCTCCACCCGAAGAGCAAGAACAACAAGACCGGCACCAGCAACGACACCGGCGGCTGGCTCCACCCCGAGGAATACCAGACCCTCGGCCACATCTACTCCTGGAACAAGATCGCCGGCACCCCCGAGGGACGCCGCCTCACCTTCACCTCGCTCTGGATCCTCTTCGACTTCGCCGTCGGCAGCCGCAACGAGGGCGACACCCCCGGCATCAACGACAAGGGCCTCGTGACGCGCGACCGCAAGACCAAGAAGGACGCGTACTACTTCTACAAGTGCGTCTGGAACCCCGAAAACGAGATCCATATCATGTCCTCACGCTGGGAAAAGCGCGACACGAAGGACATCGCCATCACCGTCTTCTCCAACGCCGAAAAGGTCGAGCTCTACCAGAACAACAAGCTGGTCGCCATCCTCAACAAGCCCACCGACCCGATCAACAACGTCGTCTGGAAGTTCGATCCCGTCCCGTTCACCAACGGCGCGCTCGCGGGCAACTACGACACCTTCAAGGCGGTCGGCTACCGCGACGGGCGCGTGATCGGACAGCATTCCGCCGTCTTCACCACCACCGCCGGACAGGACAGCAAGTAACGCACCTCGAACAACACACCGCCCCGCGCCGGGCAAGACGGACGGGGCTTTCTTAAACGAAAAGGACACCTGAATATGAAGATCTTAGTCACCGGCGGAGCCGGATACATCGGAAGCCACACCTGCGTCGAACTCCTCAACAAGGGCATGGACGTGGTCGTCATCGACAACCTCGACAACTCCAACGCGGAATCCCTGAACCGCGTCGAGAAGATCACCGGGAAGAAAGTCGTGTTCTACGAGGCGGACGTCCGCGACCGCGCCGCGCTCGAACGCATCTTCACCGAGCACAAGATCGACTGCACCATCCACTTCGCCGGGCTGAAGGCGGTCGGCGAATCCGTCGCGAAGCCGCTGGAATACTACGACAACAACCTGAACTCCACGATCACGCTCGCCGAGACCCTCCGCAAGTTCAACTCCAAGAAGATCGTGTTCTCCTCCTCCGCCACCGTCTACAACGGCGCGAACAAGATGCCGCTCGCCGAGGACAGCATCACCGGCGGCTGCACCAACCCCTACGGCTGGACCAAGTACATGTCCGAACAGATCCTCCGCGACCTCGCCAAGGCCGATCCCGAGTTCACCGTGGTCCTGCTCCGCTACTTCAACCCCGTCGGCGCGCACCGGAGCGGCCTCATCGGCGAAGACCCGCGCGGCATCCCGAACAACCTCATGCCGTTCATCTCCCAGGTCGCCGTCGGACGCCGCGACCACCTGAACGTCTTCGGCAGCGACTACGACACCCCGGACGGGACGGGAGTGCGCGACTACATCCACGTGGTCGACCTCGCGCGCGGACACGTCGCCGCCATCGACTTCATGCAGGAAAACAAGGGCGAATTCGTGTTCAACCTCGGCACAGGCGTCGGCTACAGCGTGCTCGACATGGTGAAGGCGTTCGAGAAAGCAAACGGCATCAGGATCCCCTATGAACTCGTCGACCGCCGTCCCGGCGACCTCGCCACCTGCTACTCCACCCCCGCGAAGAGCGAAAAGGTCCTCGGCTGGAAAGCCGAATTCGGGCTGGAGGACATGTGCCGCGACTCCTGGAACTGGCAGAAAAACAACCCCAACGGATTCAACAAGTAATTTTTCGCCACCTCGACCCCCAAACGTTTTGTTGGTGCTTTCAACTAACAGGAAGAGAAGGATTTGCAGAAGGATTCAGTTGTTAAGTTTTATTTAACAACTGGATCCTCCAAAAGACCGCGTTCGATCTGAAGCATTCCGGAAATACCCCTCCATTGGAACAAGAATAACGACAACTTAGGAAACAGATGACATGATTGATCCGGTACTGGTTTCAGGGATTGTGGCGGACGGGATCGCGACGTTGATCCTTGCTGCGATCTGGTGTGCCCGTCGCGAGATACGCGGACGTCTGCTGCCGTTATGCGTTCTGACTTTACTGCATGCGATTCTTGTTCTGTTGTGCCTTTGTTGCGATTCCAGAGCCATTGTCAGTGCCCTGCGGGAGCTTTATTTTTTCTCCCCTCTTGTTCTGCTGCTGTTCGGTATTGTTTACACGGGCGTACTGTCCGAACTCTCCCGCATGACCCGGCATCTGGGAATATCCTGTTTCTTTTTTATCGCAAACATCATCCTTCAGGGCTTGATGACTATCGTTGTTCACATTGGAGGATACACCGGATAAGGTTTCGCCGCGCACTAACACAGGAAAAAATATATGAATAAAACACCCGGACACATTGTTATTTTCAAGACAGATGACGGAAAAGTCTCCGTCGATGCCCGCTTCGATGCCGAAACTGCCTGGCTGTCCCTGGATCAGATGGCCGCGCTCTTCGAACGTGACAAATCGACCGTTTCCCGTCATATCAGGAATGTTTTTGAGGAAGGAGAATTGAAGCCGGAGGCAACTGTTGCAAAAATTGCAACAGTTCAAAAAGAAGGAGAGAGAACTGTTGAACGACTGATAGATTATTACAACCTTGATGTGATCATATCCGTCGGGTACCGCGTAAAATCCCAAAGGGGAACGCAGTTCCGCATCTGGGCGACGAAGCGCCTGAACGAGTATATCCGCAAGGGCTTTACCCTTGACGACGAGCGCTTGAAAAACGGGGGCGGACGTTATTTCCGGGAACTTCTTCAGCGCGTCCGGGATATCCGGTCCAGCGAACGGAATCTGTATCAGCAGGTGACCGACATCTATGCGACGGCGATTGATTATGATTCCTCCTCGGAAACCACGCGGAAGTTTTTTGCAACGGTGCAGAACAAAATGCACTACGCCGCGCATCAGCATACCGCCGCGGAGATCATCTATGATCGGGTCGATGCGGACAAGCCGTTCGTGGGAATGACGAATTTCAAGGGAAATTATGTGACCCGCGAGGATGTATCCATCGCAAAGAATTATCTCACGGACAAAGAACTCCAGACGCTGAACCTTCTGGTCTCCCAGTTCCTTGATTATGCAGAGTTGCAGGCGCTTGAGGAAAAGCCCATGACAATGAACGATTGGATCGCCGCGCTCGACACCATCCTGACCGGAAATGGACGATCTCTGCTTGCCGGAACAGGCTCTGTTTCCCATCGTCAGGCTGTGGAAAAAGCGGAACATGAGTTCGAACGATACAGGGCAAAGGAAATGCGCGAATTGGAGTCGGATTTCGACCGGATGCTGAAGGAAATTGAGGCGGCAAAGAACCGGAAGCAATAAGTTCAACCTCACGGAGGAGAAATAACATGAAACACCGAGTATTTCTGATCGCAACTTTGTTCTGCCTCGCGCTGGGCGGAGTTTGTTTCTGTTCACAGGAGGATGCCGCATCATCGTCCGCGCCGGTACAGTCCGCAGCCCGTCCAGATCTCAACGATCCCGAACAGAGAAAAGAACTGGTCAAGGAGCTTGTGCGATACTTTTATCATTTGAGTTCGATCGACAATATCATAGAAGGTGTGACACCGACGCGGGAAGAATCCCTAGAGGCGTGGCGGACAAAAAAAGGCCTCACCAGGGAAGACATGGCGAATATCTTCGTTCTGATGATCCGGGAACACCTGTCGAATCTGGAAAAGGACCCGGCGAGATTCGCAACGCATGTCTACCCGCCATGGCGAAGAAAGGACGACAGCCCGGACCAGGAAATAGATCCCGACGGGACCGTTTACTATTCCATGGCCGGATATGTGAATGCGATACTGTATCTCATATATTATCCACCGCACACGCTTCCGCAGGAAGAGTACATGGCGCTGGTGCAGCGGGCCATCGACCTGGATCCGGACCTGGAAGACAAATACAACACGGGGCGACTCATTCGCGGTTACATCGCGGCGTATCCCGACTGCGTCTTCGATGAAAGACCGATCCTGGAAATGAGCGAAAAAGCCGGACAGACGCATGTTAGTCACCAAATCATTCTGTTCGACCTGTGCAACCAGATCGAAAAAGAGAAGGACGAGGCCCGCAAAGCGAAACTGCTTGCAAAAGCATTCGAATCGGTGTTTCAGGATGACAACCTGGCGGTATTCAGCCATCTGGACAGGGCTCTGCTCGATCATTACGACAGGAGCTATGCCACGATGCCCGAACGGAAAGTCCAGCTGGAAAAGGCTTTTGCCAGAGAGGAAGAGAAACGCCTCGAGTACGGACAAAAAACGAACGAGAGATACCGCAGGGCGAAATACGCGCTGGAGCATTTCGGCGAGGGAGGAAGGGCGATGAAAATACTGCGCGATCTGGATACGAATCCGCGCACCTATTCCGCAGTCTGGGCGGAACGGAGAATGCGCGACGATTTGCCTTTCCGTTTGCAGGAAACCATGAAAGAACACCGCGGACTCGCCGTCTGCGCCGGAGCCATCCTTGTTCTGCTTCTGGCGGCGGTCGCGTTCCTCCTGATCCGGCGCACCAGAGAAAAAGCGTCCGCATAAAGAATTCGACAACATTTTCGGAGACCGGACATGGGCAAAACAAGCTATGCGTTCGAAAGCAATCCCGAACTGCTCTGGGCGAGCCTGATCGGGGCGGTCGCGACGGCTGCGCTCTTCTGGATTCTTCACCGCAACCGGGAGATGCGCGAGCGTCTGATGCCGTTGTGCGTCCTGACGCTGTTGAACGCGCTCGTCTTCCCGCTGGCGTGCTGTTTCCCGTGCCACAGCGAGTACGCGGAAAGGACCGTTTCGGACCATATCGTCAAAAACCTCGCGTTTGCCCACGTGTTATTCGTCCCGGCGCTGCTGTTGTTTCTCGTTTTCTATGTCCTGCCGCTGGTCATCTGCTCCCACCGGGACCGTCCGGTCTGGCTCGCCGCGGGAATTTTTCTCCTGAATGTCCTCATCCAG
>JAFXUM010000198.1 GCA_017524965.1 Lentisphaeria bacterium | reverse complement strand
ATCATCGTCTTGTAGACGTTGTGCTGACAGAGCTTGCGGCAGACAAACGTGGAGAGCGCGGAGACGATCATCAGCGGGATGAAGAGCTTGTAGCCGCCCGTCAGCTCGGCGATCAGGAAGATGCCGGTCAGCGGCGCATGCATCACGCCCGCCAACACGCCGCCCATCCCGATGGCGAGGAAATTCAGCTCGCTGATATACCCGCCCCAGGCAAGCCCGGTCATGTGGATGAGCTTCGAGATAGAGTAGCCGAGGAACGCGCCGATGAACATCGACGGCGCGAAGATGCCGCCGTCCGCGCCGCTCTCCAGACTCGAGATCGAGGTCATCGCCTTCAGGAACACCAGCAGGAACGTCAGAGCCAGGAACACCCACGGATTCGAGAAGACCGCCGCAAGCGGACTGCCGGAATACAGCGCTTCCGGTTCGGTCAGCAGACGGCTGATGAAATGGTAGCCGTCTCCGCGCAGAGCCGGAAACATCAGGATCGCCAGGTACAGGATCGCGCTCCCGATGAGGCCCTTCACCCACGGATTCCCCACGCGTCCGTACTGCTTCGAGATCCGCGTGTACATCTTGATCACGAACACGGAGACAAGCCCCGCCGCCGCCCCGAGGATCACGTAGTACGGCACCGCGCGCATGTTCCACTGCAGGAGGTCGAAATCGTACGGACGCGGCGGATAGATCTGCTGGGACACCAGCAGCGCGGTCGCGGAAGACAGGATCAGCGGGATGATCGCCGGGATCGCGCTCGCGGTCTTCGGCAGCAGGATCTCCATGGCGAAAAACGCGCCGGCGACGGGCGTGTTGAACATGGCGGAGATGCCCGCCGCGCCGCCGCACGCCAGCAGCAGGATGCGGTTTTCATGGTTCAGCAGCAGGCTGCGCGCGACGTTGCTGCCGATGGCCGCGCCGGTCTGCGCCACGGGGGCTTCCAGTCCGGCGGACACGCCGAGTCCGACGCTGACGCCGCTGGTGATGATGTGCGAAAACGTCTTGTGGAGCGGTACGGCCCCGGTGCGGTTCTTCACGCTCATGATGACCCCGGCCAGGCCGCGTTCGTACTTGCCGCGCATGACGACCTGCGTCACGAAGATGCAGAAGAACACGCCGAGCGCGGGCGTCGCGGGCAGCACCCAGACCGCCCACGAGGCGTCCGCCGGGATCCTGTCCGCGAGCGACCGCACCGTATGTTCCACGGTCTTCATCAGCGCCCCGGCCACGCCGGACAGCAGGCCGACCAGCACGCTCAGCAGGATGATGTAGTTCTGCTCGCCAAGCGTCTTCTGGAACGGGTTGACGAAACGGAGAAAACGGCCGTGAAGCCAGGAAAGAAACGAAAAACGCATGGCGGACGGGCTTTCCTTCAGCCGGCCTTTCCGCCGCGGGGCGCTTTGCTCCCGCGGTTGCTGCCCATGCTGCGGATCTCGTCGATGAACTCGTCGATATCCTTGAAATCGCGGTACACGGAGGCGAAGCGCACATACGCGACCTTGTCCACCTGGCGCAGGGCCTCCATCGTGCGCGTGCCGACCTCGCTGGACGGCACTTCGCGTTCGTAATCCGCCTCGAGGCCGCTCGTCACCTGCGACACGATCATGTCGATCGCCTCGGGTTTCACGTCGCGCTTCCAGCACGCCTTCTCGATTCCCGCCCGGATCTTGTTCGGATCGAAATCCTCCCGCGAGTTGTCGCGTTTCACGACCTTCAGTTCCGCCTGGATGATCTCCTCGTGCGTGGTGAACCGGTGTCCGCAGGCCGTGCATTCACGGCGACGGCGCACGGCCGCGCCGTCTTTCGAGGCGCGGGAGTCGATCACACGGTCTTCCTGACAGCCGCATCGGGGGCAGCGCATAAGTGGATTCTCCTGAGACTGGTCGTTTTCGTGCGGGGTCCGGCCTGAAAAAACGGCGGACCGGGCCGGGACTTATTTCTTCCGGTAACCTTCTTTTACCTCTTTTTCCCTGAATTTGAGGTAAGTGCTGTCATGCAGATCGACCGTATACGGCGTAATGTCGAGAGAGATGCCGCGCAGGATCAGCTCGGTGGACGGATCGACGATGAACATGAGGCGGACATAGCGGGCCTTCCCGTTCTCGCTGGCCAGGAAATACATGCGGTAACGGTAGTTCTTGAACGACTTATCGTCGCTGACGGGGATGATGTTGAATCCCTGGTGGCGCTCGCCGATGAGATTCCGGTCGGCGTCGTAGAACTCCACGCCGAGCGAGAACGAGCCTTTTCCGGCGGCGTCCGCGACGACGTCGACGATCGAATCGTCGTTGATCTCGTAAAAGCCGACGTAGTAGTAGTTCACAGGGCTGTCGCCCGTCACCACCGTGAACGTATTGGCGGATTCATCGTATTTGTCGGCAAACGGTTTCACCTCGAAGGATTTCGGTTTCGAGAAAAAGCCGTCCTCGCGGGTCAGCCAGCCGTTCGGGACGAAAGCGTCCTTCTCCGTATGGAACCTGCACGCGTACAGCGGCGGTTCGGGCTTATGGGCGCAGGAACAGAGGAAGCCAAGAAGAACAACGGCCAGAAAAAGATGTTTCATACCGGAAAGACCTTTCATGATCGGATCGCATTGCAGTTTAAAAAGAATGTATCAGAAAAATGTAACGCTGAAACGGGTAAAATGCAAACGGTTTTTGAAAAAAAAATCTCCGGGACTTGAAAAAAAACAAATCGGGCATATCTTAAATATGAAAAAAAACGCTAACGATGCCGGCGGCGCATGTCTCCCCCGTGCCGCCGGTTCAACTATGAAAGACTCTTATGCCCGACAGCATAAAACTCTCAATCGTGATCCCCGTCTATAACGAGGAAGAATATATCGACACGATCCTGGAACGGGTCTGCGCCGTCCGCTTCCAGGACGGCGTCGAGCTGGAATATATCGCCGTGGACGACCATTCCACGGACAAGACGTGGGAAAAGCTTCAGGCATGGGGCGCCCGCGGATTCAGGATCGAACGACATGAAGTCAACGGCGGCAAAGGCGCGGCGCTCCATACCGGATTCGCCATGGCCACCGGCGACGTCGTCACGGTCCAGGACGCCGATTTCGAATACAACCCGGAGGAACTGCCCTCCGTCCTTCAGCCCATCCTCGACGGCAAGGCGGACGTCGTCTTCGGCGCGCGCACGTCCATCATACGCTCGGGGGCGCAGCAGGTCACACCCTTCTGGCATTCGAAGATCAATGAATTCCTCACGCATCTCTGCAACATGTTCTCCAATCTCGCGCTGTCCGACATGGAGTGCTGCTACAAGATGGTCCGCCGGGATCTCCTGCAGAAGATCAAACTGAATGAAAAACGGTTCGGCTTCGAGCCGGAATTCACGCTGAAGATCGCCCGGCTCCATCCGCGCGCCTGGCAGGTCCCCGTCTCCTACGCACCCAGAAGCTACGAGGAAGGCAAGAAGATCAACTGGAAGGACGGCGTGTCCGCGCTCCGCTGCATCCTCCAGTACGGACTCTTCCGCCTCTGACGCCGCGCCGCACGAACCATCAACTCAGGAGAATACGCACATGAAGATCATTCGCACGAATCAGCCGGTCGGAATGACCATCCTGCTGGTCCTTCTCACGATCCTGCTCGCATTCATCCTCGTGCCGTTCATCCTTGTTGTTCTGGCCTGCTGGCTCGGCAGACACCTCATCCCCGGCTCGTCCTCGCGCCGGAACAGTCTCCGCGACCGCTGGGAGGCGCAGAACCGGGCATCCGCGCAGGACGGCGAAACGGCCGCGGTCTCCGACGACACGATCGACTGCGAGGTCATCAGCGCCCGCACGATCGACGAAAACGGGCAGGAGATCCGCTGACCTGCCCCCCGCCCTTTATTCCGCATCTGCTTTTTTCCGCCTTTTTTCTTTGCCGCGCTTGCTTTTTCATGGTTTAGGTTTTATAGTATCGGAAAATGCGATACAACCTCCACTTTCATAGAAAGAACCACGCCATGAAAGCCTCCTCCGTCCGCCGCATCCTCGTCCTCGCCGCAGCCATGCTCTGCACGGTCCTCTCCGCCCAGTCCGGCCGCCGCACGTCCTCGACCGT
>JAFXUM010000025.1 GCA_017524965.1 Lentisphaeria bacterium | reverse complement strand
GGTCGGACAGGTCGTGCTGAACAACACCTGGCACGAGGGGCTCGGCTACGCGCAGGTCGTCCTCACGGTCGCGCTGTTCTTCCTCGTCGGAAGTCTCCTGCCGGAAGACGGGGACAACGCGTCCCCCGGGAAAAAGGACCCCGGAAAAAGCGAAGAGAAAAAGAACCCGGAGAAGGAGAGTGAAAAACATGGACAAGCCTGATTCGAACGCGCCTGGCACCGGACCCGTCCCGGAGGCCGCCTCTGTCTCCCGTTTGCCCCGGCTCCGCTTCGCGGGGGCCTTCCTGGCCGGGATCCCGTTCTTCTGCACCCTGCCTTACACGGTTCATTCCTGGCGGTCGTCCCCGATGGACCGCATGAACTGGATCTTTCTTCTCGCGTTTCTTCTGGTCGCGGCATGCGGCGTGCCCTCGGCCGCGGATTCCGTGAAACAGCGCAGATACGACTGGTTTGCGCTGCTTGCGGCCGCGGCAACGGCGGTCCTGTATGCGGCCGGGATCATGAAGCAGATTTACATGATCAGGATTCTTGCCGGGACGTGGTTCTGGTGGTCGGGCGTGTGGTTTTTCTGCGGATGGAAAGCCGCCTGGGCGATGATCCCGGCGTTCGGCGTGCTGTCGCTCGGATGCACGAGCACGACGTTCCTGCTGTGCAGACATCTCCTGATCGAGCCGCGGACGGCGCTGTTCCTGAAGCTCGGCGCAGCGCTCTTGTGCGCCGCGGTCTGCGTGGTCCTCATGCTCACCGATTACGTCATGAAACGCGAAGTCTTCTGGTTCCTGCTGGCGGCGGGCGTGATCCTGACCGGCACGCTGACCTCGCGCGGAGGCGGAAAGACCGCGGCGGCGTTCAAGCCGGATCTGACAAAAACTGTCGAGGGATTCACGACCGTTGAGACTCCGCTTTCGGAGGACAGCATCCGCTTTTTCGAGGGCGCCACGGTGCATCAGTATGCCGTTTCCGACGGCATTTTCCGGGCCAGCGTCCTGGAGGTGAAATGCGGAGACGACATCCACAAGATCCATCCGGCAAGCCACTGTCTCCGCTCAAGCGGCGCGGAGATCCTCTCCGAAACGGTCGTCATGCACACCATGCCGGACGGACGCAGCCTGCCCGTGACCGAGATCCGTTCCATGCTGCGCGGCACGCCGATCCTCACGTTTGTGTGGTATACGGGACCGGAGGAAACGGTCGGCAGTTTCTACACGTTCCGCCGCAAATGGTCGCCGTCCGAGCCGTGGTACTCCTACCAGATCGTGACGCAAGTCTATGACGGCAGCGAGGACGCCGCCCGCGGGTTCCTGCTGAAACTCCTGTCGAACTACTGACGCCCCGGTCCGTCTCCCGTTTCCGGCCTTTCTCCGCCCCGGTTCGGCGGACGGAAACGCTCTTTTTTCTTAAAAAAAGAGACTTCGCTATTGATTTCACGCGAGATTGTGGTATATTGCTGTCTGACTTCTTTTTTTGAAACCTTTCAGGAAAGGCCCTTCCATGACCAGATTCCTCTCTGCCGTTCTTTTCGTTTTTGTCCTGTGCGCCATGCTTCCCGCATGCAAGCTTTCCGAGGCCGAGATCGACGAGATGCTCGGGCTGAACGACCCCGGCGAGCCTGCCGACCTCACGGTGGAACAGCTCATCAAGCACATGGAGGCTGCGACCGACCCCGAGGGCAACTTCAAGAACGCCAAATCCTACATCCTGCGCCAGGTGATCGTCGAGGAGTCCCAGAAGGACGTCGACGACAGCCCGTTCACCCAGCGCAAGCGGACGTCCGTCGACCAGTACGAGACCGAGATCAAGTTCCGCAAGCCCGATTTCCAGCGCCAGATCTCCTACCGCAACGGCGAAGCTTTCACCTCGCTGCTGTTCAAGGAAGGCCGCGCCTGGACGATCGACCCGAAGGGGAAGGCCACCGAGATCACCGGACATCAGCTCCGGCTTTTCCGCGTTTTCAATTCGTTCTCCCATCCGAGCAACAACCTGGAGGACGTCTTCAGCAATACTGACATCTCCACCGTCTACATCAACGGCGCGCGCCATTACCGCGTGGTCTGCCGCGTCGACGACATTGAGATCGCTCCCTACGTGATGTACGTCAACGCCAACACGTTCCTCACCTCGAAGATGGAGACGATCCTGTACACGGACGACGGACAGGAATTTCTCTACGTCGCACGGCCCGACAACTTCGAGAAACGGAGCGGCGTCCTGATGCCGACCATCACCAAGACGACCATCGGCGAAGACCGCCACGAGGTCGTCCTGCTGCGTGAATTCGAGCTGAACGTCAAGTTCAGCGACGACGTGTTCAAGGTGCCGGCAAATCAGATCAAGATCGGCAGGCTCCGCGACTGACGCGCGTTCTCCTGTTTGAGTCGGACCGGGCAGGCCCGGACTGCTCCGTCCCCGAATATATCCCGTTTTTTCCGCAGGCCCGGTTTCGTCTGAAACCGGGTCTGTTCGTTCCGGCGCGGTCCTTACGACAGACGGTTTTTGAAGTCGTCGTAGCCGAACGACTTAATCAGTCTGAACTCACCGGTGTCCGGGTCGAACGTCGCGATCGAGGGCAGGGCGAGGCCGTTGAACGTATTCGTCTTCACCATCGTGTACAGCGCCATGTCCAGAAACTCCACGCGGTCGCCGACCTTCAGCGGCGCCGGGAACGAATAGTCCCCGATCACGTCGCCCGCGAGGCAGGAATGTCCCGCCAGACGGCATTCGTACGGATGCACGCCCGGTTCCGCCGCACCCGCCACCGGCGGCGTGTACGGCATTTCGATCACGTCCGGCATGTGCGCCTCCGCCGAGACGTCCAGTACCGCGATGTCGCCGTCGTTCTGAATGATGTCCAGCACGGTCCCGAAGAGCGAACCGGCGTTCAGCACGACCGCCTCGCCCGGCTCCAGGTACACGGTCAGGTGCGGATACCGGGCGCGGAACTGCGTCAGGATGCGCACGAGGCGTTCGATGTCGTAGCCCGGACGCGTGATGTGGTGTCCGCCGCCGAAGTTCACCCACTGCATGCCGCTTAACAGGTCGCCGAAATGCGCCTCGAACGCCTCCATGGTGCGTTCCAGCGCGTCCGAATCCTGTTCGCACAGCGTGTGGAAATGCAGCCCGCTGATGCCGTCCAGCGATTCCCCGGCGAACTTCGCCCGTTTGATCCCGAGGCGAGATTTCGGCGCGCACGGCGAATAGATCTCGCGCACCGCCTCGCCGTGTTCCGGGTTCACGCGCAGCCCGAAGCGCACGCGGTCCGCCGCCTCAGCCGTCAGGGCGCGGTAACGCCGCCACTGGCTGAACGAGTTGAACACGACCGTGGTGCAGTAACGGAGCATTTCGCGCAGGTCGGATTCCGAGTACGCCGCCGCGAATCCGTGCGTCTCCTTGCCGAATTCCTCGTGCCCCAGGCGCGCCTCGTGCGGCGAGCTCGCGCACGTGCCGTCCAGCACCGCGCCGATCATCGGGTACACGGCGAACATGGAGAACGCCTTCTGCGCGAGCAGGATCTTCACTCCGGCGCGCCGGCGGACATCGTTCAGGATTTCCAGGTTGCGGCGCAGGGCGGCGAGGTCGACGACGAAACACGGGGTCGGGGGTATCTTCGGGTCAAGGTTTTTCATGGCTGTTCTTGTGCTGGATCGTGCTGGGTTCCGGTTGAGGCGCGTGCCGGTGGCAGGGCGGGTTTTCGTCTAAACAATACACCGTCTCCGCCGGAAAAGCAAGCCGGGCACGCGGTTTCCCGCGTTTTTTTCCGTTTTCAGCTTGCTTTTTTCCGCGGGAAGAGGTAAAGTATTATTTACCTTTTATGTAAGCTCGTTTTTTCGGGGTATAGCTCAGTCTGGTAGAGCGCGTGCTTTGGGAGCATGAGGTCGCAGGTTCGAGTCCTGTTGCCCCGACCATTTCCCGTCCGTTCCCGCTTTTTTTCCGCAATCCAACGAAAAGGAATCCCGTCATGCGCAAATCGTCCTCCCGCAAGCTCGCTCTCTCCCTCTTCAGTATCGCTTTCTCCGCCTTCGCCGCCGTATCCGCGGCCGCCGAACCGGCGGACGTCCCGCTGTGGAAGCCCGGGCAGGGCGGTGCGAACGCGGAAAAGACCTCGCTGCGCTGGTACGTGCCGGAAAAGCCGAACGGGACCGTGGTCGTGATCTGCCCCGGCGGCGGCTACGGGATGCTCGTGAAGGGCAACGAAGGATACGACGTGGCGAAATGGCTGAACAAGTACGGCGTGACGGGCGTGGTGCTGTCCTACCGGATCGCGCCGAACCGGCATCCGCTGCCGCTTCAGGACGCGGCGCACGCGATGCGCACGGTGCGCGCCGAGGGCAAGTCGCGCGGCGTGGAGCCGAAGAAGGTCGGCGTGATGGGAT
>JAFXUM010000197.1 GCA_017524965.1 Lentisphaeria bacterium | reverse complement strand
TGTTCATCGCGGCGTAGGTGCGGTAGACCGGGAAGTTGGTGAAGAGGGATTTGAACGCGAACGGCGCGCTGCTGCCGCCGAAGGACGCGACGCAGTTCAGGTTGATCATGCCGAGGATCCAGTCGTTTGCGCGGTCGGTGCTGGTCGTGAGCGCGACCTGGTCGAGCAGATGCCCGTCGCCGTTCTGGTAGGCTTCCATGCGGTTTCCTCTGGCAGGGGCGCACTTGAGGTTGATCGTCTGCCACGGAGCGCCGCGGTGGATCGCGCCGAGTTCCCACAGGGACAGCATCTGCCCGTGCCGGATGTACGCCGTGGAAATGGAGTCGTTTCCGGCGTAGGCGGGATCGATCCGCTTCTCGTTGTCATGGTAGGAGCCGAGGCTGATCGCGCTGTTCATGCCGCCGAGCGACTGACTGACTTCGGTTTCCCGTTCCGAGAAGAGGGGCGTGCTCCAGTCGTTGCGGTTGAGGTTCTGCCGCGGATCGTTGGCCTGCGTGCCGAAATAGAAATGTCTGCTGAAATCGCCCGCGCCGGCGACCTGTTCGCCGTTTCCGGTCAGGAAGGTGCGTCCGCCCTGAAGCGCCTGCGGCATGAGGGCGAGGTCGGCGTTCCGTCCGGAAGCGTCCTGCAGGACGACGCGGTCGAGGCTGAGCCTGACGTTGCGGACTCTGACATGTTCGTAGAAATCGGCCTCGTGGCCGATGGGCCTGTCGTAGTTGTCGCGTTTCGGCGTGGTCATGCTTCCGATCGAGCTGTTGTCGAGCATGAACGTGTAGACCTTGTAGCCGGCGTCGCTGCCGGACGAGGTGACCTCGGTCCACTGCGTATTGGCGTCGAACCGGACCGTCTGCGGGGTCCAGAATCCGTTGCCGTCGCCGTTGGCGTTCCAGTAGTCGTAGCTGATCTCGCCGATCAGGAGCGGATTGCGGACGGCGAGCGTGCCGTCGCTTCCGCCGGTGGTCGGATACATGTTCACGGTCTCGACGTTGATCGTGATCTCGTGGGAATAGGTGCAGTCGGTGTACCACACGCGCCACTTCGTGACCGGCGGATCGCCGACGGTGTAGCGTTCCGCCATGCGGATGCCGAGGTTGCCGCCGACGGAGACGTCCGCGTGGACCTCGTTGATGTACGGGGTGCGCTTGTTGCCGGTATATCTCGGCTCGCCGCTGATCCAGTTGTCATTGTCGGTGACGGGCGGGCGGTTGATGGAGGCATTGTAGTTGATGAGGTTGGCGACGGTCTGGTCCACGTTGGCCTGCCCGGAGGCGTTGCCGAACCACGGGATCGCGTTTTTCACGGCGCCGACGCTGATGGAATCCCAGTCGTTGCGGATGAGCGGGAAGCGGTAGGATTCGCCGTTGGCGAGTCCGTACTTCGTGAGGTCGCTGATGGCTTCGCCGTCCGCGCGGAACTTATTGTATTCGCCCTGGCCGGAGACGTCGAAATACTGGTCCGCCATCATCTTGAGCTGCTTGTCGGAGTTGGAGCCGGCGCCGCCGCTGGCGGTGCCTAAGAGGTCGTTGACGAAGACGTCGAGGTCTTCCCATCCGTCGGGGCTGGGGTAATGGTCGCGTATGGTAGTGGGAGAGATTGCCTGAGTGTGATTCCAGTTGTTGCGCGTGCTCTTGAAGATGAACTGAGGTTCGCAGGTGTAGCGGCCGAGGCGTTTCTGGAGGATCGTGTTGTCCACGCCGTCACGCCTTCCGAGGGCGTTCGGGTTCAGCTGGTCGTTCTGGCCGATGGCGACGTAGGCGAACCGCCCGAAGATGCGTTCCGTGGTGGCGTTGGGATCGCCGTAGACGTTCTTGTTATAGACGTATTCCCAGGAGGGGCAGCGGGTGTCGTCCACGTTGTAGTAACTGGACCTGTTGAAGCGGATCGGGCCGTCGTTGAAGGAATAAAGCCCGGTCTTCTCCAGTTTCCAGATCCAGTCGGACGCGTAATCGGCCGCGTTGCCGTTCGGCGGATTCGTCTTGTAGTTCGAGCAGACGTAGGAGGCGTTTTCGGACTGCATCAGGGCCAGGATGGCGCGGTTGACGACACCGTCCGCGAGGATGCGCGCCGCGGAGGTGTCGACGTATGCGCTCGCCACCTTGCGTCCGGTCGACGCGTTCGAGGAGAAAATCATGGCGGTGATCAGCGCCATGGAAAGGATGCAGAGCGTGAAAAGGAGCGCGATGCCGTGTTCGCGGCGGGCGCGGGCGGCACGCTTCAGCATCCGGATCATCATGTTCTGTTTATGCCGTATCATCATGCACTTGCTCCTTCCCGGTCAGAGTTTCGGTTTCGGCTGTCCGCGGTCGATGACGACCATGCGGCGGAACTCGCGCTTGTTTGCGTTTTTGAGGATGGCTTCCTTCGCGCCGGAATTGGCCTTGATGCGGCGGAGCGTCTTGCTGTCGACCAGCTCCATGCGGATCACGACGAGCGCGGGAAGGATCTTGTGGTTTTCGCCGTAGTACGGCTTGACGCTGAAATCGGTCACGCCCTCGACGAGATCCGTCTCGTTGCCGAAGCTGGCGTCCTTGACGCTGAACGAATCGCCGGTCGCATCACTGGAATAGACAAGCGTCTGCTTGCTTTTGTTCCACTCATATTTAACGCCCACCACGTTGGTCCTGGCGGACGTGTTCAGTTTCTCCGGACGGACCGTCGCGACCTCGAAATAACTGTTCTCGC
Organism: Lentisphaeria bacterium; assembly: GCA_017524965.1. Lineage (GTDB taxonomy): Bacteria > Verrucomicrobiota > Lentisphaeria > Victivallales > UBA1829 > UBA1732. Next base: position 24,125 of record JAFXUM010000197.1, on the reverse strand, counting down.
TGTGCTGGAACGGGGTAAGATCGTCGTCGGACTGGGAGTAATAGACGCAGGTGAGGTCGTTCGCCATCATGTCCATGGCGATGCGGGCGCGCTCGAACATCTCGGTGCGTTCCAGGCCGGAACTCAGCACGGTCTCAGTGGAGGAATAAAACTGCATCAGTCCGAGGAGGAACACGGACAGGACGCTCATCGCGATCAGGACTTCAACCAGTGTAAAAGGCTTTTTCATCGGAAATGCTCCTCAGTTCACAGGCTTGTAGTAGCTCGGGTCGAGATATTCGCGCACAAAGATGCGGGACTGACGCGGGAACGAGGCGTTGGCGCCCGATCCCTTCTTGTACGGCTTTGCGATCGGCCAGGTGATCTCGACATAGACGCGCACATACGGCTGTTTGCCCGTCTCCGGATGCTTGATGCTCGAGACGGGGAACGTGGTCGTGCGACCCGTTTTCGGGTTCATCGAGGTCAGACGGAGAGCGCTGTCCAGTTCTTTCCAGCAGATGACCTCGGCGGCGAAATCGGCGGCTTCGTTCGGGGGCCCGAAGAGGAACGCGAAATGGCCGTCCGAGAGGCCGGTGGCGGGTTCGATCCTATAGGATTCGGCCCCCATAGTCATGCCGGCGTATTCCCTCGCTTTCGTTTCGCCGAAATAGGCCGGCTTCGTGGTCTTCAGGTTCTGGATCCACTCGAAATGTTCCCAGGCGGCGCGGTCGAGCTGGGCGATCACGGTATTGGCGGCATCGGCGGCCAGCGTGTCGCCGACGGAATCCGAAGTGGACTTGACGGCAATCGGCAAAAGCGCCATGATGGCGGCCACGCCGATCGCCGCGACGGCCATCGCCACCGCGATTTCAATCAGACTGAAAAGTTTTTTTCTGCCCATGGAGACCTGCTTTCCTTCTTGCCGGACCGCTCCGGCTGTTGTTTCTCATGCCATTTCCGCCCGTCCGGCGAAGCCCCGCGGGACCGGGCCTCCTGCGCGCGGACGGAAGAGACGGCGCATCCGGCGGACACGCTGGAGAGGGAAATCCGCCGGAGACGCGGAGCCGAAGCCCCGGGAACTGGCAAAGAGCCTGAAGAGAATCCGCCGGAACAACCGTTTCTGAACCGGGAAACCCGGTCCGCGGCGGTCATTCCGCGGCGAGGATGTCGAAGATTTTCGCGCGGTCGTCGCCGGCCGCGAGGATGCTGGGGATGACGTTGTCTTCCTTGAGGCGGGAGGAGATGCTGCCGAGGAGCTTCAGGTAAGCTTCCGGATCACGTTCGTCCGCGGCGAAGAAGACGGCGAGGGAAACGGGCTGTTCGTCGAGGGTCTTGTAATCCTTGACGGGGTTCTTGCAGACAGCCACGATCACGAGCGGGGACGGGAAACCGTTGATGCGGATATGCGGAAGAGCAAGACCTTTTCCGACGCCGGTGGTCATCATGCGTTCGCGCTTCCAGATCGCATCGCGGATCTGGTCCTCTTCCATGGTGCAGCGGGTGCAGGCGTGGGCCACGATGGCGTCGAGCACTTTCTTTTTCGTCTCGCCTTCCACGATCAGGATGGAGTCCTGCTGAAGGTACTTTACGAATTCCGGTTTCATAGTTTTTGCCTTTCTATAAAAAGATTGGTTGCGTTCCGATTCAACGGGATAAAATATCCTCAATTCCGCGAAAATGCAAGCGTATATTTAGAAAATCCCGTATTTTTTTTGCCTTTTCCCACATTTTTCGGACATTTCAAGGATTTCCGGGGGGCCGATCGCCGGAAACGGCTCCGCCGGACACTGGCGCAAAAAACGTCATGCGTCCGGCGGAAAAAACGACGGAAAACGTCAGGAATTCATCGCAAGCGCGGCTTTCGTGATGCCGGCGACTTCGGCGGAAACCGCGTCGGAATCCAGGAAGCCCTGCGGGAGCCTTCCGGCGTCGCACGCGGCGAGGAATTTCGGGTCCAGCGGGATCTGCGCCAGCAGCGCGAGACCTTCCTGGTCCGCGAGCTTTTCGCCGCCGCCGGAGGAGAAGAGCGCGTGCTTCGCGGAGCAGTCCGGGCAGACGTACGCGCTCATGTTCTCCACGATGCCGAGGATGCGGACGTCCAGGCGGTTGCAGAAGCTGACGCACTTGCGGCAGTCGGCGAGGGAGACTTCCTGCGGCGTGGTGACCACGATCGCGGCCTTGTCGCCCTGAATCATCTGGCAGGCGGACAGCGATTCGTCGCCGGTCCCGGGCGGGAAGTCGAGGATGAGGTAGTCGAGGTCGTCGCCCCAGTCCACTTCCTCGAAGAGTTGGCCGAGCAGCCCGATCTTCGCCGGACCGCGCAGGATCACCGCGTCGTCCGGGTTTTCGAGCAGGAACCCGATGGAGACGAGCTTCACGCCCGCGACGGACAGCGGAATAAGTCCGGCCTCGGTCCCGTCGAGACGGCGGTCCGCAGCGCCGAACAGCGTCGGCTGGCTCGGGCCGTGGAAATCGACGTCCAGCAGCGCGACCTTCATGCCTTCGCGCGCCAAAGCGACCGCGAGACAGGCCGCGACCGTGCTCTTGCCTACGCCGCCCTTGCCGGACAGCACCATGATTTTGTGTTTGATCTTGTCGAGACGGGAGGGTTTGCGTTCGCCGCAGGAACCCGCGGAGCCGCAGGTGGAGCAGGAACCGGAGCAGTTTTCGGACATGAGTTCGATCCTTCAGGGTTGGTAGAACGTGGGTATGTGCAGAAAGATAGTGCCGGATGGAAAGGGAACGGCGCGCCGTGCGGAAACGGATCAGCCGCGGAGCTTGCGCTGAAGCTGGTTCAGGACGCGCTTCAGCTCCTCGTCCTTGAGCGAGTTCTCCTCGATCTGCTTCACGGCGTGGATCACGGTGCCGTGGGAGCGTCCGCCGAACGCGCGTCCGATCTCCTGATGCGGTCTGGACGTGAGCTTGCGCGAGAGGTACATGGCGATCATGCGCGGCTCGGCGATGTTCTTCGGCTTCTTCGGTCCGGTGAGGTCGTAGACCTGGATCCCGAACTCCTCGGCGACGGCCTTCTGGATCTCCTCGATGGAGATCGTGCGGGATTCGGCTTCCTTTTCGAGCTGGTCGGACAGGATGCGCTTCGCGGCCTCCAGGTCGATCTCCTGCTTCATGGCCGTGGCGTACATGGAGAGGCACATCAGCGCGCCCTTCAGCGGGCGGATGTTCGAGGAGATGCGTTCGGCGATGAACGACAGGACGTCGTCGCCGAGCTTCAGGCGCAGGCACTGCTGCTCCTGCTTCAGGATGGCGAGGCGCGTCTCGAACGACGACTGCGTGATCTGCGTGGTCACGCCGGAGACGAAGCGGGAGACGAGGCGGTTTTCGAGGCCGGGTATCTCGGAGGGCTGACGGTCGGAGGTGAGGATGATCTGTTTGCCGAGGCCGTACAGCGTGTTGAACGTGTTGAAGAACTCCTCCTGCAGACTGGTCTTGTTGCCGAGCGTGTGGACGTCGTCGACGAGCAGATAGTCCACGTTGCGGAAGGTCTCGCGGAATTCGTACATGGTCTTGGTGCGGAGCGAATCGAGGAACGCGTTGAGGAAGTTTTCGCAGGACGTATAGCGGACGCGCGCCTTCGGGTTGCGTGCGCGGACCTCGTGCGCCACGGCGAGCAGCAGGTGCGTCTTGCCCATGCCGGAGCCGCCGTAGATGTACAAGGGATTGATCGTGCCGGGTTTCTGGGCCGCGGAGAGCGCCGCCGTATACGCGTAGCGGTTCTCCTCGCCGACCACGAAGTTGTCGAACGAATGCCTGCTGATCAGTTCCGCCAGCTTGCCGTTCGCCTCGTCGTCGTCCGGGGCGTCGAACATGGAGACCTGGGACGAATCGGGATCGGGATCCGGCGGGAGGTCGGGCTCCTCGGAATCGTAGTAGCCGGACTCGAACACGACTTTCAGGCCGGAATGTCCGGCGGCGGAGAGCGCCTCGGAAATGAGGTCGCCGTAATTCTTCATCACGATGTCGGCAAAGAAATCATCCGAGGTCCCGATCACGATCTGCGTTTCGTCAATGGAGATCGGCACCATTTTCTTGAACCACTGCTTGTACACTGCTTCGGATTTCGCCCTGATGAATCCGACTGCTGTCCGCCATACTTCGGAGGCACTGCTTTCTCCGTGCGACATTTTCTTCCTCTAACTGTTTTCGTCGTATCGTTTAAGGTTGTTTTTTCAGAACTTGTTGACAATGCCGGGGACAGCCCCTGCGGGAGCCGTCCGGAGCCTGTCCGGACCGAACGGCACAACGGTCCGCAAATCACGGGCGCAAAAGGATTTCCGCGGGAAAAAACCGCGGCGCCTGTTCCACCTCGCTTTGAGCTTGCACGCTGTATCGTTCCGATGTTTCGGGAAGACCTGCACGACTTTTGAAAAAGTCAAGCCGTTTTTCCGAAAAATCCGCACTTTTTTTGAGCCCCGGACAACCCTGCGAAAATCAACGACATACAGCACTCTTGACAAGTTGTTGACAAGTTGTTGACAGTCGCTGTCAACGCCCGGCGTCCGAAACCGCGGTGCGGACATCCTTCCCGGACCGGAAACCGGACAGTCATCCAAACAGGACCGCCGGGGCGGCATCACGGAGATGCGCACGCCGGGGCGATGCGGGGGAAGGCCGGGCGGATTGCCGGAAACGCGAAGAACGCTATCTTTAATTTGCACCATTTTTCCGAATTAGCAAGTCGAAAACAAAGGATTTTTCGGACTTTTGCCGTATCCTGTTGATTTCATGTTGAAAAAAATTATTTCGGGTGCATATTATGGTATCACTTTTTTTCACGGAGTATGTCATTATGGAGAAAAAACGTCGCATTCTGTTCCTTCTGGACCACTGTCTGACCCCCTACGAACGGATCGAGAGCTGCGGCATCCTGTGCGAAAAGGACACCATCATCGCCATCGGCGGCGAAACGGCGTTCTCGCAGGACGAGCCCGGCCTCGAGGTCGTAAAGCTGAAGGACGCCTACGGCCTGCCCGGATTCATCGACACGCACATCCACGGCCTCGGAGCGGACACGGTGCCCGATTTCAGCGGCGGACAGGACCCGCTTCACGAAATGAGCAGGATCCTCGCCCGCCACGGCGTCACCACGTTCTTCCCCACGGTCGTCTCGCTCCCGCGCGAGACCATGATCGCTCAAGTCGACGCCATGTGCGGCTCCATCCAGAGCGGATACAAGTACGCCGAACCCCAGGCCATGCACCTCGAAGGGCCGTTCATCAACCCGCGGAAATGCGGCGACCAGCTCGCGGCGAACATCTCGCCCGTCGACCTCGGATTCGCCCGGGAGCTTTTCGAAGCGGGCCGCGGCCGCATCAAGGTCATGACGTTCGCGCCGGAGATGCCGAACGCGGTCAAGCTGGTCGAGCTCATGCTCGAACACGGCGTGATCCCGTCCATGGGGCACAGCCTCGCGACCGAATCCGAGACGCTCGAAGCCATCGAAGCGGGCGCGCACCGCTGCACCTACATCTTCAACGCCATGCCGGCCATCTACCACAGATCGTCCTCCCTCACCGCCATCGCGCTCACGGACGACCGCGTGACCATTGAGATCATCGTCGACGGCCTCCACCTGCACCCGACCATCGTGAACATGATCGTGCGCTGCAAGCCCGCCGACAAGATCGTCGTCATCAGCAACGCCGTCGTGCTGGAGCACAGCCGCGAATCCGGCGAGCAGCCCGAGGTCATCCGGACGGACAACGGCGTGATCTCCGGCTCCACCATGACCCTCGACAACTCCTGGCTCCATCTCCTCAGCTACGGCAACATGCCCGAATCCCTCGCCGCAGCCTGCGTCTCCACCAACCCAGCCAAGGACCTCGGCCTCATCACCCGCGGCGAGCTCCGCCCCGGCAAGCGCGCCGACATCACCATCCTCGACACGAAAACGAACCGCGTCCGCATGACCGTCTCGCGCGGCAACATCATCTACGACTCCGAAAACCCAGACCTCTGACCCACATGAACAAACCGGACATCCTCCCCTATCTCCTCCTCGACACGGGCTCCTGCCGCAAACTCGAACAGGTCGGTCCGTACCGCATCATCCGCCCCGCGCTCAACGCATTCTGGCGGCCCACCCTGCCCGAAAAAGAATGGAACGCCGCCGACGCCGTGTTCGAACGCCAGAGCACGGGCGGCGGCGTGTGGACGTGGAAACGCGGTTTGAAACAACCTGACGAGGGAAAATGGGTCGTGCGCTGGGGCGAGGTCAATTTCCTGGTCAAACCGACCCATTTCGGGCACCTCGGTTTCTTCGCCGAGCAGATCGGAAACTGGGCGTGGCTCCGCGAATCCGCCGCGCTCCTGCCCGCGAACTCCGACACGCTCAACCTCTTCGCATACTCCGGCGGCGCGACGTTCGCCATGGCGCAGGGCGACGCGAACGCCTGCCACCTCGACGCCTCGCGCGGCATCATCGACTGGGCGAACAAGAACCAGGCGCTCAACACCGACCTCAAAGGAAAGATCCGCTGGATCTGCGACGACGCCATGAAATTCGTCGCGCGCGAACAGCGCCGCGGGCACAAATACCGCGGAATCGTGCTCGATCCTCCGTCGTTCGGACGCGGCGCGCAGGGCCAGGTCTGGAAGATCGAATCCGACATCGCCGAGTTGCTGGCATCCGTCCGCGCCATCCTCGACACCTCGGGGCGCTTCTTCATCCTCCTCACCTGCCATTCCCCCGGATTCTCCGCGTTCTCCCTCGGACGCATGCTCAGACAGGCGTTCCCGGATTTCGCCGCGCAGGTCGAATCCGGCGAAATGCTCATCCCGGAGACCTCCGCGCCGGACCGCGCGCTCCCCGCCGGGCTGTACGCTCGACTCCGCAACTGACCCGATTATTCCGCGCGCCATGCTCATCCGTCCTCCAGAATCCCTTCCGCGCCAGACCTCGCCGCGCCGCATCGCCGTCCGCGTCAGGCAGAAGGCCGTGCCCGCGATCCGGGCCGGGCATCCGTGGCTCTTCGAGGACTCGGTGAAGAAAGCGCCGCCCGACGCCGCACCCGGCGACGTCGCGGTCCTGTACGATCCGGACGGGAAGAAGATCCTCGGCGCGGGGCTGTACGACCCTCATTCCCAGCTCCGCGTCCGTATCCTGCAGAAGGATCCCGCGCAGCCTCCGGTCGGGCCCGCGCTCTTCGCGAAACTCGCCGCCGATGCCGCCGCCGTCCGCGCGGACGCCATCCCCGCCGAAACCACGGCATACCGCCTCGCCAACGGCGAAAGCGACGGATTCCCCGGGCTCGTCGCGGACCGCTACGCCGAAACGCTCGTCGTGAAGCTCTATTCCGAGGCGTTCGTGCCGTGGGCGGGCGACATCGCGGACGCTTTCTTCGCGGCGAATCCGGGGCTGGTCCACTGCGTGATCCGCCTCTCCCGGGCATTGGAGAACAGCCCGTTCGTCCGGCGCGTCTTCCCGGAACCGGCGGCCATCTTCACGGCGAAGCCGGATGAGTTCAACAATCCTGTACGTTTTCAGGAGAACGGCCTCATCTTCGAGGCGGACGTGATACGAGGGCAGAAGACCGGATTTTTCCTCGACCAGCGCGACAACCGCGCCCGCGTCGGCACGATGTCCGCCGGACGCGACGTGCTGAACGTCTTTTCGTTCTCCGGCGGGTTCTCGCTGTACGCGGCCCGGGGCGGCGCTTCGAGCGTGTGCAGCCTTGACGCCGACAAACACGCCATTGAGGCTTGCGACCGTCATTTCGAGCTGAACGCCGCGCATCCGAACGTCCGCCGCTGCAAACATGAAGGCATCGTCGGCGACGCGTTCGAGGTCATGCACGACCTCGCAAAATCGAAACGGCGTTTCGGGCTCGTGATCGTGGACCCGCCCTCCTTCGCGAAATCCGCCGCCGAACGCGACCGCGCGCTGCATTCCTACGCCCGGCTCGCCGCGCTCGCCGATTCCCTGCTCAAGCCAGGCGGCACGCTCGTCTTCGCGTCGTGTTCCAGCCGCGTTTCCGCCGACGACCTCTTCCCGGTCGTCCTCTCGCACACGCACGTCCGCGAGCTCGCCCGGACCGGGCACGCCGCCGACCATCCCGCGCTCTTCCCGGAGTCGCACTACCTCAAATGCCTTTACGCGGAGAAACTGCCATGAGCGAACATTTCCCCGCCGAACTCCTCGCACAGCTGCCCGGCCTCCTCGTGCCGTGGTTCCTGCGCGCGAAACGCGACCTGGAATGGCGCAACGACCCGACGCCCTACCGCGTGTGGATCTCCGAGATCATGCTCCAGCAGACGCGCGTCGAGGCGGTCAAGCCGTACTACGACAGGTTCCTCGCCGAACTCCCGGACATCGCCGCGCTCGCATCGGTCGACGAAACGCGCCTGCTCAAACTCTGGGAGGGCCTCGGCTACTACCGGCGCGCCCGGAACCTCCAGGCCGCCGCGAAGAAGATCATGCACGACCACGGCGGCGTCTTCCCGTCCGGCTACGACGCCGTGCGCGGCCTGCCCGGCATCGGCGACTACACCGCCGGCGCCATCCTCTCCATCGCGTTCGGGAAGCCGTTCCCCGCGGTCGACGGCAACGTCCTGCGCGTGGCGTCGCGGGTGGCGGCAAGCCGCGCGGACACCGATTCGCCAAAGGTCCGTAAAGAGCTGACCGCCGCGCTCGCCGCCGTGTATCCGGCGGGACAGTGCAGCGAGTTCACGCAGAGCCTGATGGAGCTCGGCGCAACGGTCTGTGTGCCGAACGGCGCGCCTCTTTGCACCGTGTGTCCGCTCGCGGGCATCTGCCTCGCTTCGAAAAACGGCCTAACCGACGAGATCCCGGTCCGCAAGACGAAAGCCGCGCGCCCCGTGAAGGAATTCGCGGTGGTCGTGCTGCGGGACGCCGCCGGACGCTTCGCCGTACGCCGGAGACCGGAAACGGGCCTTCTGGCGGGTCTTTACGAATTTCCGAACCTGGAGGGGCGTCCCGGCGAAACCGCGCTCAAAACGGCCTTCCATGCCGTCAGGATCGGAAAATCCGGCACGGCGCGGCACGTCTTCACCCATGTGGAATGGGACATGACGCTGTATCTCGCCGAAACCGACGATCCGCCCGGCGGCTTCGAATGGGTCTCCCGCGACTCGCTGCGTTCGGAAACCGCCATCCCCAGCGCGTTCAGGGCCGCGCTCAAACTCGCCCTCGATCCCGAATCCTTCCCCGGAGGCAAACCATGAAATTCCTGCTCGCGATCTACAGATACAACCCGTTCGGCGGCCTCCAGCGCGACACGCTCCGCCTGATTGAAGAGCTGACCGGACGCGGACACGAAGTCGCCGTCTTCACGACCGCGTGGGACGGTCCGCAGCCGCCCGCCGGAACGGAGATCGAGCTCGTCCCCGCCTCGAAACTGCGTTCCAACCACGCCAACATGCTGAAATTCGCCGAGGCGTTCCGGCATCGGCTCGAACGGCGCGATTTCGACGTTTCCGTGGCGATGAGCCGCATCCCCGGCGCGGATTTCTATTTCGCCGCCGACGTCTGCATGAAGACCTACTGGTCGAACCTGCATTCGGCGTTCGCCCTGCGCTTCAATCCGCGCTACGCCGCCTACCTGAGGCTGGAACACGCCGTCGCCGCCCCGCCGTCACGCACGCGCATCGCCTGCATCGCGCAGGGGCAGATGCGCGACTACGCCGCCGAATACGGCACGGAACCGGAGCGGATGTTTCTGCTGCCGCCGGGCATGGACCCCGCCTGCCGCCGTCCGCCGGAACCGGAAGCGGAGGCCGTCCGCGCCGGAATCCGCGGGGCAAACCTGGCGACGCCGCGCGACACAGTCATCCTCCTCGTCTCGAACAGCATTTACAACAAGGGGACCGACCGCGCGATCGAAGCCGTCGGCGCGCTGCCGGACGAGGTGAAGAAGACGGTCCGCCTCTGGCTCGTCGGCAATCTCTCGGAAAACGAGGTGCGGAAAGCGCTCCGTGACGCCGGACTCGCCGATCAGGCGGTCCTGCTCGGGCAGACCGACGGCGTGCGCGATCACATGCTCGGCGCGGACCTCTTCCTGCATCCCGCGCGCAACGAATCCGCCGGGTCGGCGCTGATCGAGGCGCTGGCCGCCGGGCTCCCCGTGCTCACGACGGACATCTGCGGCTTCGCGCCGTTCGTACGGAACGCGACCGGGACCGTGCTGGAAAGCCCGTTCAGGCAGGACGAACTGGTGAAGATGCTGTCGGACATGCTGCCGCGTCTGGACGAACTGAAACGCCAGACGCTCGCGTACGCGGAGAAAGAGGATTTCTGTTCGCGCGCCCGCGTGTTCGCGGAGATTCTGGAAAAAGGGAAACGCTGACAGTCCGCCGGAGTAATCCGGCTCAGCTCAGCTCAATGCGGCTCAATTCAGCTCGATGCGGCGGTCGCAGTGCCGGATGCTCCCGGCGCGGTGCGCGATCATCAGGATCGTGAGCTTGCCCTTCAGGGAATTGAGGGCGTCGATCAGCGCCGCCTCCGTGTCGTCGTCGAGCGCGCTCGTCGCTTCGTCGAGGATCAAAAGTTCCGGCCCGGAATACAGCGCGCGGGCGATCGCGATGCGCTGTTTCTGTCCGCCCGAGATGCGCGCGCCGAACTCGCCGAGACGCGTGTTCAGCTTGTCGGGGAGGGATTCGACGAAATCCGCGATCTGCGCCAGCTCGAGCGCCTTTTTCACGCGGGCGTCGTCGATCCTGTCCGGTTCCACGCCGAACGCCACGTTCGCACGGACCGTGTCGTCGAAGATGCAGATGTCCTGCGGCACGTAGCCGATGCGGCCACGCCACGAACGCAGATTGCCGGAGATGTCGGCGCCGTCGGCGGTCACGCGCCCGGATTCCGGCTTCAGAAACCCCATGACGAGGTCGATCAGAGTCGATTTGCCGCTCCCGGTCGGGCCGACGACCGCCACGCATTCGAGGCGTTTCACGGACATGCTGAAATCCTCGAACACGGCCGGGCGATCCGGAGCGTAGCGGAACGTCACGTGTTCCACGTTCAGTTCGCGCTCGAAATGCACGTCCGGGGCATCCGGGGCGGGCAGGATGTTTTCCGCCGGGATCGTGCCGATGTCGTCGCAGAGGCGCTCGAACACGTACAGCATCCCGCGCACCAGGATCAGGTTGTACTGCATCCGGGAGACCGACGGGATCAGGCGGAACATCGCCGCGAGAAAAAACGCGGCGTACAGGATCAGGCGGGACGACGGAATGCCCATCCAGGTCAGGACGGCGACCAGGCCGCCCGCGGCCGCGACGACAAAGACCTCGAGGGAAAAACGCGGGAGCTGCCCCAGGTCGCGCCGGATTTTGACCGCGTTCACGATGTTGAACTGCGCCTGCTCCAGCCGTCTGCCGAAATACGCCTCGCTTCCGGTCAGCTTCACCTCGCGGATCGCGGCGAAGCTCTGGTTCATGGTCCGCGTCGACTCGCCGTTCGCCGCGAAGAGTTTTTTCGAGGCCGCGTCCAGGATGCGTTTAAAGAGTTTGTGGAAGATCAGCACGACCGTGCCGCAGACCAGGAAGGAGACCAGCGCGACCTTCGGCACGAGCACGAAGATCACCGCCAGCACGGCCAGGAACACGACCGCCTCCGAAAGCGCCAGCAGGGCGGGCATCAGCAGGACTTCCGCCACCTCGCGCATCTGCATGATGCGTCCGATCAGCTCCGACGAGCCGTGTTCCAGATGAAACGTATAGTCCGCGCGCATGTAGGTACGGTAGAGACGGCCCGCCAGGTTCACGGAGAGGTCGCGGCAGAACCGGTTCTGGCATTTCGTCAGCACGAACGCGAACACGTTCTTGACGATGAAGAAAAGCGTGAGGACCGCGACAGATTCCAGGATGAACGCCTCGCGCGACGGAGGCGCGGCGAACTCGTAGAAGGCGTGAAGCCAGCGGTTGGACTCCAGAAGTCCGGGAGCCGCGAGCGCGGACGCCACCGGCATCACCAGTGCGAGCGCGGCAAGCTCCAGCAGCGCCGAAACGGCCATCATCGCCGCAAGCCCGGCCGCCGCATACCGGAAGCCGGACGGCAGCATCTGCCGGAGCTCGCGCAGGAACTTCAGCATGGTTTCCCGAGTTCGGATTCGGACGCGATCTCCGCGGCGATCGCTTCGGTCGCCCCGGTCTCCGCGCCGGACGCCGGGATGTCCGCGCCGGAACGCAGGATCTCAAGCTGGATCCGGGCGGGTTTCTCCATGCCGAAGGTATCCGTCATCATCCGGGCGATCGCGGCCCGGAACTGTGCGGAAAGGTCCGAAACGGAAACATCGGCCCCGCCGTTGAAATCCATCGCGACTTCAAGCTCGGCCGCATCCTGTTTGCCGTACAGGCCGACGCGCCGGACGTCGAACGCGGGGAAATTCTGTGCGACCGACCGGACCGCCCCCTGCACCGCCTTCGCGTCGATGCAAAGGTCGCCGCCCGCGGACGGGATCACGATGCAGCGGAGCTTGCGGGAACGGAAAATGAACGCGAGCAGAAGGAAAAACAGAAGAAGGGCGAGAGCGGCGGCAAGTCCCGTCAGGACTCCGCACGAAAAAGGTCTCTCCGCGATCAGGGAACTGATTCTTTCCGCGAACTGCCGAACCGACTGGAACATGCCGCATCCGCCTTTCCGGGAGGAAGCCTCCTCCCAAACAAATGGTTATTGAATGACTTCGCCCTCGACGACCTCATCGTCGTCCGATTTTTTCTCGGGGGCGTCTTCGGTGTCGGTGATCACCACGTCGATGCTCTTCACGTTCATGCCGGTGAAGTCGACGATCTGGTCGTAGACCGCCTTCTGAACGGCGGACGCGACCTCGGCGAACTTGACCCCGTACGCGACGACGATCAGGATCTCCAGGCTGACGTCGCTGCCGGACTCCGTCACGACGATGGACTTGTCGAAACGGCGCTTGCTGCCGACGAGGTCGGCGAGGTCGGAAACGATGGAGGAACCGGAGAACCGGATGAAGCCGGGGATGCCTTCCACCGCTTTCCGGGCGAGGGAGATGATGACGCTTTCGTGAACCGTGTAGGCCGCGGGTTCCGCGGCGGGCTTTTTGCTGGTGTCTTTGGCCATGATGAATCTCCTTTATTCCGTTTCTTTCGCGTCGTCTCCGGACGCATTGTCCGCCGGAGGCTCCTCAATGCCCCTGATGTCCACATTGACGGAAGCGACCTTGATGCCGGTCATGTCGAGTACGGCGCCGGAGACCTTCTTCTGGATCTCGGCGATCAGGGCGGGGAATTTATAGCCGAAATAGGGATTGACCGCGACCGTGACCGCGATCGTCTGGTCCTTGTGTTCGATCTGGATGGAACGGTCCTGCATGCGTTTGCTGCGGACGAGGTCGGCGAAATCGTCGATCAGCGAGCTGCCGGAAAGACGCGCGACGCCCTCGATGCCGAGCACGGTGCGTTTGACGATGGTGGAAATGGTCCCGTCGAGGATCCGGATCGTACCGACGGCGGCGCCGTTGACCTCGTAGGCGCCGGGGACAGTGGAAACGGACTCGGCCTGCTGCGTATTGCTCATTGTCCATGCCTCCTGGTTAATAGTGAAAGGTTATTTCGCGATTTCCTTGCGGATCGCGCTTTGCTGCTCGAAATAGCCGCCCTTCATCAGGCGTTCGATCAGGGTGGTATCGTAATTGCCCGCGATGAACTCGGGCGTCTCGATCAGGAAATGCTCGAACGGGATCGTGGTCGGAACGCCTTCGATCAGGTATTCGTCGAGCGCCCGTTTGCAGCGCGCGACGGCCTCCTCGCGGGTGGCGGCGTACACGATCAGCTTCGAGATCATGCTGTCGTAATGCGGCGGGATGCGGTATCCGGCGTAGACGTGCGAATCCACGCGGACGCCGGGTCCGCCCGGGGCGGAGTAGAACGTCAGCGTGCCCGGCGACGGCGCGAAGTTGCAGTACGGGTTCTCGGCGTTGATGCGGCATTCGATGGCGCATCCGCGGAGCGCGATCTGCTTCTGCTGGACGCTGAGGCGTTCGCCCGCGGCGATCCGGATCTGCTCCCGGATGATGTCGATGCCGCTGACCATCTCGGTCACGGTGTGCTCGACTTGGACGCGGGTGTTCATCTCCATGAAATAGAAATTGTTGCCGGAGACCAGGAACTCGATCGTGCCGGCGCTGGTGTAGCCGACGGCCTTGGCGGCCTTGATCGCGGCGTCGTAGAGCTTCTTGCGGAGCGCGACCGAGATCGACGGGGAGGGAGACTCCTCGATAAGCTTCTGGTGGCGGCGCTGGAGCGAGCAGTCGCGTTCGCCGAGGCAGACCACGTTTCCGAACTTGTCGGCGAGGATCTGCACCTCGATGTGCTTCGGATTCTCGATGAACTTTTCGATGTAGACGTCGCCGTTGCCGAAGGCGCGTTCCGCCTCGGTCATGGCCGCGTGGAATCCCTGGATCAGGCTGGCATCGTTGTGCGCCACGCGCATGCCGCGTCCGCCGCCGCCCGCGGTCGCCTTGATGATGACCGGGTAGCCGAGCTTGTGGGCTTCTTCGAGCGCGGCGTCCTCGGAAAGGACGACGCTGTTGCTGCCGGGCGTGACGGGCACGCCGGCCTTGCGCATGGTCTCGCGGGCGGATGCCTTGTCGCCCATGGCGCTCATCTGTTCGGCGGTCGGGCCGATGAACTCGATCTTGCAGTCCTTGCAGATCTGCGCGAACTGCGGATTTTCGGAGAGGAAGCCGTAGCCCGGATGGATCGCGTCGACGTCGCCGATCTCGGCCACGCTGATGATGCGCTCGATCATGAGGTAGCTCTGCGTGGCGGGCGCGGGCCCGATGCAGACGGCCTCGTCGGCCAGACGGACGGGCAGGCTGTCCTCGTCGGCCTGGGAATACACGACTACGGTTTTGATGCCCATCTCGCGGCAGGTGCGGATGATGCGCACGGCGATTTCGCCGCGGTTGGCGATCAGGATTTTATTGAACATGGGGAACCTGCATCTGTCGGTGATTACTCAAGCACGAAAAGCGGCTGGCCGTATTCCACCGGCTGGCCGTTCTCCAGGAGGATCTCCTTGATCACGCCGCTCTTTTCGGCCTTGATCTCGTTCATGACCTTCATCGCCTCGACCACGGCCACGGTCGTGTCGGCCTCGACGTGGCTGCCGACCTTCACGAAGGGCTCGGCGCCCGGCGAGGGCGAACGGTAGAACGTGCCCACGGTGGGGGATTCGATGACCTTGGCGGGATCCGGCGCGCCATGTCCGGCGGACGCGGCGGGAGCGGCCTGGGCCGGTTCCTGGACCGCGGGGACGGCGGCCGGGATGGTCACGGCGGGAGCGGCCGCGGCGGGAACGGCGGCCGGGACAAATACAGGTGCGGGCGCGGACTGCTGACGCGCGGCTCTGCGGAGACAGAGCGTCATTTCTTCCGATTCGATTTTGAACTCGGTCAGATCGTTGTCCGACATGAGTTTCACGATCGTTTTGATTTCATCGATTTTCATAAGGCACCCGGAGTTGGCATTGGTTGGTTTGAGGTTAACGGTTCTGACCGGAAGCGGCGGAGAGACGGCGGACGAGGGCCCGGAGGGCGAACTCGTAACCGTCGGCTCCCAGCCCGGCGATCTGCGCGACGCAGGCGAGCGCGGTGAGCGACGTCCGGCGGAAATCGTCACGCGCCTGGATGTTGCTCATGTGCACCTCGACCGCGGGGATCGCGGCGGCTTCCAGCGCATCGTGAATGGCGATGCTGGTATGGGTATAGGCGGCGGGGTTGATGACGATGCCGTCGACCCCGCCCGGAATCGCTTCGGCGATCCTGTCGCAGATCGCGCCTTCGTGATTGCTCTGGAAAAACTCGACCGTCACGCCGAGCGAATCGGCGACCGCGCGGAGGTCCGCCTCGATCTCCGGGAGCGTTTTCGTCCCGTAGAACTCGGCTTTGCGCCGTCCGAGCAGCTGCATGTTCGGCCCGTTGATGACGAGGATCTTCATAGTCGTTTTTTTCCCTGAATCTTACTTTTTCGCCTTGGCGCGGGAAGCTTTGCGCTTGGCGGGCTGGTAGGCGGCCCACTTCGGATCGTTGGCGAACTGGAACGCGTATTCGTCCCTGTATTTGAGCTTGGAAGCGGCGTCTGCGTCCAGGACCACAACCGCGTTGTCATGGAGCTGAAGCGCCGTGGCGGAGATCATGTTGGTGACCGGGCCTTCGAGGGCGGCCGCCACGATGCTGGCTTTTTCCTTGTGGGTGGCGAGGAGCAGGAGGCGCTTCGCGTCGAGGCAGGTGCCGACGCCCATGGTCATGGCGCGCATTGGCATGTCTTCCGGCTTCTTGAAGAGCGGGGAGTTCTGCTCATAGGTGGTCTTGGTGAGCGTCACCACGCGGGTGCGGCTGGAGAAGGAGGACATCGGCTCGTTGAACCCGATGTGTCCGCTGCGGCCGATGCCGAGGAGCTGCATGTCGACGCCGCCGGCGTCTTCCATTTCCTCTTCGTACGCGGCGGCCGCCGCTTCAAGCTGGTCCGCGGGGGCGAAGCCGTTCGGCACGTGCGTGTTGCGCTTGTCGATGTTCACGTGGTTGAAGAGATGATAGTTCATGAAATAGCGGTAGGAATCCTTGTTCGTCTCCGCCTTGCCCTTCAGGCCGACGTATTCGTCGAGGTTGAACGAGATCACGCGGGAGAAGTCGACCTTGCCGGCCTTGTACATCTTCACCAGATTGGCGTACACGTTTTCCATGGTGCGGCCGGTGGCGAGACCGAGTTTGTAGAACGGTTTGGCGTTGATGGCGTCGGCGATGATGCGGGCGGTGAGGAGTTCCGCTTCCGCGGCGGTCGGCATGACGATGATGTCCATACTCTTGTTTCCTGACTTGTGTTTTTGGTTTTTGCCGGGGATGCGCCGGAAAAAAACGCCGCCCCGTCGTGTTTTAATCTATCTACTATAGCATCATTTTAAAAAAAATCAAACTGCAAGTATGAAAAACATGAAAGACGGGAAGAAGAAACGCCGTGCGGACGAATCCGTTTCCGTATCGCGTTCCGGCTGTTTGCGTACGGAAAATGCGCCGGGGAAAGCCGTTTCGTTCTTCCGTGCCGTCTCTCCCCCTTGCAATCTTCCCCGGCATGGAGTATATTAATAGATTAAATATTTCCGGAACGCCATGAACCAGGAGAAGAAACCATGATCCGCTTTTTCAATACGCTCGGACGCCGCATGACCGAATTCACCCCGATCCGCGAAGGATACGCCGGGATGTACACCTGCGGCCCCACTGTTTACAACTACGCCCATATCGGCAATTTCCGCGCCTACCTCTTCGAAGACCTTCTCCGCCGCACGCTCGAATACCACGGCATCAAGGTCACGCAGGTCATGAACCTGACCGACGTCGACGACAAGACCATCCGCGATTCGCGCGCCGCCGGGCTCCCGCTCCAGACCTTCACGCGCAAGTACAAGGACGCGTTCTTCGAGGACCTCCGCACGCTCCGCGTCGAGCCCGCCGAGCATTACCCCGAGGCCACGGCGCACATCCCGGAAATGCTCAATATGATCCAACAGCTGATGGACAAGGGCTATGCGTACCAGTCCGACGACGGCTCCATCTACTTCTCCATCGAAAAATGCAAGAACTACGGGCAGCTCGTCAAGCTCGACTTCGAGAACCAGCGCATCGGCGACCGCGTCCGCAGCGACGAGTACGCCAAGGATTCCGTCGCCGATTTCGCCCTCTGGAAAGCCTGGGACGAGAACGACGGCGACGTGAAGTGGGACAGCCCGTGGGGCCCCGGCCGCCCCGGCTGGCACCTCGAATGCTCCGCCATGAGCCGCAAATACCTCGGTCTCACGTTCGATATCCACACCGGCGGCGTCGACAACATGTTCCCGCACCACGAGGACGAGATCGCGCAGAGCGAATCCGCCAACGGCTGCAAGTTCGTGAATTACTGGCTCCACTGCGAACACCTCACGATCAAGGGGCAGAAGATGTCGAAGTCGCTCGGCAATTTCTACACGCTGCGCGACCTTACGGCGAAAGGCTGGTCTGGCGCGGAAATCCGCTATCTCCTACTCGGCACGCATTATCGTTCCAAGCTCAATTTCGACCCCGACGCGCTCGGGACGGCGCGGTCCGCCCTGAAGAAATTCCACACGCTCTTCGCGCGCCTGAACGCCGTTCCCGCCGGGGACGCGCTCATCGCCGAAGCGAAAGCCGCCTCGGAAGCCGCCCGCGCCAAGTTCGCCGACGGGCTCGCCGACGACCTGAACATCGCGGAGGCGCTCGCAACGGTTCACAAGTTCACGAAGGAAGTCAACGGCCTCCTCGCGAAGGGCGCGGGCCGCGATGCCGCGAACGTCCTGCTCGACCAGTACCGCGATTTCGACCGCGTGCTGGCATTCCTGGACGTCGATTCCGCGCTTGAGGCCGCCGACGCCCCGAAACAGGACGTCCCGGCGGAGATCCTGGAGCTCGCGCAGAAGCGCGCCGAGGCGAAGAAGGCGAAGGATTTCGCCGCCGCCGACGCGCTCCGCGCGCAGATCAACGCCGCGGGCTGGGCCGTGAAGGACACGCCCGCCGGACCGGAACTCTCCAAGTTATGACCCCGGACCGCGCCGCACAGCTTCAGGCGATCGCCGCCACGCTCGCGCCCGAGCTCGATCCGGCACGCGATTATCCGGCGCTCGCGGCGCAGGCGGAACGCTGGCGCGAGGAGCGTCCGCTGGACGGACTGCGCATTCTCTGCGGCACCCCGCTTTTCCTGAACACGCTGGCGCAGCATGCCGCGCTGCTCGCGGGCGGAGCCGACCTCGCCGTCTTTTATTCCGACGAGCTCGGATACGATCCGGCGGCCCCCGGATTTCTCGCCGGGATCGGGCTCAAGACCTGCCACGGCGCGGAAGAAGCCGCCGCAAGCGGTCCGTTCGACGCCGTGCTTGACTGCAGCGCGCTGAACAAAGACCTTCCCGTCCGGCTCGGATATTGCGAGCTGACCCGATCCGGCGTGCATATTTATGAATCAAATCTGCCGGACAAGCCCGTTTTCGCGGCGGATTCCGGCCGCATCAAATCCATCGAGACCGTGCTCGGCACCGGCGACGGCTGTCTGCGCGGACTCCGCCACATCGGCGCCGATCCCGCCGGAAAGACCGTTCTGCTCTTCGGACACGGACGCGTCGGACGCGGCATCGAATACGCCCTGATCCATGCAGGCGCGACCGTCCGCATCGTCGATCCGGCGCAGGGCCGCGTCTTCACGCCCGCGCTGCTGGACGGCGCCGGCATCGTGATCACCGCCACGGGCATCCGCGACGTCCTCGCGCCGTTCGCTCAGCTCCTGCTCGACAGCGGCGCGCTGCTGGTCAACATGGGCGCGGACGACGAGTTCGGCGCGGGCATCCCGCCGGACCGCGCGGTCAATCAGAAACGCCCGGTCAACTTCATGCTCTCCGAACCCACGTCCACGCGCTATATCGACCCGACTCTGGCGCTCCACAACGCCGGGATCCTCGAACTCGTGCGCAGCACAGCCGGATCCGGCATCCTGACGCCGTCCGCCCCGCTCGAAGATTTCATCCTCGCCGACGTCCGCGCCGCGGGCGTCATCAACGCGGAGATCGACGCCCTGGGGCTCTGAGTTTCCGGCGGAAACAACATCGGAATCATATTCAAAATCAAATAACCAACCCGAAACAGGTCACAGATCATGTCAAGCATCCTCCTCCGCAATGTCGTCCTCAACGGTTCCACGGTCAATGTCCGCATTGAGGGAAATCGGTTCGCAAGCATCTCCCAGGCGCTCCCCGCCGGACCCGCCGGCGAAACACTCGACGCTCACGGCGAAATGGCGATCCTTCCGGCGTTCTACAACGCCCACACCCACGCCGCCATGTCCCTGCTGCGCGGATTCGCCGACGATCTCGACCTCTTCGACTGGCTCGGCAACCACATCTGGCCCGTCGAGGCGCGCCTCACTAACGAGGACGTCTACGCCGGGACCCGCCTCGCCATCCTCGAAATGATCAAGTCCGGCACCGTCTTCTTCAACGACATGTACTGGCGGGGCCGCCAGGTCGTCCGCGCCGCCGGGGAGATGGGCGTGCGCGCCTGCGTCGGCATCCTGCGCCAGACCATGAGCAACGAGGCGTTTCTCCCCATGCTGGACAACGACTGGCTGCTGGAAAACTGCAACAGCCTCTCTCCGCGCATTCAGATCTCCGTCGCGCCGCACGCAATCTACACGACCACCGAGGAGATCCTGCGCGACGTGGCGGACACGGCGAAGAAGCACGGCCTCGCGATCCACACGCACCTCGCCGAGACGAAGAAGGAATTCGACGACTGCATGGCGCAGCACGGCATGACCCCGGCCGCCTACGTCGACCGCTGCGGCATCCTCACGGACAAGACCATCCTCGCGCACTCCGTGGCGCTCACCGACGAGGACATCGAGCTCCTCGCCGAACGCCGCTCCGTGCTCGTCCACATGCCCGTCTCGAACATGAAGCTCGTCTCCGGCCATTTCCGATACGACAGCGCCGCGCTTTTCGACAAGTGCCGCTGGACCATCGGCACCGACGGCGCGTCCTCCAACAATTCCCTCTCCATGCTCGGCGAGATGAAGACCGCCGCGCTCCGCGGGAAGGACCTCACCGGCGACCCGAAGGCGATGAAGGCCGCGGACGTCTTCCGCGCCGCCACGCGGTCCGGAGCCGAGGCGTTCGGCATCGACGCGGGCGTGATCGAGGAAGGCCGCCTCGCCGACTGCATCCTCGTCGACCTGAACAACCACAACCTCGTGCCCGGATTCAACCTCGTCTCCGACATGGTCTACGCCGCCGACAGCTCCTGCATCGACACGGTCGTCTGCGACGGCCGCATCCTGATGCGCGGCGGGCACGTGGACGGCGAGGAGGAGATCATCGCTGAAGCGCGCGAGGCCGCGAAACGCCTGACCTCGAAATAAATCCGGGGCGGCGGCAGACATACGGCCGGCCGTTTTCCCCGCCCCACTTCCCTGAACCCCGTAAGCGCTGCGTTCAGCTTTTCAAATGATGAAACCGCCCCACGCCGGGGAAACGGAACTCTTCAGAAAGCGCGTCGCGGCCAGACGGATCCGAACGCGGTTGAATCCGGTCAGTAGAGCGAGTCCTGCCAGTGGGACGCGAGCTCGGGATTACTGCGGCGGAGTTTCTCGAACACGCTGTTTTCGATCTGGCGGACGCGTTCGCGGCTCAGGCGGAACTCCCCGGCGATCTGCCGGATGCTCATCGGCTGCTCGTAGTCGCCGAGCCCGAACCGCATCTGAATGAACTTGCGGTCGCGCTCGGGGAGACTGTCGACCGCCTTGTGCACGACGTCGCGCAGGAACTGGAACGACAGGTGCTGTTCCGGGTTGAAATCGTCGCTGTCGGCGGGCGTGCCGAAGCGGTCCTCCTGCGTGATCTCGGAATCCTCGGAAAGCGCGTTCGAATGCAGCGGCGCCTGAAGCGAGATCTGCTGGCGCGCCATCTGCCGGATGGCGTGGATGCGCGCGACCGGCATTTCGAGTTCGGCCGCCAGTTCCTCCACGGCGGGCTCCCTGCCGAACCGTTTGACGAAGGTCTGCTCGGCGCGGTTGATGCGCGAGATGGTCGCGAGCATGTGCTGCGGGATGCGGATCACGCGGGTCTGACGCGCCAGCGCGCGCATGATCTCGTGGCGGATCCACCACGTGGCGTAGGTGGAGAACCTGTGGCCGAGGCTGCTGTCGAACCGGTCGAGCGCCTTCACGAGCCCGATGTTGCCTTCCTGCACGATGTCCAGCATCTGCTGCGGCTGATTGCAGGACTGCTTCGCGATGCAGATCACGAGGCGCAGATGCGAATACAGGACGCGCTGGCGAAGGCGGTCCAGCTGTTCGTAAGCCGTCTTCATGGTCCGGTAAACGGACAGGCAGAGGTCGCGGTCCGGCATCAGGCGGTTGCGGAAGAGTTCGTCCATGGAGGGCGATCCCGGCGTGGTGCACCAGGAGGACGCCACGTGGTACCACTCCATGACCTTCAGCGTGGAGACCGGATACCGCATGAGGAGCTCGCGGGAACGTTTCCACAAGGCTTCGCGGGCGGCTCTTTTTTTGAACTGCGCCCCGGCGTAAAAGTCTTTCATTTCTTCGCGGAACGCCGCGATCTCCGCCTTCCATTTCAGCAGGGCGGGCAGAGCGGACGGCAGATTCCCTCGGACGGCGTCCGGCAGTTTGGATTCCACGAAGAGCGAGGGGATGTCGTCCGGCGTCCGGCAGAGGTCCACGACGTGTTCGTGTCTCTCCAACACAAAGACGAACTGCGCCAGGCACGACCGTATCTCGTCCGTCCGGGCGTCGATCTCTCCCCAGACGGATTCCGCCTCGGCGGACGACAGCGGCGTGCAGCCGGGATCGTACAGCTGATGGAAGACGGCTTCCTCGCTGGTCTCGAATCCGGGCGCGACGGCCTCCGGCTCCGCGGGATCGGGAGCCGCCGGTTTCGCCGGTTTTGTCCGGGACTGTATGCTTCTTGCCATGATGTCGTGCAGGTATTCGAAGGAATCAAGTTCAAATCGCGGCGGACTGCCGCGCATTTGCCATAAATATAATACCGGCACGCCGGAAAGTCAAGGAAAACACACGAAGTGTGCCGACGTCATGCCCGGCTGCGCCTGAATGTCGCGGTATTCCGCCGGGGTCAGGACCGGTCCGCAGGAAAAGATTTACAGGACGGATTCGCCGGAACAAACCCGGTAGAGCATATAAAACGGATAAACCGGAATCAACGCGACATCCACGACGAGCGCCGTGGGAACCCAGAATATCTTCCAGCACCAGGCGAGCGCACCGACCGGCTGTTCGTTATCCTGTTTTACCTCGGCTTCAAGCTCACGGGAGAAGGGATGGAGATTGCGGAATCCCAGGTCCCCGCCGGTCAGAACGGTGCAGCGGGTTCCGTTCCGTGCGTACGGGAAAACAAGGATGTTGACCGGGATATCGCGATCATGACTGTCATGGCCGGCTTCCGCCGCCCTGTCGTCGGCTATGCGGTATTCGGGATAGTATTCTTTCATGACCCCGTCGAACGGCGCGAGCAGAAAGGTCATAAACGGCCCGTTCAGGATCGGCAGGTCATCGGGATGCACCCTGAGACGGAGCATGTCTCCGGCGGAAAGAATCGGTTGCTCGGCGGACGGGTCGGCATCTGTGCGGAGGCGTTCCGCGGCTGCCGGGAACCGCATGATCTCCTCAATATCGCCGAAACCGCCTCCCGCGCCGGCATATTCCGGTTTTTCCGCACGCGCGGCGGACGCATCGGGGATCACTTCCAGCTCGAATCGCATCATGTTTTCCGGGACGGGATTCAGCGGGATGTGTTTTTTATAGGTCTGTACCGTGCTCCTCGGCGCGACGCCGAACGGATGAAGCAGAGGGATATAGTAATACTCTTTGTCCTTCCGGCACGAAAGAATGATCTCGCCGCGTTCCGGGGAAAATTCGTAGCGCTCTCCGGCGATGTACGACCTGGTCGAGCCGAGTTGATCCAATGTCGTGGCGGTGAAACAGCCCACGCAGAAGCCTCCGAGAGCCATGACGAGCACAGCGAAGAGGAGATTGCGGATCAGCGTCTTTTTCCAGGTCATTTCTATTCGCTCCTGTGATCGTATCGTCACCATACTATATCACAACAATCCGAAAAAACAACCTAAATCAAAAAAATAGCGGATTGTGAAAAAAAGACCGGATGCCTTTCTCCCTTATTATACCGTGCGCGAGCGGAGCCGCGCACTACTGCAGTGGAGGATTTGTCCTCCTTACCGGGCGACGTAGCGGCGTTCCATGCGGCCGCCGAACGAACAGAGGATGTCGTAGACGTGCGTGCCCTTGAGCTTCGCCCATTCCTCGGGGGAAACGGTCTCGCCCATGTCGGACCCGATGAGCGTGACGATCTCGCCCTGGTCGGGGAGCTCGCCGCCGAGCGGAGCGAGCGAGACCATCATGTAGTCCATGCAGACGCGTCCGAGCACGGGGCAGCGGTAGCCGCGAATCAGGATCTCAGCCTGATTGGAGAGCTGGAGCGGAAGGCCGTCGGCATATCCCGCGGAGATGAGGGCAACGTCGGTGTCCTCCTGAAGCGTGCAGGTGCATTCGTAGCCGACGTTGTGGCCCTTCGGGAGACGCCGGAC
>JAFXUM010000196.1 GCA_017524965.1 Lentisphaeria bacterium | reverse complement strand
ACGCCGATCTTCTTCTCCGGGGCCTCCGCCTTCGAAAGACCTTCCCGGACCATCTGCGCCGCCACGAACGACAGCAGCAGCCCGGCGGCGATCCGCCCGAGTTTCTGCACCAGTCCGGCACACAGTCCGCTCGCGAACCAGCCGATCGTCGGCATCAGCGCCTGAAACACCCCGAACGACGCCGCGACCATCAAGATCTTGTCCCAGGTCAGCGTCTCCACGCCCGGATTTCGTTTGCATCCGCAGGTGTACGACCCGCGTGCGTGACACACGGCGCACACCGGGGCGGCGGGCGTGGGGCTGAGGAGCGGCAATCGGCGGAACCAGGGGCGTTTCGCGGGCTTGTCAGGCGCGGACGCGCCGGGAGAAGCTTCGGAAGAAGAAACGGAGGAAGAAACGGGCGCGGGCCGCGACTTCGGACAGGACCAGCCGACCGCGCCGAGCGCGAGGGAGACCGCGAGCGCATCCATTGCGAGACCCACTCCCATGAAGACAGCTTCGAGAATGTTCACAGCGTCACCCCGCGAAATGCCGGACGGGATCGGTTTCTGAACTCAAAAACGCTTCGCGGTCCGGAAAAAAAGACAAAAAAAATGGTACGCCCTCGGGGATTCGAACCCCGGACCCAATGATTAAGAGTCATTTGCTCTAGCCGGCTGAGCTAAGGGCGCACAAAAATCAAGTACGCATTTAATATAGGCCGTTTTTCCGGAATGTCAAGCCCGTTTTCGCAAAAAAGTCGAAAAAACACGTTTCCGCCGGATGATTTCGGATCGGCAAGTTGATTTTTTCCGTTTCAGGCAGTATATTTTGAGGATAGTTTTTTCATAATAATAATACCCCCATCCCGGTTTCAAAAGGAGTCTTTCCATGTTCCATACGCTCAAACGCACCGCCGTCCTTCTCGCGCTCTCCGCGCCGGTCCTTTTCTCCGCGGCCGCCGCCGGACAGGAGCTGTCCGAAGAAGTCCGGAAAGCCTATCCGATCCTCTCGAAATTCAACGCCGGGCGCATCCCGTCACAGCGCATCCTGAACCGCGGCGACCATGACATCTACGCGATCCTGCACTTCGGCCCGAACACCTACACGGACAAGGAATGGGGCTTCGGCGACGAGGACCCGCAGGCGTTCAACCCGACGGAATTCGACGCCGAGCAGATCGTGAAGGCATGCAAGGACGGCGGCATCACCGGCATCATCATCGTGTGCAAGCACCACGACGGCCTGTGCCTGTGGCCGACGAAGACCACCGAGCACAACATCACGAAGACGAAGTTCCGCGACGGCAAGGGCGATTATGTGAAGGAAATGGCGGACGCCTGCCGCAAGTTCGGGCTCGACGTCGGGTTCTACGTCTCCCCGTGGGACCGCAACAACCCGAAATACGGCACGCCGGACTATCTGCCGATCTTCCAGGAACAGCTCCGCGAGGTCCTGAGCAACTACGGGCCCGCGTTCGAGGTCTTCCTCGACGGCGCGAACGGCGGCGACGGCTACTACGGCGGCGCGCGCGAACGCCGCAACATCGACCATCGCACCTACTACGACTGGATCCACACATGGCAGATCATCCGCGACCTGCAGCCCGGCGCGGCGATCTTCAGCGACGTCGGCCCCGACGTCCGCTGGATCGGCAACGAATCGGGCACCGCGAACGAAGAGGCGTTCGGGTCGTTCACGCCGCACGCGCCGAACGGACAGCAGGGCGAGGCGATGCCCGGTTTCTGCAACACATGGGAGGCGAACAGCGGCCACAGCGACGGCATCTTCTTCATCCCCGGCGACTGCGACGTGCCGTTCCGTCCGGGCTGGTTCTACCACGCCCGCGAGGACAACGCGCAGAAGAGCGTCCGGCACCTCATCAGCATTTATCTGCGGTCGGCGGGCTGCGGCGCGTACATGAACCTCGGCATGGCGCCGGACAAACGCGGGCTCATCCACGAGAACGACGTGAAGCGCCTGAAGGAGTTCAAGGCTGCGCTGGATTCGCTGTTCGCGAACAAGGTCTTCGGCGACGAAGTCAAGCTCGAAAACGGCGTCGGCACGGTCGAGCTCGGCGGCACGAAAAAGCTCAATTTCATCAAAATGGCGGAACTCCTCTCCGCCACGCAGGGCGAACAGGTCTCCGGCTACGAGGTCGACGTCCGCAGAAACGGCGCGTGGTCGACCGTCGTGAAGGGCAAGGCGATCGGGCTCAAACGCCTGAAACCCATCCCGACGCAGGACTGCGACGCCGTCCGCATCCGCGTCACCGAAAGCTCCGCCCCGGTCAAGGCGCTGAAGTTCTCCGGCTACCTCGCGCCCGAGGACCTCATCGGCGTGAAAGCGCTGGTCACGGAGAACGACATCCGCAAGCTCCCGAACTATCGCAAACTCAACGCCGCTCCGGCGCTTCCGGCTCCGGAATTCGACGTCCCCGGCGACGCCGTCATCTCCGCCGTTGTCTTCACGCCCGTCGACAACGAACGGCAGGAAAAGCTCCTGGGGGCCGCCGTTCCCACCGGGACTCCGGACCGCTGCAGCGTCGAGATCCGGCGGAACGGCGAATGGCTCAAAATCGCCGAGCGCGAATTCTCCAACGTGAAGGCGAATCCCGTGCCGCAGCTGATCCCGCTCGAGAAAAACGTGCGCGCCGACCGCATCCGCATCCGCGCCGAGCATTACGTCGACGGACGGGCAAAGAGGATCGCCTATGACGAAGTCGGGATCCTCACGGCGGAATGACGTCTTTCCGCCCGGCCTTTCCGGGTCCGGCGGAAAAGTTTGCGGAAAAATCCGGATTTTTCTTGAAAAAACCGGGAAAAGGATGTATAGTAAATGATTCCGATGTGGTATATCCCGAATACGACGTCAGGAAAGTCCCGGGATCTGGCAGTTCCGGAACGCCCTTTTTT
>JAFXUM010000024.1 GCA_017524965.1 Lentisphaeria bacterium | reverse complement strand
GTGAAGAATCCGACGGTAAGGCCGCGGCTTTCCGAACCGTGGTCGAACTCCAGGATATACACCTGGTTCGTCCGTACGCTGCGGTTCGGACGTTCCAGGCGGATGACGTCCGCCGTGATCGCCTCGTAACGCGACGGGTCCGTTACATCAATTTTGAAGCGGGCGGAATCATCCTTCGGAAGGCATTTTACGGGGCAGGCTTCGAGCCCGTTCCGTGCGAGCAGCTCCGGAATGACATTTTTGCGGATCTTTTCCTCGCGTGCCGCCATCGTGCCCCTCGGATCCGTCATCGCGTCGAGCACCATGCAGAGGAAACCGCATCCGAGGTTGATCACGATGAGGATCAGGAACAGGACGCCGATCCCGATGTGTTTTGCCACGATCCAAATATTGCTCTGTTTCATTCCTGCGCCTCCTCTTTCGCGTCGGGGTCGACCGTGGGCGTGAAGTCGTCCGTGTGCCATTCGATGCGCCCGTCGTAGCCGCGCACGGGGTCCGGGATCACGATGATCACGAAGCCGGACTCGTTGTAAAAATCGTATGCGTTCCGCCAGTCCTCCGCGGTCTTCAGGTCGCCGGATGGCTGGTCGAACTCCAGCACGAAGGGACACTGCGGCAGGCCGGGCGTTTCGCGTTTGATGCGGGCGACGTCCTCCGCGATCTCGAAATACCGTTTCCCGTCGGCGGTCACAACCTTGATCCGGATCGTCCCGGCGGGATTCCACCCCGCGCTGCAGATGCGCCGTTCCCCGATGAACCATCCGGGGCGGGTGTATTTCACGTCGAATGCCTTCAGACCGTATTTTTGCGTCAGGGCGGGCTTGAGCGCGTCCCGTACGGGCTGTTCGAAGGGCGCCGCCATTGCCGGGCTGACCGCGCCGTTCGTGTCCGGGTGGATTTCGAGCCAGTAGCACAGGAAATGGAGTGCGACGGCGCCGAAACAGTACGCCGGAAAGACGCACAGCAGGAGAAAGCAGATCAGCTTGACGGACGGGCGTTTCCGCTTCCTCCGGGACGGGGAGGTCTGCTCCGCGAGCGGAGAAGCGAGGTCCGCAGGCGATGCCTGGTTCGGTTCGTTCGGCATGGTTCAGGTCGTTTCCGGTTGACGGTTCGGTTTATGTTATTTTTCTACTTGTAATATAATCCCGGTCGAAGGAAAATCAAGCCGTAAAACACTGAATATCTTTTTTTGTGAAAATTCTAAAAGTGACTGCCGCAGAATGGCCGGTTTGAATCCAGCTTTTTTTGAGTTCACGTGGGCAGGAGGAAGCGGACGGCGGGATCGAATTCCGAGGTGGCGCGGTCATATGCGGCCTTCGCGGCGGCATCGTCGCGGAACAGCGCGAGGAGGGTCGGGCCGCTGCCGCTGACCATGACGCGGAGCGCGCCTTGCTCGAGCAGGAATCGGCGGAGCAGGACCAGCAGGGGATACTTGTCGAAAAGGGCGTGTTCCAAGTCGTTCCGCATGAACCGCGCGGCGGATTCGTAGTCGCGGCGGCGAAGGGCGTCGATCAGCTCATTTGTTTGCGGCGGCGTGGAGATCGCGCGCTGAAGGTCCATGTGCCTGTACGCCCATGCCGCGCTGACCGGGAATTGCGGCGCGGCGAGAAGGAGCGGGAGGTGTTCCGGCAGCCCCTCGACGGGCGTGTGGTGTTCGCCCGCGCCGGTCACATACGAGGGACGCGGATTCAGGAAGAACGGGACGTCCGCGCCGAGGGAGAACGCCGCATCTTCGAGCTGGGAATCCGAAAGCGCGCGGAAGCGTTCCTGAAGCAATCTGAGCACGGTCGCGCAGTCGGCGGACCCGCCGCCCATCCCGGCGGCGACGGGGATATGCTTCTCCAGATGGGTGACCAAGCCGGGGACGTCCATTCCGGCTGCTTTGCAGTACGCGTAGACAGCCTTGCCGCAGAGATTCTTCTCGGGTTCGAGCGGGACGCCCGGCGCATCGCAGAGGATGGTCACGCCGGACCCCGCGGGCGCGTCTTCGAGGCGGATCACGTCGGAGGGATCGCGGAAGGGATAGAACAGCGAATCCAGGTCGTGATAGCCGTCGGGCCTGCGGGCGGTGACGGCGAGCGAGAGATTGACTTTGGAGCAGGTCAGCATCGCGGGGAGCGGAATCCGGCGGGGATCACTTTTTGAACTTGTAGAGGCCGTACTTGGTGTTGTAGTCGTGGATCTCGCGGCAGATGGCGTCGGCGAGCTCCAGCGCGCGGAGTCCCTGTTCGCCGGTGACCTTCGGCGGGACGAGCTTCCCGGCGGCCTTCGTGGCGATCACGGCGTCGACGAAGTTGTTGATCTCGTCGGCGAGGGCGTTGGTGTTGGTGCACTTGATGTCCTTCTTGCCGACGCCGAGGAATCCCTTGCGGTAGATGACGCCCGTGCTGTTCGAGTAGTCCATGGAGATGTAGGAATCGGTCTGGAAGACGCGGAACTTGCGCATGGGGGTGGCGCTGATGCGGCTGGCGGTGATGTTCGCCACGGCGCCGTTCACGAACTTGATGCGGACGTTCGCGATGTCCTCGGTGTTGCTGAGGATCGGCACGCCGACGGCGTCGAACTTCTCGATCTCCTGTCCGACCATGGTGAGCACGAGATCGAGGTCGTGGATCATGAGGTCGATCACGACGCTGACCTCGGTGCCGCGGCGGAGGTGGCCGGGACGCGGCGGGGGATATTTCGCGAGGCGGTGCGCCTCGATGAAGAGCGTGTTGTTGCGGTTCTTCTCCAGGAAATCCATGGCGGGGTTGAAGCGTTCCACGTGGCCGACGGCGAGCACGACGCCCTTTTCGTCGGCGAGACGGACCATTTCGCGGGCGCGTCCGACCTCGGAGTCGATGGGCTTCTCCACGAGCACGTGCTTGCCCTTCTGCAGGAGCGGCATGACGGTGTCGTAGTGGAGCGTGGCGGGGACGGCGACCGTGAGGGCGTCGCAGCGGTCCACGAGCTCGTCGAGGTCCGGGAACGCCTGCACGTTGAACTGTTTCGCGGCGTCGGCCGCGACTTTCGGGTCCGCGTCGTAGATGCCGACGAGGTCCGCGTGAGGCGCGGTGCGGTACAGGTTGGTGTGGTATTTGCCGAGGACTCCGGTGCCGATGACGCCGACTTTCAGTTTTGGTTCGTTAGCCATGTTGATGGGGTTCCTTGCGGTTGCCGCGTATGTCGAGGGTGGATGGGTTCAGGTTCAGTTCGTGGATTCGTCGCCGAGGTATTTGTCCGGGAGCAGGTAGCCGCGCACGTAGTCCGCGACGGCTTCGGCGAGCGGGGTGCGTCCGCCGGCGAAGCCCGCGCTGCGGAGCTTCGTCATGTCGGCGCAGGTGTAGTACTGGTACTTGCCTTTGAGGATCTCCGGCATGTCGATGTATTCGATGCGGCGCGGTTTCTCCATGGCGTCGAAGACGGCGGAGACGAGGTCGTTCCAGGTCTCGGCGAGGCCGCTTCCGGCGTTGTAGATGCCGCAGAGGTCCGGGCGGTCGAGCAGGAAGAGGATCATCTCCACGATGTCCTTCACGTACACGAAATCGCGCTTCTGTTCGCCGTCGGCGTACTCGGGACGGCAGGACTTGAAGAGCTTCACGGTCCCGGTGTCGCGGATCTGCTCGAACGCGCGGCAGACCATGCTGCGCATGGACCCCTTGTGGCGTTCGTTCGGACCGAAGACGTTGGTGAACTTCATGCCCGCGATGGAATTGACGAGGCCGTTGCGGATCGCCCACAGGTCGAACATCTGCTTGGAGTAGCCGTACATGTTCAGCGGACGGAGCGCCGGGATGCCGTCGAGCGCGTCGGAGTAGCCGCATTCGCCCGCGCCGTAGGTGGCCGCGCTGGAGGCGTAGATGAAGCGGACGCCGCGCGCGGCGCAGAGCGTGGCGAGGAGCTTGGTGCATTCGAAGTTGTTGTGGACGAGGTAGGATGCGTCGAGCTGGGTCGTGGAGGAGCACGCGCCGAGGTGGATGACGGCCTTCACGCCGGAGGGCAGTCCGTTCGCCGCGAGCTCGCGGAAGAAGTCGTCCTTCTCCATGTAGTCGGCGTAGCGGAGCGCGCGGAGGTTTTTCCATTTTTCGGTCTCGCCGAGGTGGTCGACGATCAGGACGTCGTCGATGCCCCTGCGGTTGAGACCCCAGACGACGGCGCTGCCGATGAAGCCGGCCGCGCCCGTGACGATGTATTGTGCGTTCGTGATGCTCATGAAAAGAGGGAACCGTGTTTGTTCGTTGTTACCAGTTGTAGACGGGGGAACCGCGTCCGAGGAGGGATTCGCTTCTGTGCGCATCGTGCGACTGCCACGGGAAGACGGCGTTGGACGCGTCGTCCTTCAGGCGTTCGTTCACGTTGCCGAGGCGTTCGCGCTTCTCCACGCTGTGGACGCTGGAGAAGAATCCGCCGCTTTCGGCTTCCTCCTCCTCGGTCCTGCGGCGGGCCTGTTCCGCGCGGAGCCGGGACCGCTGCGCGTAGTATTTCGCGACCTCGTCGGGGGTCATGTTCGCGATCTGTTCGGGCGTAAGCTCTTCCATCTGCTGGCGTTTTTTCGCTTCGGTGGAGGCGCAGGAGGAAGCGCTGAGGAAGCAGACCGCGCAGACGGAGACGATCAGGAGCGCGATTTTCGAGGCGAGATTCATGACTTGATATCCTTTCTTCAGATGAGGGGCGAGATGACGACGACGGTGCGGTCGTCCTGTTCTTTGTTGGCGGGGGCGAAACGGTCGACGCTGTCCATGATCTTCGCGACGGCTTCGCGGGGGGATTCCTGCGCGACGCAGGACTTCATGAAGCAGTCCTTGATGCGCTGGATCCCGAACTGCTCGCCGTCCGCGTTTTCCGCTTCGTTGATGCCGTCGGTGAACATGATGATCGACATCTCGGGGCCGAACTGGGTGTTGAAGGTGTCGTATTCGGTGAGCTCGGACGGGAAGAGGCCGAGGCCCGCGCCGTTCGGGTTGATGCTGCGGATGTGGTTGCGGACGTACAGGATCAGCTCGGTGTGCCCGGCGCGGGCGTATTCGAGCGTGTTCTCCTTCTTGTTCAGCAGGCAGACGGCGAGCGTGATGTAGCGGCCGTCGCCCATGTCGCGGTAGAGGTTGTCGTTCAGCTCGAAGAGCAGCGCCTTCAGCGTGGTGAAATGCGGGATGTTTGCGCGGATGAAACTGCGCGTCATGGCCATGATGAGGCAGGCGGGGATGCCCTTGCCGCAGGCGTCGCCGATCACCACGAGCAGGCGGTTCGAGTCGATCTCGACGAAATCGTAGAAGTCGCCGCTGACTTCCTTCGCGGCGCGGGAGACCGCCTGGATGGAGAATCCGCCCCACTGCGGACAGTCGGGCGGGAGCAGGGAACGCTGGAGCGTGCGCGCGAATTCGAGTTCCTGCGAGATGCGCTGCTGCTGGCTGAGGCGGTCGTACATCTCCATGATGTTCCGTGCGAGGATGACCGGCCCGGTGAGGAGGTTCAGGCGGTTGACCTGCTCCTGCGTGAAGAGCTTCCGGTACGGCGCGGAACTGTTCGATGCGCAGATGATGCCGAGGAGGTTCTTCTCGTAGATCATGGGGACGGCGATGAACGTCTTCACGGTCTCGGTGTGCGTGATCTTCGTGAGGAGCGGATGGCGCGGATCGCTGATGAGCAGGGATTCGTGCGCGAGGACCGTGGAGAGGATGAGCTCGGCGAGGTCCTTCGGCGCTTCGGTCTTCGCTTCCTCCACGGCCCCGGGATCGTTCAGGTCGCAGGGCAGGGGGCGCGAGAGCTGGAGCGGATAGTGCGGCGTCATGCCGGACGGGAAGAACGCGCCGTCGCGGTACAGGTACACGCAGACGGAATCGGCCTGGATGAGGTCGGAGAGATATTTCGCCGTAACGCTCATCCATTCGTTTTTGTTCTGACTCTGCCTGACGCCGCGCGAGAACATGTTCAGGTAATTGCTGGTCTGCGCATTGGTATGGGTCGCGCTTTCCAGCTTGCCCCGGAGCAGGGCGATCTTGATGCGCTGATACAGCGCGATCAGCCCGACGACGAGCAGCAGGAACACCAAACCAGAGATTAACCAGGGCATGAGACAGACTCCAGGAAGTTTCAGATTAGCTTTAACTATACCCCGTCAATGCGATTTCTTCAACCTGAAAACGAAGATTTCTTCGACATTTTTCTATATTTTTCGCGCATAGGCGCGTTTTCGGGCGGATTCCGGGCGGATTGACAGTGGTTTTACGACAAAAAAAGCCGGCGCCCGTTTTGATGGACGGACACCGGCATATTTTATGTTGAAATGATGTCTGTGAAAACTCAGGCGGATTCGTGCTTGGAACCGCGTTTCTTCGATGCGGTCGAACGGCGGGGCGCCGTTTCTTTCTTGTGCGGTCGCCCGCCCTTCAATCCGTTGCGGCGGCTGGCGGCGGCTTTCCGTGCAGATTTGACCTGACCCAGAATCCGCGCGGCGTTCCGGCTTCTTGCCTTGAGCCAGGATTCCACGGAAATCTTTTCGGGGAACTGTTCCGGGTGTTCCAGCGCCTCGACCGGCAGGTCGATCCCGATCGTGTTCCAGTACACGCCCCAGCGGTCCGCCGTGACGTCGCGCAGTTCCGTTGCGCAGCAGTATTCGAACCACGGGAAATCCGCATAGCGCAGGAAATAGTCCTTCCCGTTGACCAGGACCGCCATGCCCTCGTCGGTCGTCCCGAGGAAGCATGTCTTATTGTCCGATGTACTGATCCCAAGCATCTCGGCAAAGCTGTTCATTTCGTTTGACCTCCTGAAGAAGTTCGTTGAGCATGGACTCGTTGATGCGTCCCTTGACGGACGCGACGGAGATTTCCGGTTCCAGCCATATTTTGACGTTCGCATCGTCGCTGATGGCGTGAACATGCCGGCGCCGTTCCTCGAAGCAGTACCAGAAACGGATGACAAAGCCTTTGTAGCGGAAAATGAGCGGCATGAAGGAAATCCTTTGTGTTGACGGAAATAATATAAACCTGACGTTGGATTATTTCAAGTGAAAAACGAAAAAAAACAAAAAAGCCGATGACTGCTCTGCACAGACACCGGCGGGTTTAACAATGCGTTTCTTTATTTGTTCGGCAGGTAGACGGTGCGGATGGAGACGCCGGGGTCGACGGCGCGGATCGTGAACTTGTTTTCGCCTTTTTTGAGGTTCTTCAGCGGGACGACGACGCGTGCGAAGTTGTCGAGGATCTGCGTGCTGCGCGGGCCGTTCTCCTGGTTCGCGCTGTCTGAGTTCGGGACGGCGACGGTCCGGAGGTACTCGCCGTTCAGCCAGACGGACACGCGGGTCTGCCTGCCGGGATAGAGCGCGTAGGACGGCAGGAAGTCGATGAGGGCATTGGCTTCCGCCTTGTCCGTGTGGAACGTGAAGGTCAGCGCGGGCGCGTTTTCGTCCTTTTCGTCGAACGAGACGTCTGCGGCGGCGGAACGGAGCGTGTAGCCGGGCGTTCCGAGGTCAAGCCCGATCCAGGGATTCCCGGATAAAGCGGGAGCATTGTCCGCCTCTACTGCCTTAAGGTCGGCGGACCAGCCGTTCTTGTGGGCGGTGTTGCCCCAATGCCGTCCGGGACGGTCGTTCCAGGGCCACTGCATATGGGTCCACCATTCGTTGTTTGTGGTGCGGTTGCGGACGGTGTCGGGAAGGAATCCCGCCCATTTTCCGTCATGAAGCGCACTGAAACGAGCACGGTTTTCGTCGATCGCCTTGATATAAGGCTCGGCGGCGGCGCGGAGGTCCTGATTCTGTTTCGAGGCCTCGCGGCAGGCGAGGAAGATGAGTCCGGCGTTGCCGAGGTACTGTGCCTGATAACCGGCGAGCTCGAACCATGCGTCCGCCTGATCCTTGGACTGGAATTTCGTTTCGGCGAGACGGGCTTCGGCGATCAGGTCCTCGTAAGCTTTTTTGAGCTGCGGGACCTGGTCTTCGCGGAGGTCGAGCACCCAAGCCTGGGACATTTCCTCCGGTTTGCGGAAGAATCCGAGCCGGAAGTAGTCCTGAAGTGTTTTGACTGCGCTCATGTCGCTGGTGCCGAAATTGTTCTGAACGAAATGCGTCAGAAATTCGGTTTGCGAAAGGGAGACACCCTCCGTTATGGCGTGCGAGAAGGGATTCCAGGCGAGACGGGCGAAATAGTCCACGCCGATCTCCATGAGCTTCAGGTCGCCCACGTTCAGCACCCACAGGTCGCGGGCGTTGTTGTCCCACGCCTTGCGGAGTTCCACCTGCATGAGTCCGGGCGGGGTGGTGTTCAGTTCGCAGTAGGAATGCGGCCCGCCGTAGTAGGAGATGTGGTAGTACACGCCGGAGCCGCCGGAGCGCTTCTGTTCCTCGGGATTGCTGAGGCGGCGGATGTAGCCGTAGTTGTCGTCGACCCAGACGAGCGTGACGTCTTCCGGGACCTCAAGTCCGGCGTCGTAGATGGAGAGGACTTCCTTGTACGGCACGAAGCACTGCGCGACGGGACCCCATTCCTTGCTCACGCCCTTTTCGAGCATGGCGCGCTGGTTCGCGATCGCC
Source organism: Lentisphaeria bacterium (assembly GCA_017524965.1). GTDB lineage: Bacteria > Verrucomicrobiota > Lentisphaeria > Victivallales > UBA1829 > UBA1732. Next base: position 13,186 of record JAFXUM010000024.1, on the reverse strand, counting down.
TTGGAGACGAGCGCCTTCTTCTCGTCCATCGTATTCGCGCCGGCCATGGCGGAGTCGTGGATGCCGCGTATGCCGAGCGTCCAGACTGCCTCCTTGTCGCCGCGCTGGTCCACGCTCTCCTTCCAGTAGGAGTCGATCTTCGCCTGGTTGGAGACGTAGTTCCACGGGCCGTCCTCCTTCTTCCAGTGGCAGTTGTTGCGGAGCATGGGCTCGCAGTGGCTCGCGCCCATCACGATGCCGTACCGGTCGGCGAGGACGGGGTTTTCGGGGACCGCGCCGAATTCGACGCTGACGTCGTGCATGGCGGGCCAGAAATAGTTCATGCGGAGGCGGAGCATGAGCTCGAAGATCTTTTCATTGGTCTTCGGGCCGATGCGCCCGAAGCCGTCCTTCTCGAAGTTGTTCTTCGCCCACTCGTGAAGCGCCCAGTCCTCGTCATTGATGAAGATGCCGCGGTACTTCACCTTCGGCGCGTCGATGCGGCCGATGCTGACCTCGCCGCGGTCGACCGCGCCGGGCCAGAAGATATGGGATTCCTCTCGGGTCGGGGGCACGTCCGCCCACCAGTTCCACGGGGACATGCCGCAATCCTCGGAGATCTTCATGAGGCCGAAGGCGGCGGCGCGGCGGTCGCTGCCCGCGATGACGAGGGCGTCTTCGCCGCTGTTGAACGGATTTCTGACGCAGGCGGTCAGGGTATGTTCCCATTTGCCTTTGATCTGCGAGACGTCGATCTTTTTCTTCTCGACGAGTTGGTCGATGAACTTGCTGTGTCCGAGCGTGCCGACGACGACCAGGGCTTCCTTCGTACTGTATCTGAGTTCGTTTTCAACCTTGGCGGCGTCCTCGCGTCCGGTGATCGCCTTCAGGTCGGAACAGAACATGTCGGCGGCCTTTTTCACGCAATCGTAGTCCGCGTCGTCGACGAGGATCCGGACACGGGAATCCTTGTTGACGAGGGTGAGGAAAAGCCTGTAGTTGCCTTTGACCGATGTGTGATCCACGGTCTGTGCCTGAAGATCGGACGACATCATGTGGATCGCGGCGGAGAGCGCGACGGCGGCCGCTGCGAGTTTTCTGAGGTTGAGGAATGACATGGGGGAGACTCCTTTCGTTTCCGGGGCGCGAGAGCTGGATGTGCGCCCGGACCGGGTGGGAAGATGCGGATACGTTTTTCCTTTACTGTAGCACGGCGGGACGGCAAAGTCAAGGCGCGGCGGTCTGTTTTTCCGCTGAAAATGAATCCTGTTTCCCGCCGCCGATATGCACGCGCCCGGAAAGAATTTTAGAAAAAATCCGATTTTACGTTAAAAAACTCTAAAAAACCGCTTGAAATATGCGCATGCGAAGATTATATTACAGCAAACAAATTTGCGGACCGTATCTTTTTCTCTGCCGAAAGACGGAATTTGAGGCGGTCCGGCAGTGTTCCCGCGCATTCCAATTTCATTTCAATATCAACTTGAAAGGACGGCATCATGAAATCCCGTTATTCCAAACACTTCACGCTGATCGAGCTGCTGATCGTGATCGCGATCATCGCGATCCTGGCCGCCATGCTTCTGCCCGCGCTGCAGAGCGCCAGAAGAACGGCGAAGATGGCGCAGTGCACCTCGAACTGCAAACAGTTCGCGCAGTCGAACTACCTGTACGGCGCATCGTTCAACGCGTTCGTGACCCCGATCGCGTGGGGCAACGGCGTGAACATCTGGCAGGCGTGCATCTGGAACCAGATCGGCGGCGTCAACACGATGCCGTACGATACGCCCGTCACCAAAAAGGACTGGGTGAAGAGCGTGAGAAACAGCAAGCTCTTCGAATGCCCCGCCGACGAAGGTACCAAAGGCACGCCGGACTCCGACTCCGAAATGCCCAAGTTCTCCTACGGCATCAACCGTTCCGCCGTCCGTAACATGAAGAGCAGCTCCAACGCCGCCAGCATCCCGAGCGGCCCGGTCCTGAAGACCACGAAATTCAAAATCCCGTCCCAGATGATCTATGTCTGCGACACGTCCTGGAACCAGGCCGGCAACTCCAGCGTTCCCGGCCGTCTGTACAGCGAGAAGAACCACAACTACGGATTCAAGCCCGGCAGCGTCTGCCACCACTGGGACCAGGGCAACCTCGCTCCCGAGTTCAACAGCGGCGGACTCGACGACAGCGGCAAAAGCGGAACGAAGCCGTGGCACGTGAGCATGTCCTGGAACTACTCCTTCATCGACGGCCATGCCTCGAACCTCCGTCCCGAGCAGACCATCAATACGAAGGTGTCGTCGGTCAGCGCCCGTGAACCCTCCGGATACTGGACCTGGAATCAGAAAAAATGGGGCGAGGACGAATGATCCGTCCCTGACCCGATTCGGACAAAACAATCTGCTCCGGTGCGACCTCGACGGTCCGCCGGAGTTTTTTTGTTGTCGGGGATATGGCGGACGGGTGAGGATAAAGCGATAAAGCCGATAAGGCCGATAAGTAAGGAAACAAATCCCTGATTGCCCTGTGCCTCGCAGTCGTTGCTGCCGGCGGGAGACAGGAGGCGGAAGCCCTGCTTACTTCTCCAGGGCGAGGATGACGACGCCGAGCAGGATCAGCGCCAGCGCGCAGGCCTTTTTCTTCACATGGACGTCGCGGAAATACCACGCGCCCGCCGTGAACGAGACGATGCAGCTGCACCGGCGCACCAGCGAGACGATGGAGATCTTGATGTCCGGCATGCCGACCGCGTGGAAATACAGGAAATCGGCGAGGATGAGCAGGACGCCCGTGAGGGGGATCGTCCAGCGCCAGACGAACTTGTGTTTCTTCCCGAAGCATTTCGCGCGGACCAGACAGGCTGCGCCGAGGATGAAGACGAGGTCGACGGAGAACCAGAACTGGACCGTGCGCGGCGGGATGTGGAGGGAATTCAGGAGGTATTTGTCGTAGAGCGCGGATGCCGCGCCGAGGATCGTGCCGAGGAGGATCAGATGCACTTCGCGGGCGCGCCGGAACGAGATGCCCTCGAGCTTGCCGAGGACGGAGAAAAGGTAGTAGCCGGTGAAGATCAGGAGCATGGCGACGCCCTGCAGAAGCGTGGGAACCTCGTGGAACAGCAGCAGGCCGCCGAGGAAGGTCCAGACGGGGCTGCTGGCGCGGATGGGCGCGGCGATGGAGATCGGCAGGTCGCGCATGGCGTAGTAGACGCAGGTCCAGCTGGAGGCGACGAGCAGGGATTTGAGGACGATGAGGGCGAAATCGCGTCCGGAACAATGCGCGTCGGCGAGCGACCCGGTCCACAGTACGGTCGCGAGCAGATAGAACGCCGAGCCGCAGAGCGTGGCGTAGAAAAGCACGTGCATCACGGAGTTTTTGTTGACGGCGTGCTTCTTGCAGAGGTCGTAGAAGCCGAGCGCGAACGCGGAACCGAGGACGGGCAGAAGCCACGCGGGGAGGGAGGGCATAACGGATTCAGCTTTCTGTACTCATTCCCGCGCGGTCAGCCGAGGATGGACGCGATTTCCGGCGCGACCGACTGGATGTGCTCCTTCGCGAGGACCATGACGTCTTCGGGATCGGAGGCGGAAAGGGCGATCTTCGCGAGGTGTTCCGAGGCGAGCATGGAGGTCTTGCGGATGACGCCGCGGACCTCCGCGATGGCGTTCGGGCTCATGCTCAGCTCCAGCACGCCGAGCCCGAGCAGGATGGGCGTGAAGCGCGGATCGGCGGCGATCTCGCCGCAGACGCAGACCGGGATGCGGTGCTTCTTCGCGGCCTCGACCGTGAGCCGGATCAGCTCCATGACGGCCGGGTGGCTGGGACGGTAGAGATAGGCGACGCGTTCGTTCAGGCGGTCGACCGCGAGCGTGTACTGGACGAGGTCGTTGGAGCCGATGCTGAAGAAATCGACCTTCGCGGCGAGGGCGTCCGCGATGAGGCATGCGGACGGGATCTCGATCATGGCTCCGATCCTGACCTTCGGGTCGAACGGGAGATTTTCGTTTTTCAGTTCTTCGATGACCTCGTCGCGGATGGCGAGCAGCTCCTCGATCTCGGAGAGAGAGGAGACCATCGGGAACATGATCCTGAGGTCGCCGTAAACGCCCGCGCGGAGCAGGGCGCGGAGCTGGGTGCGGATGAGCTGCGGCTTCTCGTGGCAGAGACGGATCGCGCGGAGACCGAGGAACGGGTTCGGTTCGCGCGTGGCGGACGCCGAGGCGAAGTCGAGCTTGTCGCCGCCGAGGTCGACCGTGCGGATCGTGACGGCGCGTCCGCGCATGGCGCGCAGGAGCTTGGAGTAGATCTGATACTGCGTTTCCTCGTCGGGCGCGACCGGAGTGTTCATGAAGAGGTATTCGGTGCGGAAGAGTCCGATGCCCTCCGCGCCGAAGCGGGAGACTTCCTCCAGGTCGTCGGCGCCCTCGATGTTGGCGCAGAGTTTCACGCGGTAGCCGTCGGTGGTCTCGGCGGCGCGGGAGCTTTCCTTCCGCAGGATGCTGTAGAGTTCGTCCTTGCGGCTGATCTTCTCGCGGTAGAACGCCAGCGTGTCGCGGCTGGGGTTGCGGATGACCATGCCGAGGAAGCCGTCCACGATCACCTCGTCCCCGTTCGCGAACTTGCCCGCGATGTTCCGCATGCCGACGACGGCCGGGATGCGCAGGGATCGCGCGAGGATGGAGGTGTGGCAGGTCTTGCTGCCGGTCTCGGTCGCGAATCCGAGGATGTTCCTGCGGTCGAGCATGGCGGTGTCGGACGGGGTCAGGTCGTGCGCGATGACGACGGTGTTTTCGGGGAGATTGTCGAGCGAGGGGCCGCCGTCCTTGTCGCCGTTGAGGTTGCGGAGGATGCGGTTCGCGATGTCGCGGATGTCGCCGGCGCGTTCGATCAGGTAGGTGTCGTTCGTGCCGGAGATGGCGTCGAGGTAGCGCCGGATGGTGAGCAGGAAGGACGACTGGGCGTTGCAGAGTTCGTTTTTGATGCGTGAGACGACTTCCTTGTGCAGGAGCTTGTCCTCCACGATCAGCAGATGCGCGTCGAAGATCTTCGCGTCGCGCTTCTCGATGGTCTTCCTCATCCGGTTCTGGATGGTCTTAATCTCGGACTTCGTCTTTTCGATGGCGGACTGGAAGCGCGCGATCTCAGCGTCGGCTTCGGATGCTTCGATCGGGATCGGGACGACCTCGCGGAAATCGGTGTGCGCCGCGCCGAAGACCAGGACACGGCCGCGGCAGATGCCGGGCGACGCGGGAAAACCGTGGAAGAGGACTTCCTTCTTTTCGACGGTGTGCGCGGCCGGAGACGTGGCGGTTTTTGGCGTTTCGGCCGGGAGAGGATCCGCGGAGGCAGGGGCGGTCATTCGTCGAAGCCTCCTTCGATGAGCGCGGAAAGGGCGTCCATCGCCTTGTCCGCGTCGCGCCCGCTGATCTCCAGGCGGATACGGGTACCCTGCGGAGCGGAGAGCATGAGCATGGACATGACGCTTTTGCCGTCGGCGACGTGACCGGAATCAAGATTCGTGACGGAGATCTCGGACTCGAAATCGGCAGCCGTCTGCACAAAGACGGACGCAGGCCGTGCGTGTATCCCGAGGGGATTGCTTACGACAAAATCTTTCACGAGGTTCTTTGGATCCATATCTTTGATTCGGCCCTTTCCAAAATCTATAAAGCCTGATATAATAATATACACCGGTTTTGCCGTTCATTCAAATCCCGCGCGTAAAAAAGATGAAAAACGGACCGGAACGCGGGAAAAAAGAAACGGAAGCGCAAAAAACGCCTCCCCGGAGAACCGGAGAAGCGTTTGGAAAAGCGAGGGGAAAGGGCAGGGGGATTATCAGAGCGTCACGCCGTCCTTGAAGATGGCGATCTCCCGGGCGTCGTTCTTTTCATTCTTCGTGGACAATTCGCCGGAAGCGGCCTTCAGGACGAACTCGACGAACGCGCCGGTGTCGGGCTGCCCCTGGGCGTCCCAGTCGATCCAGTGCGGCTTGGACTGCGCCAGACGGGTGTTCGTGGCGACCTTCACGGTCGGGACCACGGTGCCGAACGGCGTGCCGCGTCCGGTGGTGAACAGCACGAGCTGGCATCCGGCGGCGGCGAGCACGGACGACGCGACGAGGTCGTTGCCGGGCCCCGCGAGGAGGTTGAGTCCGGGCGTCTTCAGGCGCTGGCCGTATTCGAGGACGTCGACGACGGGCGACGAGCCGCCCTTCTGGACGCAGCCGAGGGACTTGTCCTCGAGCGTGGAGATGCCGCCCGCCTTGTTGCCGGGCGACGGATTCTCGTCGATGGGCTGGCCGTGGCGTTCGTAGTAGCTTTTGAACCCGTTGATCATGGCGACGCATTTGTCGAAGACCTCGCGCGAGACACAGCGGTTCATCAGGAGCGTTTCCGCGCCGAACATCTCCGGGACTTCGGTCAGGACGGTCGTGCCGCCCTGCGCCGCCAGCCAGTCGGAGAAACGCCCGACGAGCGGGTTCGCGGTGAGACCGGAGAGACCGTCGGAGCCGCCGCATTTGAGGCCGACGCGAAGCGCGGAGACGGGGATGTCGGTGCGCTCCTTGACGCGCGCGGCGTCAAGCTCGGCGAGGAGTTCGAGCCCGCGTGCGTATTCGTCGCCGTCGTCCTGCGCACGCAGGAACCGGATATTGAGCTTGGAAATGTCGCCGAGGCGTTCCCTGAAGCTGTCAAGCGTGTTGTTCTCGCAGCCGAGCCCGACGATCAGCACGCCGCCGGCGTTCGGGTGGTGCGCGAAGGCCGCCAGCAGGTTCGCCGTGCATTCGTGGTCGCCGCCGAGCTGGGAGCAGCCGTAGGGATGCGTGAGCGCGATGCCGCCGACGGCGTCCGCGAGACGCCGCGCGAGGTCGTTCACGCAGCCGACGGTCGGGATCACCCACAGGTCGTTGCGGACGCCCGCCTGTCCGTCGGGACGGAGATATCCTCTGAAGGTGCGCGTGGTTCTGATCGCAAGCGGCTTGAAATCGGGCTTGTAGGCGTATTCGAGGAGTCCGGCGAGGTTGGACGCCAGATTGTGCGTGTGGACGTGTTCGCCCGGCTCGATCCGGACTTTCGCGTGCCCGATGGGCATGCCGTACTTGATCACGTTTTCGCCCGGCGCGATGGGGCGGATGGCGTACTTGTGGCCGTCGTCGCGGACCTCCACGTTGTCGAGCGGATGGATGATCATGGCTGCTTCGTGACTCCCTGTTCCACGGCGGCGGTGAAGCCGGGGATGGTGTTCAGGTCCATGCCCCAGAAATCCGCCTTGCCGAGGATCGCCTTCACGTCGGGCTTCGAGGCGAAGAACGCCTTGACTTCCGGCGCGTCGTTGATCTCGCAGGAACGGTAGAAGTCGATGAGGTACGCCATGGACTGCGTGAGGCAGGCGGGGAGCTTGCCGGTGAGCTTGAGGTAGTCGAGGAGCGTCGGGAGGACGCGGACTTTCCACTTGGAGACGGAGTTCAGCGCGATGGAGAGCAGTCTGTGCTGGGCGTACGGGTTCGCGAAGCGTTCCAGCACGGATTCCGCATAGGCTTTCTTTTCCGCCTCGGGCAGGTTCACGGTCGGCATGACCTCCTCGAAGAGGACGGTCCGCAGGAACTTGCCGAACTTTTCGTCGCGGACCATCTCGTCCACGAACGTGAATCCCGCCATGTGCGCGCCGAGCACGCTGGCGGTGTGCGCGCCGTTCAGGAAGCGGACTTTGCGCGTGCGGTACGGGGTCTGGTCGTCGGTGAAGAGGACGTTGAGTCCGGCCTTTTTCGCCGGGAGTTCCTTTTCGACCTCGGCGGGTCCTTCGATCACGAAGAAGAAGAACGGTTCGCCGCAGTCGAGGAGCTTGTCCTCGATGCCGAGCTTTTCGCAGTATTTCGCGGCGTCGGTGCGCGGATAGCCCGCCACGATGCGGTCGACGAGCGTGCTGCAGAAGATGCACTTCTCCTCGACGTAGCGGACGACTTCCGGATCGGAGATGTACTTCAGGACGCATTCGCGGAGTTTCTGTCCGTTGTGCTCGATGAGCTCGCAGGGGATGAAGATCAGGCCGCCGAGACCGGCTTTCGCGCGGGCTGTGACGAGCTTCGCGACCTTCGAGGGGAACGTGTCGGCGTCCGGACGGTATTCGATACCCGCCTCGGTCGTGTTCGAGAAGACGAACCGCAGGTCGGGGTTCAGCGCCGCTTCGACGACCTTGTCCCAGTCTGTGGCGGGATTGAGGCAGCCTTTCACGCAGTCGATCTGCTCGATCTGCTCGACCACCTGTCCGTCCTTCACGCCGCGCAGGATCACGTGGTAAAGGCCGCCCTGGGCGTTGATGACATCGCACATGCCCTGCGGAAGCGGCTGGACGATCTGCACGGCGGAATCGAATACGCCGGCTTTGTTCATGCGGTCGACCATCCAGTCGACGAACGCGCGCAGGAAATTGCCCTCGCCGAACTGGAGGACGCGGACGGGGCGGGTCAGAGGTGTTTCACGGGTCAGCTGTTTCATATCGTGTGCTCCTTTCAGTCAAGCGAAACGAGGTAACGGCAGACTTTCGCGGGGGCGTCGTGCCAGTCCTGAAGCGCCTGCCCGGCCTGGTCGAAGCCGTAGACGCGGGAGATCATCTTGCTGATCGGGAAGAGTCCGCGGGCGGCGAAGTCGATCACGCGGCGGAAGTTGCAGGGCATGGCGTTGCGGGAGCCGCGGATGTCGAGCTCCTTCTGCACGAAGAGCTTGGTCTCGTATTCGACGGGCGCCTTCGCGTAGCCGATGTAGGTGACGCTGCCGGCGAACGCGACTTCGTCGACGGCGGCGCGGAAGGTCTGCGGAAGTCCGACGGCCTCGATCACGACGTTCGGGCCGCGGCCGCCAGTGAGGTCGGCGAGCGCCTGGTGGAGGTCGGTCTTCGAAGAGTCGATGGTGTCGGTCGCGCCGAACTCGCGGGCGAGCGCGAGCTTTTCGGGGTCGACGTCGATCGCGATCATCTTGCGTACGCCCTTGCGTGCGAGGCCGAGGACGGCGCCGAGTCCGACGGCTCCGCAGCCGATCACGGCGGCGATGCTGTCCTCGGTCGCGCCGGAACGGTCGGAGGCGTGTCCGCCGACGGTCAGCGGTTCGATGAGGGCGATCTCCTCCTGTTTCATGGCGTCGGCGTCGAAGAGCTTGGTCCACGGCACGACGATGTGCTTCGTGAGCGCGCCGTCGCGCTGCACGCCGAGGGTCTGGTTGAACTGGCAGCAGTTGGGGCGTTCGGCGAGGCAGCTGGGGCAGACGCCGCAGTTGGTGTACGGGGAGACGGTCACCTTCTGCCCGACGCGCCAGCAGTCCGGGACGCCGGGGCCTTTCGCCTCGATCACGGCGCTGATCTCGTGGCCGGGGATACGGGGCAGGGTGATGAGCGGGTTTTTGCCGCGGAAGGTGTTGAGGTCGCTGCCGCAGAGGCCGACGAACTTGACGGCGAGCAGGACGCTGCCGGGCGTGAGTTCGGGTTCGGGGATTTCCTGATAGCCGGTCTCGAACGGCGCGGTGATGGAAAATGCACGCATGATGAGTTAACCTCCAAAATATGCTTTCAGGGCGGTTCCGCCCATGATCTGAGCTTGTTCGTTTTCGCTGAGACGCGAGATGAACTTCCCGACGAGGCCGCGCCAGGCGGAATAATTCGTGGCGCAGGTGCAGACGGGCCAGTCGGAGCCGAACATGACGCGGGCGGGGCCGAAGGCGTCGAGCACGGTCTCGACGTACGGGCGGAGCTGGTCCGGCGTCCAGTTGCGGATGTCGGCTTCGGTCACGAGGCCGGAGAGTTTGCAGTAGACGTTCGGGAACGCCGCGAGCTTGCGGAGATTGTCCGCCCACGGCTGCATCTCGCCGGCGGCAATCTTCGGCTTCGCGATGTGGTCGAGCACGAAGACCTGTTCCGGGGAGTGGTTCTTCACGAATTCGATCGCATAGGGCAGGTGGCGTTCGAAGATGAGGATGTCGTACACGAGACCCGTGGAGAGCAGACGGTCGATGCCGCGGTTGAACGCCTCGCCGAGGATGAACCGGTCGTCCGGTTCGTCCTGCACCACGTGGCGGATCGCGCGGAGTTTCGGGTTCGCGGCGAACTTTTCGAGCAGGGCGGGGAAATCGGGCGAGGCGATCGGGAGCCAGCCGACGACGCCCGCGATGAAGTCATTTCCCTCCGCGAGCTTCAGGAGCCATTCGGTCTCCTCGACGCACTGGCGCGCCTGCACGGAGACCACGCGGTCGATCCCGGCGCGTTCGAGTTCGGGTTTGAGGTCGGCGGGGAGGAAATCGCGCCGGAGCACGGCCATGTCGTCGGAGATCCAGCCGTAGTCCCGCGTGTTGTAGTGCCAGAAATGATGGTGCGCGTCAATTTTCATCGTCGATGACCTTTCTGCGGATGAGCTCGGCCCAGAACTCCGCGGGCGCTTTGTGCTGCGCGTAGGAGGCGTTCACGGGGATGCGGGCGGGATCGGAGGTGTTCAGCGAGACGGCGACCACGCCGGGCTGGCGGAAACCGTATTCGACTGCCGCGGCGGCGGGATCGAGGGAGAAATTCTGGCAGACGGCGAGGTAGTCGGCGCGCTTCCGGAACAGCGCGGCGTCGCGAACCGGGTCCGCCTTATGGTAGTCGAGCATGGAGCCGCCGGTGAGGAAGCCGCCGTTGAACAGCGCGGAGTCGATGATGCCGACCCGGTCGGATTTGAGTTTTTCCATGAACGCGCGGAGCTCGCTCGGATGACGCAGAATGGTCGGGGCGCAGGCGAACATGACCCAGTCGAACTTGATGTCGTTGTAGAGGCCGCGGATGACATGCCAGTCCTTTGCGCCGATGCCGACGCCGCGGACGCGTCCGGCTTTTTTCAGTTCGAACAGCGCGCGGTAAGCGCCGAGGATGTCCTCGACCGTGCCTCCGCCCGCCAGAAATTCGTCTGGGTCGTGAACGGAAACGAGGTCGATGCCGCAGGCTCCGCCGAGCAGTGCCTCCGCCTCCTCGTAGCAGCGCATGATGCCATGGTAGGAAATGTCCTGTTCGGCGTCGTATTCGAGACCCGCCCACACGCCCGGCTCGAAGGTCGGTTCCGGGGTCGCGAGCGGTTTCCTGCGCCAGCCGAGCTTCACGCTGACCGTGATGCCGTCCGCCGGGACCGCGAGGTCGCGGAGGGCGCGTCCGATGGATTCGAGCGCGAGTCCGGCGCCGTATTTCCCGGCGGAGTCGATCGCGGGCTTCGCGGCGGTGCGGAACCACGCCCGGGCGAGCTCGAGTTTCGTTTCGTATGGCAGGACGCGGTAGAGATTGCCGAGGCAACTGGTGCCGAAAATGACCGGCGTGATCTCAAGTCCGTCTCTTGTCAGATAGGTTGTCATGGTGTGTCGTTTCCGCAGGTTGTGGGCAAAAAGAAAACGTGTTGATGGATAATATTATATATGCTGAACGCGAAAAAAACAAACAAGAGTTAAGATTTAACGTAAACTTAACGTGAAACGGCGTCGGACCCTGCGGGATTTGAGGCGGAATCGGGAAAAGAAAACCTCCCGGGTCATGCTTTCCGGGAGGCTCGGAATGAAGGGGGGATCACCCTGCCGCGGTCGCCTTGAATTGCCGCCGCGAGTTCAGCGGTTACTTTTCGATCACGAAGGTGGTGATGGAGAAGGGTGCGAGGCGGACGGCGAGCTTTTTGTCTCGGACGGGGACCGCCGGGATGTCCTCGTTCCAGTTCTCGCCGGCGTTCACGGGTCCGCTGGTGCGGATGACCTTTGCGGAGTTCGCGGGGATGGAGGGGAACGCGGCGAGGTCGAACGTCATGGGGCGTTCCTCCGCCGCGCCGTTGACCGCGACGACTACGATCTTCCCGGATTCGCGGTTCCAGGCGGCGAGCGTGGAGGGCGAGGACGCGATGATGCGGTCGCCGGGGCGGATGTAGCGGGTGAACTGTCCGAACGCGTAGTATCGCTTTCCGAGGAGGAGTTTTTCCTCGATATGGTCGCAGATACCGGTTCCCCAGTAAACGCCCTTGAGGGAAGTGTTGTTGCGCTCCGCGTCGTTGAAATCGGAACGGTGGCGGTCGATGACGAGCCAGATGACCCAGGCGGAAGGCATCATGCCGTTCACGTCTGTGATGATGCGCGATGCGAGCCAGAGCGGGCTTCCCATGTCGCCGGCGGCCTGGCCGCCGAGCGTTCCGGTGCCGTCGACTTCGCTCATCCAGAGGTGTTTCTTCTGTTCTTTGGCGAACGCCTGGAGTTCTGCGCGGCGGCTGCCTCCGTAGGTGTGGGTGTTAATGCGGTCCGAAACCTTTTTCGCCTCGGGGGAGAGGGCCTTGAAGGTGTCGATGGCGAGGTCGATGGAGGTTTCGTCGGCGACTGCGAGGAGGATGCCGTCGCGGACATTGCGGCTGCGGAGCGCCTTGTCGAGCTCGACGATGATGCTGCTCTTGACCTTGTTGTCCCCGATGTTGCACCCTTCCTGCTTGTTGCTGTATGCTCCCCAGATGTTGGATGAGGGTTCGTTGAACGGGTCGATGCTGTTCAGCTTCATGTGGAGGTCTTTGCGCATGTGCTTGACGACGTCGGCGAGAAACTCCGCGAAAACGGGGATGTATTCGGGCCTGAGGTTGTTTCCCCTGTGTTCGCCGACGCCGCCGCTGGAGCACCCGCTCCAGGTCATGAAGTACGGCGGGGAGTTGGAGAAGACTTCGACGAGCGCATCGGGATTGCGCTTGAGGAGCTTGGTGAGGACGTTCATCTGGTTTTTGTCGCGGTCCCAGTCGTACTGGTAGATCACGATGCCGTCGTCGTCGACCTCGAACGCCCCGTCCGCGCTGCGGACCGGCTGGGCGAATCCGGGCATGTTCGAGTCGGATCGCGTGATGTGGCGGTGCGAGGGATCGTCGCCGCCGCCGATGTTGTAGCGCACGATGTTGAGCTTCAGCCCCTTCGACTGGTCGAAAAACGCGTCCACGGCGAGGTCCGTGAGCGTGTCGCTGTAGCCGACGCGGTTCGCCCACCAGCAGAGCGAGGTGCCCCAGCCCTCGAACACGCCGTCGTTGAACGGCGAGCCCTTGGCCGGGTCGAGCAGGACGGTCGAGGACGTGCGGCGGCCGGACTGGGCGGAGAGGACCGTGCAGAGCATGGCTGCGGCGAGGACGAGGATGCGGCGGACGGAGGAGGCTTTCATGGCGTGGTTCTTTCTATGAAAGTGGAGGTTGTATCGCATTTTC
>JAFXUM010000195.1 GCA_017524965.1 Lentisphaeria bacterium | reverse complement strand
TTGACCTGACCTCGATTCTCGGTCTGCTCGGCGGTTCCGGCCTCAGTCTTAGCACAGACAGCAGCGCTTCCGCGTTGAGCGGCCTTGATCTTTCTTCCATCCTCGGCCTGCTCGGCGGCTCCGGCCTCAACCTCAGCACGGACAGCAGCGCTTCCGCGTTGAGCGGCCTCGACCTTTCTTCCATCCTCGGCCTGCTCGGGGGCTCCGGCCTCAGCCTCAGCACGGACAGCAGCGCTTCCGCGTTGAGCGGCCTTGATCTTTCTTCCATCCTCGGACTGCTGGGCGGCTCAGGACTCAGCCTCAGCACGGACAGCAGCGCTTCCGCGTTGAGCGGCCTTGACCTTTCTTCCATCCTCGGTCTGTTGGGCGGCTCCGGCCTCAGCCTCAGCACGGACAGCAGCGCTTCCGCGTTGAGCGGCCTTGATCTTTCTTCCATCCTCGGCCTGCTCGGCGGCTCCGGCCTCAGCCTCAGCACGGACGAAAATCTGTTTGACAGCGCCTCGATCAAGGATCTTCTGGACAAGCTGACGAACGGCAACGGTTCATTCGGATTCGACATTTCCCTGTCCGTCGGCGACAGTGAAACATGGTCCCATTTCGAGGGGCTTCTCTCGCACTTCGTTGAAACGGTCACGGCGGATTTCGGCAGCCTGATCCCGGCTTCCTTCGCCGCGCCGGAAATGACCGTGAGCGGCCTGATGCAGACCGCGATGGACCTGGCGTCCGGGTTTGAATCGTCGGCCGGGACGTTCCTCGACGATGTGCTGACGGTCACGGCTCCGTTCCTGAGCTGGGGCGACGAGAATGACGCCGCCGCGCAGGGGTACTGGGTCGAAATCGCGCAGGGGACCGGGTTCGACGATGCGATCCGCATCTTCACGACCGGCACCTCGTTTGACATTGACGGCAGCGCCGGTCTGTTCTCCGGCCGTGCCGCGCTGAGCGGGAGCGATTTCCTGACGGATGCCGTGGAATGGATCACGGAGGTGCTCGATCCGCGTCAGATCGTGTCGAACGCCAACGGGCTTGCGGACATATTCCTCGCCTCTCCTTTGTTCGGCGACGTATGGAGTTTCGGCTACCGGGCCAGCAACGACCTGACCGGCGAGACCGCTTCCATCGCGGGCAGGAACCGCATCCGCGACACGTTCTCCGGTTCGGCCTCGGATGCGAACATCCTGTACCTCACCGACGACGCAAACGGCGACGCCATCTTCGTGGACGACATCTATTCCGAGTTCGGTTCGGACGCCCGCCTCAACCTCATCCGCGAAATCCGCTCCGGCGCGGGCGACGACGTCGTCGACATGACCAGCGGCCGTTACACCGCCGAGCTCGCGGGCATGACGGTCCGCGGCGGTTCCGGCGACGATGTGCTGTGGGGCGCGAACGGCGGCGGCATGCTGTTCGGCGACGACGGCGACGACCGGATCACAGGCGGTTCCGGCAACGACATCATCGCGGGCGGCTCCGGCGACGACGTGCTGAACGGCGGCGGAGGGTCCGACCTCTTCACGTTCGGCGAAAACTGGGGCGACGACGTGGTCTCCCAGATCGCCGGCGGGTCCGTCGAACTCTGGTTCGCCGAAGACGCTTCGCAGATCAGCGCCGCCGAACTGGACGGCAGCGTCATCTTCCGCAACGCGGCCGGGACGTCCTCCGTCACGGTCGAAAACGCGGCGCTGGCCGACCTGAAAGTCCACTTCGGAAACGATCAGTCCGCGTGCTTCGCCGGACTCGCCGCTGCGGGCGCGTTCCTCGGCAGCACGGCGGAATCCGTCTTCGAGCCGCAGGCCGCGCGGTCGCAGGGGATCCTGGCTTCCCTGTAAGCCGCCCCCGGCATATAAGTTAAACAAAACAAGCCCCCGCGTCTTCTGGGTCGCGGGGGCTTTTTGCGCATGGCTTTCTGCCCGGATGGCTATCCCGTCTTTATGACGGAACGCGCATGCCGGAGGAGAAGTGGATGTGGCGGTGGTATTCCTGGAGGCAGCTGACCTCGAAACGTCCGAATTCGAGCTGGTCGCGCAGGCCGTCGACGGCGGCTTCCGCGCCCGCGATGGTCGTGGTGATCGGGATGCCGGCGGCGATCGACTTGGAGCGCATCCGGATTTCGTCGACCATGGCTTCCGCGCCGTTTTCCGAGGTGTTGATGACCCACTGGATCTCGCCCTCGTGGATGAGGTCGAGCAGGTTCGGCCGCCCCTTCGAGATGCGGAAGAGCGCGTTCACGCGGATGCCCTCGTTGCAGAGCAGCGTGGAGGTGCCGAGCGTGGCGTACAGCTTGAATCCGAGGTCGACGAGCTTGCGCGCGACGTCCACGATGCGCGGCTTGTCCTGGTCGCGGACCGAGAGGAAGACGCTGCCCTGTTTCGGCAGGCGCGACCCGGCGGCGAGCTGGCTTTTCAGGTAGGCGATGCCCCAGTCGGGGTCGAGGCACATCACCTCGCCCGTCGACTTCATCTCCGGGGTCAGCACGATGTCGACGCCGGGGAACTTCACGAACGGGAACACGGCTTCCTTCACGGCGGTGTACGGCAGGACGACTTCGCGCGTGAATCCGAGGTCGGCGAGCTTGCTCCCGGTCATGCAGAGCGCGGCGAGTCCGGCGAGGTGCACGCCGATCGCCTTGCTGACGAACGGGATGGTACGGGACGCGCGCGGATTGACCTCGATCATGTAAATCTTTCCGTCCTTGACCGCGAGCTGCATATTCATGAGTCCGTTCACGTGGAGCGCGGCGGCGAACTCGCGGGCATAGACGCGGATCTGAGCTAAAATGTCAGGCGACAGGCTCATCGGCGGGGTGATGCTGGCGGAGTCGCCGGAATGGCATCCGGCGGGCTCGACGTGCTCCAGGATCGCGCCGATCACGGTCGTCTCGCCGTCGGAAATGCAGTCCACGTCCAGCTCGATCGCGTTCTCCAGGAACCGGTCGATGAGGATGGGTTTGCCCTCGGCGACGCGCGCCGCCTCCTCGGCGAACTTGCGCAGATATTTTTCCTTGTAAACGATCACCATGCCGCGTCCGCCGAGCACGAAACTCGGGCGCACGAGCACGGGATAGCCGATCTGTTCCGCGATGGCGAGTGCCTCGTCCACGGTGTGCGCGATGCCGCTTTCCGGCTGGAGAATGCCGATCTTCGTGGCGAGCTGCTTGAAGTAGTCGCGGTCCTCGGCGAGGTCGATGTCGTCCGGGCTGGTGCCGATCACGTTCGCCCCGGCGGCCTTCAGCGCCTGCGCCAGGTTCAGCGGCGTCTGCCCGCCGAACTGCACGATCACGCCGGAACACTGTTCGCGCTCGTAGATGTGCATGATGTCCTCGAGCGTGAGCGGCTCGAAATAGAGCTTGTCGCTGGTGTCGTAGTCGGTGGAGACGGTCTCCGGGTTGGAGTTCACCATCACGACCTCGTACCCCGCCTTGCGGAGCGCGAACGCCGCGTGGCAGCAGCAGTAGTCGAACTCGATGCCCTGTCCGATGCGGTTCGGGCCGCCGCC
>JAFXUM010000194.1 GCA_017524965.1 Lentisphaeria bacterium | reverse complement strand
GGCGCAATCACCATCCGTATCACAGACACTGGTTGCGGCATCTCGAAGGAATCCCTCGACAAGATATTCGAGCCGTTCGTGCAGGATAAGATGTCCTACCGCGGCATCCGCACGGAAAACGGGACCGGCCTCGGGCTGTCCATCGCAAAACGCCTGATCGACTGCATGCACGGGTCCCTCACGGTCGAAAGCACCCCCGGCAAGGGCAGCGTATTCTCCATCCTGCTCCCCAAGATCGAAATCTGCGCGGACGACGCCGTTCCAAAGACGGACGGGCAGACGGACGACGGCACGCTCGACGTCTCGAGGAAGATCCTCGTCGTCGACGACGTCGCGCTCAACGTGAAGGTCCTCTGCGCCATGCTCCGCAAGATGGGATTCGACCCGGTTTCCGCATCTTCCGGCGCAAAAGCGCTCGAACTCATGAAGTCCGTGAAACCCGACATCGCCCTGCTCGACCTCTGGATGCCGGAGATGAACGGCATGGAGCTTGCGGCGGCCATCCGCGCGAACCCGGACTGGGCCGGCATCAGGATCTACGCCGTCACCGCCGACACGGAAAATGCCACGAACTTCAACATCGGCCTCTTCGACGGCATCGTCATGAAACCCGTCACGAAGGAGGCGCTTACGAGGATTCTGAGCTGAACCGGAGCCCCCGCCCCGGCGTCCGGCTTGACTTTCCGCGAATTTGTGATATAGTATGGCAGAAAACCGACGAATCCACCCAACAGAAAGGAGTGACGCCATGAAATTCTTTTGCGCCCTTTGCTGCTTCCTGACAACAGCCATGCTCGCCGCGACGCTTTCCGCGGGCGAGTGGTTTACCGATTTCGAAAAGGCGAAAGCCGAATCGCTGAAAACGAAACGTCCGATCTACATCCTGTTCACGAACTCGGACGCCGCGCCAGACCGCAGCCTCGACCGGACGATCTTCAGCCAGAGAAAATTCCAGGAATACGCCGATAAAAAGCTCGTGCTCATGAAGGTCGACTTCCCGACCGCAATCCACCTTCAGCCGAAAGCCATCTCCCGGCAGAACAGCGCACTCCGCGCGAAGTATGGCATCACCATCCTTCCGACCGCGCTCCTGCTGGACGCCAACGGAGAGCTCTACATCGACTTCGTCAAGGCCGACGGAAGCAGGGAAAGGCACCGCCGGACCATGAACGACATCATGGACTTCGATCCGCCGAAACGCTACTCCGAGTATCTCGACGGCTTCGTGAAGAAATACACGCCGCCGAAAATCGAGGAAAAGAAGCCCGAGGAAAAGAAATCCGAGAAAAAGCCCGCGAAAAAGCCCGCGCAGAAACCGGACAAGAAGCCCGCGGAGAAACAGCAGCCCGCCGCGGAGACCTACATCCCCGATGAAAACGGCGTGCTCCGTATTCCGCTCAAACCGGAGGGCGATTTCCAGGAATGGCTGAAGGCCAATGAGGAAGCCGCCGAAAAGGTGAAGGAATCGGCGAAGGAGGCCGCGGAGCAGACGAAGGAATCCGCGAAGGACGTCGCGGAACAGGCGAAGGAATCTGCGAAGGACGTCGCCGAGCAGACGAAGGAATCCGCGGAGGATGTCGTCGAAGAGGCGAAGGAAGCCGTCGGGGAGGCCGTGGAGAAAACCGCCGAAGAAGCGGAAGAAGCCGTGGAAAAGGCCGCCGAAAAGGTGAAGGAAGCCGTCGGCGCCGGGGAACAGGCTCCCGCGGAATAACAAGTCTTTTCCTCAAAAAACAGATACTGAAAAAATCCCGTACCGTTCAGCGCGGCACGGGATTTTCTTATCTGACAGAAAACGACTGTCCGTTACTTCAGCGGGATCAGCTCCACGAAATAGACGTCGTTCTGCTTCACGTCCAGGCCGAGCTGGAACTCCTCGCCCTTCATGACGGTGACCTGGGCGCGGTACATCGGACGGAGCTGGGAAACGCGCGTCAGGCGCGCGATCTCCTCGCGGCTGATGTCCGTCTTCGCGCCGTCCTCCTCCAGCCACGCGGAATACGCGTCGCCCGCTCTGTAGCCGATACGGGTCACGCGCAGGTCGTATTCGCCCGCCTTGAGCCCGGTGACGCTGAACAGCGCATGGCCTTTATCCTTCGCCGGATGCGGATCGAAGAACGTGTCCTGATTGCTGACCTTTCCGCCCTGCGTGGGGTGGCTGAGGTCCCAGAAGAGCGCCTGCACGCCCCCCTTCGCGTCCTTGCAGACGTACGACGACGCGTCGCTGGAGACAAGCTCCGTCGGGCCGAGCGCCGCCAGGCACTGGTACGCGCGGTAGGCGGCCTTCGGGATACCCTGGAACGTGATGAGGCCGAATCCGCCGTGGAACGGACGCGGCGCGGGTCCGCATTCCTCGAAGATGTCCGTGAACGTCCACAGGCTCATGCACGCCATCTTTTCCGTGTTGCGGAGCTGTTCCAGGATAAACGGCGCGGCGAAATACGAATCGTGCACCGGGTCGACCGGCGACGGCGACGCGTGCCACTCGGTGATGTAGACCGGCACGTCGCAGCGCAGGTTTTTGCGGATGTCTTCCAGTTTCCTGTTGAAGCAGTCGGCCACGTGCCGGAGGTTCTTCATGAGGTAGATGTAGTTGCCGCCGAACCGGTCGATCTTCGGCAGCGCCGGGTTCTCCGGGTCGAATCCGTACTGGTGGAACGAGATGAAGTCCAGCGGCAGGCGGTTCTTGCGGCAGTATTTCACGAGCGGCGCGATGAAGTCGAGCCCGGCGCCGGCGGGGCCGCCGACCGGATACGCCCTGTTCACGGACTTGACCGCCCGCGCCGTGTGCTTGTAGAGCTCGAGGTAGGCGTCGAGCATGGTGGTCTTTTTCCCGGGATCCCAGAAGACGTCCAGATCCGGCTCGTTCCACACCTCGAACCGCCACGTCTTCACCTCGTCCTCGCCGTAGCGCTCGGTCCAGTGCCGCACGGTCGCGCGGACGAGGTCCGCCCAGCGCTCGTGCTTCTTCGGCGGGGTCACGTTGGCCTTCCACCAGAAGATCGTGGTCTTGCCGGACGCGAGTTTTTCGGGCATGAAGCTGAGCTCGACGAACGGTTTGACGCCGATGGAGAGCAGGAAATCGAACACGTCGTCGATGTACATGAAGTTGTAGACCGGATTGCCAGCCTTGTCCTCGCTGTAGACGCGCATTTCGTCGTGGAAGAGCCCGTGCGCGCGCAAATACCGGAAACCGAGCTCCTTTTTGCATTTCGCGAGCTGCTTGCGCCAGCTGTCGCGCAGACCTTCGCCGATGCGGCCCGCCCCGACGCAGTCGCGCCAGACGTCGGACCGTTCGCCCTTCACGGCCTTGAAATCGGCCTTGATGACGCGTTCCGGCGCGGTCTCGCCCGGATAGACTTCGGGCACGGCCTTCTTCGCGGCGGATTTTTTCACCGGTGCGGCCTTTTTCGCTTCCGTCTTCTTCGCGGCGGACTTCGCGATGTTTTTCTTTGCGGCGGCGGTTTTCCTGCTCGGACTCATGGTTTTCTCCTGTTGATTCGCCCCGGCATGCCAAAACAGCGGCGCCGGGACATGGTTTGAGGGCACGGTTCAGAGTTTTTCACAAAAATACAATAGCACGTTCCGGGCGTTTTCCCATACACTTTTTGCAAGATTTCATATTGTCTTTGCACAAAAACACATGGAAATAGAAAAAACGCCGGATTCGGGCGGAAAAGACGGCACGGCAGGCTGTGCCGATACGGTGCGCGGCTTGCGCTCGCGCACAAAAAAACGTTCCGGCAGGAATGAAATACGCTCAGAATCCTTCGAGCAGGGACTTTTTGTCCTTGGAACCGTTTTTCTCGCCGGCCTTTTCCGCCGCTTCCTTCGCGCCGAGGGACTCGGGACCGAGGATGGTGTCAGGATCGAGCGGCTCGTCGAGCAGCGAGCTCTTAGGATCGCGCATGTCCTCCAGGAACTGGATGTCGCGGATCTCCTCGTAGTCGACGTCCTTGCGCGCCTCGCGTCCGCCGACGACCCTCACGATGCCGGTGTCCGGGTCGAGCACGAGGCGCGGCGCACGGTCGACTTTCATCAGGATCTGGCGGTTTTCGAGGTTTCCGTCGGTGTTGTACTGATAATAGGCGTAGACCTTTGTGCTCGCGGGCAGCAGGACGTTGAGGCGCGACAGGAAGTCGATCTCGCATTTCGGGCGGAGATCGGGTCCCAGGTCGTAGCCGATGTGGCGGAGCATGTAGAGATTGTCCTTGTCCTCGAGCGTGAGGCAGTAGATGTTGGACTTGCCCGTAAAATAGCTCAGGATGCGGTACTCGCGCGTCTTGATCATGCGGGGCTTTTCCTCCTTCGCGCCGTCCTCGCCGGCCGCGGCCGCGGTCTCCGTTTCCGGGCCGTCGTCGAGCAGCGGCAGTCCGACCGTCCGCGACCAGATCAGGCTTCCGCGCACGACGTTGAAATGCGC
>JAFXUM010000193.1 GCA_017524965.1 Lentisphaeria bacterium | reverse complement strand
GCATCGGGACCGTATCGTCGGCATGTGCGAAAATGCCGGCCGTCACGGCCAGCAGGATCAGAATCGTCTGGAATCGTTTCATGGGAACGCCTCGTATCGTGAATAAAATCTTTATCACAATAATCTAATGCCTTATGCCCCGACTTTCAAATCGTTTTCGCAAAAAACAAGGTCTTTTTATCCCGAAAAGACGGAGGGATGCCGCAACGAGGATGATCCGGGGCGGGAAACCGGCACAGACAGCACACGAAACGGGACAGACGGGCGCAACAATGTCCGGGCGGATGAAGGAGAAAACCCGCGCTCAGTCGAACATCCGGCGGTTCCGTCCGAACGATTCCGACTCGCCGTCGGCGGGGAACCGTCTCGTAAGGCGCCGCGCCAGTATGATCGCGATGGTGCCGGCGAACACGTCGGCGGCCATCTGCGAAACGAGCAGCAGCGTCAGCGCCGTGTCCTCGTTGCCCGTCAGGCGGAAATACAGCAGGACCAGCAGCGAGAGCGGCACCAGGAACCCGAGGATGCGCATGGCGTTCAGCATCGCCGCGGCCATCGGGCGTCCGCACCCGGTGAAGAAGAACCCGGAGTAACGGTGCGCTTCCAGGAACGCGAAGCCCCACGGCAGGATCCGCAGCGCGAACGCCATCACGGCGCGCATCTCGACCTTGTCGTCGGCGAGGAATTTTCCGGCGATCTCCGGCGCGAAAAAGAAGAACAGGACGGACATCGTCATCAGGTACAGGAACGCAAAGCGCATGGCGAAACGGCGGCAGCCGTTGATGCGGCTGTACAGGCGCGCGCCGTAGTTCTGCCCGATCATCGGCAGCAGGGACACGCCCAGCGACATCGGGAAGAAGAACGCGATCGCCTGAACGCGCTGCGCCGCCGTGATCGCGCCGATCACCACGTCGCCGAAATGCGACGTGATCCAGGTCATGATGGTCATTCCGATCGGCAGCATCAGCGAGCCGAGCGAAGCGGGGATGGCGAACGAGATGATGCGTTTCCACAGGCTCGCCAGTTTCACCAGGCGGATCGCACGGAACTGGATCAGATGGTGCTTTTTCCACAGGATCAGCAGGACCGCGCTCGTGCCGATCACCTGCGCCATCACGGTCGCCCATGCCGCGCCGACCACGCCCAGGCCGAACCCGAGCGGGATGCCGCAGACTTCCTTCTGGAACATGAACAGCGGATCGAGGAAGGCGTTCGAGGCCAGCCCCAGCACCATCGTGGCGCTCGCCATCTTGGAGTCGTTGGCGGTCACGAGCAGATTGTTCCCGCTCATCCCGAGCGCGGACGACACGCACGCCCAGAACCAGATGTCCATGTACGCCGTGGCAAGCCGGATCGCTTCCGGCGAGGCGTGTTTCACGAACTTGAAGATGCCGCGCGTCGCGAGCGGACCGAGGACAGCCAGCGCAAACGAGAAAAGCGTGATCAGGAGCAGACCCGTGCTCACGAGCTGTTCCGCGCGCCAGCGGCGTTTCCCGCCGAACGCCTGC
>JAFXUM010000192.1 GCA_017524965.1 Lentisphaeria bacterium | reverse complement strand
ATCGCGTGGAGGGTCCGGGCGGCGGAGACGAGTTCCTCCGCGACGGCGTTCGCGGTGGCCTGGATCTCGGGGTCCTCCGGCCTCAGCTGGGCGGCCTTGTCGTAGTCTCCGCGCAGGGTCTCGAACGCGCAGAGGATGGTCTCGGCGGTCCGTCCGTCGTCGCCGTAGAGCTCGATGTAGGCGGCCTTCGCCTCCTCCTGCGTGATCTTCTCCAGGTCGACGTCGTCGCCGGAGAACACGGCGTAGACGCGGTCCAGGAAATTGATCCTGCGCATCATCTCCGTGCACCATTCCTCGAGGCGCGGCGAACGGAGCAGTTCGGTCGTGAGCATCTGGCGGGCGAGGGAGAACCGCTGCGTGATGACGAGCTGATGGAGGCGCTGGCGCAGGGTGTTGAGCTTCTGTTCGTCGGAGGCGGCGAGCTCTTCCTCGCGGGTCTTGCTCAGGGCGTTGAAGTCCGCCCTGCTTTTCACGAGGTCGTGCTGCGCGGAAATGAGGTCGGAGTGGTAGACTTCGCCGTCCCTGAGCGCGGCGTCGGTCTCCTCCTTGAGACGCGGGATGACCTTGGTCTTCAGGTTTGCGATCTCGTCGTTCAGCAGGCTGATCTGATTCTCCAGCACGGTCGCGGTCTCGGCGGACGCGGTCGCGCCTCCGTCGGCGGGCGTTTCCCTGTCCGTACGCTGGCTCAGCAGATAGTTGATGTGGGAGAGCACGTAGCGGCCGATGCGGTCGCTGCGGACGGCGTCATTCTCCGTGAACTCGGCGACCAGCGCGGCGGCTTCGGCGTTCAGGCGTTCCACGGGGATCTCCGGGTTGGCGGCGAGGCGTTCGAACGCGTCGACGTTCGCGAACATGGAGCGTTCGAGGGAATGCCGCCGGAAGTCAGAGAAAAGCTGGAATCCGAGGATGCCGAGCAGGACGAGCGGGAGCAGGATCAGCATCACGCGGGTGAACCACGGCTTTTTCGCCTCGGCGCGCTGTTTCCGCTGGATGCGCTCCTGCTTGCGCTTGTTGTTCATGTATTCCGTCTGGATCTCGTAGTTCAGGCGGCGGATGGAGATCGTGTGGACGTCCGGCACGAGGCTGCGGCTCGGCGCGGTGATCTGGCGCAGACGCCAGATGGCGTCGAGCAGCTCCTCCATGTCGGCAAAGCGTTTCGAGGGCTTCTTCGCCATCATCTTTTTGATGAGGGCGGACACGGTCGACGGCAGACCGGGCACGAAGTGTTCCGGCGGCTCGGGCTTCTGGTTGAAATGCTGGTTGGCGAGCGTGCTGATGGAGATGGCGCGGAACGGCAGGGAGCCGGTGATCATCTGGTAGAGCGTCACGCCGAGGCTGTAGATGTCGCTGCGCGTGTCGAGCGGCTCGCCGGCGAACTGCTCCGGGCTCATGTAGGACGGGCTGCCGGAGATGTCCATGTCCTCGGACCAGTCCTTCTGGTTCATGGCGAGGCCGAGGTCGGTGAGCTTGGCGATGCCGTCGTCGGTGAGCATGATGTTGTCCGGCTTCACGTCGCGGTGGATCAGACGGCTTTCGTTCCAGGCGTAGCACAGCGCCTCGGCGATCTGCTGGACGATGTGCAGCGCCTCGTCGATCGGGATGCGCTTCTCGCGTTTCAGGCGGGATTTCAGCGTCTCGCCCTTGATGTAGGTCATCGCCATGTAGCTGTAGCCGTCGTCCTCGCCGACCGCGTAGGACTGCACGAGGTTGACGTGGCTGAGCTTGGCGGCCGCGCGGGCTTCGTTCAGGAACGTCGCCACGCCCTTTTCGGTCATGTTCTTGTGGGACAGCACCTTCAGCGCGACCTCGCGTTCCAGCGAGATCTGCTGCGCCAGGAACACGGTCCCGGCGGAACCCGCCCCGATCCGGCTCTGAATGACGAAGTCGCCGATGATGCAGCCGTTGTCGAACCGCGTGGCCGGGATCGCGACCGTCTTGGCGCACGCCGGGCACACGATGCGGCCTCCGGCGTCGGACTCTTCGACGGAGATCTGGAAATGGCAGAAGGGGCAGGCGAAACGGAGCATGGGGGAAAATCCTCATATAAAAAGCTGAACCAAATAATATAGCACCTGTGCGGACGGTTTTCAAACGGGATTCCGGAATGTGCGCCGGAAAGATGCCGAAAGATACGGGATCGCCATCTGGAAAAGGCGACGGACGGGCGGGATCGGGGCAGGGGGCGTTTTGTCCGGCACGGCGCCGGATGTGACGGCAGGGGCGGGATCGTTTTGGGTTTAGTGAGGAAAGACTTGACCGGAATGGTCGCTTTTTTGCCGGATCCGGCTTGCAATTCCCCGGAAAACCGGGTATATTTTATCCGGCATCATCACCGGCATAACCGGGAAAGGAAAGGCTATGAACGATACAATCATTCTTGACGGAACCCCGTTCGACGGATACGCGATCCCGTCCGGGAATACGTTCATCCTCGTCATCAAGGCGGGGAACGGATTTCTGGGGTGCGGCTATATCTCGCTCGAGACCGCGGAAAAAGTCGGCGACGCGGTCGCCATCGTCAGCGGCGTGAAGAATTTCGACGACATGCTGAACGCTCAGGTGAAAAGCGTGTCGTCCGCCGCCGCGAAACTCGGCGTCGAACCCGGGATGTCCGGCAGGGACGCCCTGCTGAAAATGAAGTGATCCCGTACCCGGAGCGGTGCGGACGGCGCCTCAGACGCAATCGGCGCGGAAATCCGTGCCTGGTCCGGGGAAACGGCAACGCGCGGCAAACGCGCGGAAAACGTGCGATAAATCATCGGGAAAGCGTCTCATTCCGGCAAAAAAACGCGTCTTGGCTTGCTTTTTCGCATTTGCGGGCTATATTATCTCTTACCTTTTTTTCTATGATCCGGAGAGATGGCTGAGCGGTCGAAGGCGGCGGTCTCGAAAACCGTTAACGGGTTTTTCCCGTTCGGGGGTTCGAATCCCCCTCTCTCCGCCAGTTTTTTTCGCGTTCGGAAACGCGTTTCTTCTTTTCATTCCCCGTTCAAAAAAACACCCGGCGCCGGATTGTGTCCGGACACCGGGATTTCAGTTGAAACAAAGGTTTCCTGTTACGGATTCGCGGGGGATCCGGTCTCCACGGCCTGCGCCGCATGCTGCTGCGCCGGCGCGGGGCGGTTGAACAGGAATCCGTAGGGGATCAGGATCAGGACCAGCAGCACGACGAGCATGGCCGCGCGCAGGGCCGCCGCCGGAAGCCGCAGCGGAAGCTCGCGGTTCATTTCGAGGCGTTCGGCGATCTCGTCCCACAGCAGGCCCGGCAGGACGCCCGCGGCCCCCGCCAGGAGCTCGAACCATGTCCCGGCGATCTCCGCGTTCACCTGATCCGCCAGGGCCGCGAACGGCGGCAGGCACAGGAGCGCGAACGCCAGCGCCGGAAACGTGCAGAGAATGCCCCACGGGAGCAGCCACGGCAGCAGGGACGCGTATTCCTTCCGCACGGTCCGGCGCAGGACGGCCGCCGCGGCCACGGAAACGGCCGCCGCGAGGAGCGTCGGGAAAAGGCATGAATGGATCGTCATGGATGGTCTCCGTCCGTGGCGGGGCGGCCGGACTGGCCCGCCGCCGTTCAAAATCGGGCTGTTCGAAGTCAAAAAAAAGTGAGACAGCAGGGAAAAAGGGAGGGTAAAACCCTGCTGCCTCAGGAGTGCGAGTTCATGCGGCGTCCTCTGTCCGTTCGCCCGGCTGTGCGGACCGGCTCCATGTCGTACATCGCACGGACCGGGGCGCACGGTTCTTTTCCGTGTTGCGGTGTTACAGACGGGCGGAACGCCTTTGTTATATACTTTACGTGTTTTTCGCGGAAAATCAAGCTCCGGCGGGGAAAAAGCCGGAAAAATGTCCGCCGCTTTACACTCTTTGCAACTGCGAATACCGCCGTTGTGTTGAAAAAACGGTATGGTATCTGATTGGTCGTCCGTTCATCCCATGCAGCAAAAGAAGTCGCTTCGACTGCCCGCTCCGTTTTTTCTGATACCCACCCCTGCCGCGCGCGGCTCGCTTAATGAAGGGGAATGAACCTCATGCCTCGTCTCCTGCTGTGCGCGGCTCGCGGTAATGAAAGGATTGTCGTGCGTCAGCACGATTTCCGAGGCTCGCGGATGCGAGCCCCCCCGGACGCGAACGCGTCCTAAAACGTTTGCCGCTTCGCTGGGGGCGGCGTTGCCGCCTCGGTGAACTCGTTTTCGCGAGTTCGTTTTTTTTATAACGCGGGACGCGAACAATAGAGTATTTACAGACAAACGTACACGGTCTTTGCACACGCGGCTCGCGGAAAGGGAATGAACCTCACGCCTCATCTTCTGCCGTGCGTGGCTCGCGGTAATGAAAGGATTGTCGTGCGTCAGCACGATTTCCGAGGCTCGCGGATGCGAGCCCCCCCGGACGCGAACGCGTCCTAAAAGGCGGAAAAAATACGGAAAACTGCTTGATTTTCGTTTTCCGGCGTGATATAGTATCGCACCGCCGGAAAGACGGCTGCTATTTGAAATCCGATTCCATTCAGCAAATGCTCCGTAAACCAGCCAGTTTCAATGCTTTTGCTAAACACACAGGTGAATTGTGCCCGGACGGATTGTGTCTACACATCCTGCCGGACGCTTCTTCATCTTTGCATGTGTTTAGCGGGTTCTGGCTGGACCTACGGAGCAGTGTAAGGCAATGATTTGGCGTTCGGCTTTTTTATTGCCCCGGCACGGACCTCCCTCCGAGATCATTTTGCTTTGAAATCGGCAAAACGAAACGATCGAACTATCAATAGGAGGTTGGAAACGATGGAAGTGAAAATCAAATGTCCGAACTGCAGTCAGGAATATGTCATTGACGATTCCTGCCTCGGCCAAGCTGTAAAATGCGAAAGCTGCGGGGCAACCTTTACCGCATCGAAAGATATAAGCTTCAAACAAACATGCTCTCCAAGACCTCAAAAGAAAACAATTATCGTTTCGTCCGTCGTCGCGGCAGTTTTTGTTGTAGCCATCATACTCGGAATCATCGTATTCCCGGGCATAATCGCCAGTATTGCCTACAAAAAGGGCATGGAAGCACAAAGGGAACATCGTTATGATGCGGCGTTTGAACACTTCAAGAATTCTGCGGAGAAAGGTCATCCCGAAGCTCAATACGAACTCGGGTGCTGTTATTCAAAACCGGAAGGCACGGCATTGAATATCCCTGAAGCAATCCGATGGTTCCATAAAGCCGCCGAGCAAGGGCACATGAACGCGCAATACAGGCTTGGAAAATTGTATCAGGCCGGGATTGGAGTCAGAGAAAGCAAATCGGAAGCCATTTTCTGGTTCGAAAAAGCATCGGAACAGGGGCATAAGGATGCGCCGTATCAATGCGGAACATGTTATTTCAATCCATCAGATCACAAATTTGAAGCGTTAAATGATTCCTCCTTTAGTAAACTCGCAGAAAAAGCTCTTCCATGGTACAAAACAGCCGCAGAAATGGAATCAATTCCAGAAATGGAATCAATTCAGGCGTGCTATAACCTTGGCCTTTTATATGAATACGGCTTGGGTGTTGATAAAGACTACAGCGAAGCCATAAAGTGGTTTCAGAAAGCTGATTATCAGGGGAAGGATGAATTGAAGATATGCGAACTGTTGTTGGAAATGGAAAAAAGCAATACCGATAGTAATCCAGAAAAGCAATATAAAATGGCGGAATTGTATCGTTGGTCACTAGGACATGAGGAAGAGGCCATTGACTGGTATACGAAAGCCGCAGAACAAGGATACATGAAAGCGATGGAGGAGCTTGCCTATGGATTCGGAGCAAGAAAAGACAAATATTTGGCTGACAAATGGAAACTGATGATTCGCGACGCAACAAGAGAACAGATTCGAAAGGAACAGGAACAAAAAAAGCAAGAAGAGGAACAGATTCAAAAAATGCAGCTAGAGAAAAAACAGGAAGAGGAAAAACGTCGTCAGGAGGAAGAAGAACGTCAAAAAGTTGAGACGGAAAGAGTACGGAAAGAGGAAGAAATCCGCAAAGAGGCGGAAGCCGAACAAAAAGCCATTGAACAAGAAAAAATGAGACAAAAGGAAAACTCGGATGAGGATTCCGATGGATTTACATATGCTCAAGAGACGGAAGCCGGAACAAATCCCCGTGACCCCGGCAGTCATCCGAAATATATTACACAAGTATACATTTCTTCTGTCAGCCAACAAAGATTCTCCGGACTGGAGCTGGTTTCCATCGAAGAACGAGGGGGGAAAGGGACATGGGAAGCTTCATTTAATGTAATTCGCAACAACCACAAACGTTCCGTGGTCGTTCGCATCAATGACACATTCAATCACAATAACACCAATTTCAGCATCGTTGACATTAAAGCTACCCGTACAGGCTCTGTCTATGAAGGATTCTTCAGAACAACATACGAGGTTTATATCAAACGTGTTGGCAGACAGGAACGCATTCCATGCCGCATCAAAGAACCTATTTATGATCCTGTTCTTCGTGTCAATTTCGTCAATGCACTGAATAACCGGGAGTTTTCCGTTTCAGTTGGAAACACTTTTAAAGTCGGCAATTCGAAAACCGGAGAAGAACAATACAAGGTTATTTCCGCCGATTTGAACAGGAAAGAAGCTGTTGTGGAATCGACCGACAAAAACAGATATAACCTGAATGAGAACAAGCCGAAAAGGAAAGAAGAAAGTAACACAAAAGCATCTTCATCAAATCCCGAAACAAGTACAGGCAGAGTTCTGACTGATGCGGAACAGGCCAGATTAAGAGCTCAGGAAATGGAAATCAATCGAAGGACTGAACAAATGATACGGGATATGGACAGAAAGAATGAGGCAAACCGCAGGGATTATCTTCAATATCTTCAGAATGGTTTATAAAAGCATGTTGATCGTTAGATCGAAAAAAAACCGCTCGGATTGAGGTCCGGGCGGTTTTTGTATGAACAGAAATCTGTCAGACTTAGCGGGCGTAGTATTCGACCACGCGCATGGACTCGACCGTGAAGGGGATCGCGTCGATGGTGGGGAGGCTGACGAGCTTGATCTTGAGCTGTTCCTTGTCGACCTCGAAATAGGCCGGGGCCTCGGCGGTGACGGCCTTGGCGATCTCGGCGATCTTCGGGGACTTTTCGGCGTTGATGGAGATGACCTGGCCGGGCTTCACGATGTAGGAGGCGCGGTCGACGATCTTGCCGTCAACGAGGATGTGGCGGTGGCTGACGAACTGCTTGGCCGCGAAGATGGTGGGCGCGAAACCGGCGTGGTAGACGATGCTGTCGAGGCGGGTTTCGATGCGCTGCATCATGATTTCGTTGGTCTTGCCTTCGATGCGCTTGGCGTAGAGGTACGCGGCGCGGAGCTGGCTTTCGGTGAGCGCGTAGTGGGCTCTGAGTTTCTGCTTTTCGAGCATCATTTCGCCGTAGGCCGTGAGTTTTTTGCGGTGCGCGTTCTTGCCCTGGAGACCGGCGGCGTAGGTACGGGCGCGGCCCTTGACGGTGGGGCAGTTCGGCATGTTCCAGATGCAGTAGCCGATGCGGCGGCAGATTTTGTGTTTGGCTTGACCTTGTTTCATCCCATGTGTCCTTTCTCATAAGAAGGGTTAATTATACTGCACGGCAGGCGTCAAGCTCCAGTAAACCGGGGGCCGGCCGCACAAAACGAGTCTTATAATATACTGCTTCATCAGGAAAAGTCAAACCGGAATCGGAAAAAAGCCGCGGCCCGCCTGAAAGAAACCCTGAAAGAAACCTTGAAACCGGCTTGCATTTTCAAAAATCAAAGATAGATTATGTTGATGAACCGCTTACTTCGTCCCGGCGCATCGCGGAATGTTCCCGGATCCGGAGCCACGCTCCGGACTTCCCCGAACATGACCGGCGCGCCCGGACGGATCGAACCGAACGCAAACCAAGACGGGATATCAGGAGATACCCATGAGACAATCGCGAAAACTGAAGGTATGGGGTCTGGGGATCGTCCTGACGGCCCTGTTGTTCACCAGCGTCTTTTCCCAGGAACAGCCCCCCGTTTCCCGGACGGACACCGTCGCCGTCGAAACGCAGGCCGTTGAGAAGCCGTCCCCGAAACAGCCGTCCGCCGCCGCTCCCGTCACAGAAACGGACGCAAGCCGCAGCGCAACCGGCGCGAAAAAGAGACCGGCCCCCCTTTTCGAACTGACCGTCTTCATCAAGGAATCGATGGTAGAGCGTCCCATCCTGACCAATCTGTGCCTTGCCGGGGCTCTGCTCGCCATTATCCTGATCAACTTGGCCATACGGCAGGTCTTCCTGTACGGGCTGCAGCTCATATTCAGGAAGCTTCCGACTCAAAACGGCGAGTACAAAAAACAGATGTATGTGACCGCCTCGCGCCTGGCGTTCATCGTGCCGATCGTGGTGGTGTACCTGATCCTGGAAACGGTGAACGTCAATCCGGAAAACCTGGTGATCACGCGAAAGATCTGCATGGCGCTCACGCTCATTTGCGCGGTGTCCGCATTGATCAGCCTTCTGAATATCCTGGACATCTGGTACCGCAGCCATTCAAGCACGCACGACCATTCCATCAAAGGCGGCATCCAGCTGATCCAGCTGTTCGCCGTGATCGTGACGATCATCATGATCGCGTCCATCCTGATGAACAAAAGCCCGGTGATGCTGCTGTCCGGTCTCGGCGCGGTGCTCGCGGTGCTGATCCTGATCTTCCAGGACACGATCCTGGCGCTGGTCTCCGGGATCCAGCTGAGCACGAACCACATGATCCGGCTCGGCGACTGGATCGAACTGCCGTCGGAGAACGTCGACGGCGTGATCGTGGACATCGCGCTGCACACGGTAAAGGTAAGGAACTGGGACATGACCATCGTGACTGTGCCGACGCGCAAATTGACTGTAGAGACGTTCATCAACTGGCGCGGCATCAGCGAGGCGGGCGGCCGCCGCATCAAACGGTCCCTGCGCATCGACATGCGGAGCGTCCGGTTCCTCAATGACGACGAGATCGCACGCCTGGACGAATTCGTGCTGCTTGACGACTACCTGAACGAGAAACGGCAGGAGATCGAGGAGTGGAACCGCGCGCTGGCGGAGAAGGGCGCGAAGCCGATCAACGGACGCCGCATCACCAACATCGGGACGTTCCGCATCTACATCGACAAGTACCTGCGTTCCCTGAAGTCGATCAACCCCGATCTGACCATGCTTGTGCGGCAGCTTCAGCCGGACTCCACCGGACTTCCCATCGAGATCTACTGCTTTACGAAAACGACCGACTGGATCGAATACGAACGGATCCAGTCGGACATCTTCGACCATCTGCTGGCAATCCTGCCTGTCTTCGGACTGAGGGTGTTCCAGGAGTGCAGCGACATTTACCAGCTGACGGGCGACGGCAGGAAGGCCGGCGGCGTGATCCCGCAGGACGCCTGCAGGGACCCCGGGTATCCGGGTGGCCGATGAACTTGTTTTTCGGCTTGACGGTCAGCGTTTTGACTTTTCGCGCATCAGGTTCCACGCGGTAGAGTCCCGCCGCCAGTTCATGCCTTGCTTCTCCGTTCTATCAGGGGATAATAGAGATTGCGGAAATAGACTTTTGCGGGAAACAGGAATCCTTTTGCCGCAAGCAGGATCAGGGGGCGGGCGAGGCGTTTCGGGAAGGTGGCATAAGATAAAAGACGCAGGAACCGTTTCTTCCCGTTCTCCGCAAACAGCGCGTTCAGGGCATCCAGCCGGTCGTCGTCCCCGATCTTTCTGGAGCTGACGGGATGGAACATGAATCAGTAAAACACGGCAATCCACTGGTTGCTCCAGATGGTAAGGATGTCTTCGGGAACCGGTTCTGCCGATATCAGGTCAAGCAGGCCCGGCAGAACCGTTTTCGCGATGTCGTGAATGACGCGGGCGGAGGCTTCCGTCGTAAGAGAACCGGGTCTGCGCCGGTAGACATAAAAGACCTCGTCCAGATATGCCATTCGTTTTGCGTGATACCATACATGCGGCATCCATGCGAAATCTTCCAGTATTCCCCCCGGCTGATGCAGATGGTTTTCCCGCAGGAAGGCGGTACGATAGGTATTCAGGACCGTGTACGCGAAAAACTGTCCGCCGTTCCGCCCGGAACGCCTGATGGCGTCCGGCCCGGAAAACAACGTGTCCGTGTCCCGGGCGGAAAAATTGGAAAGCTTCGGCGTGGTTTTCAAATCCGCATCCTCGTCGGAAACGCTGACGCAGGCGAAAGCCAGAACATCAAGGGGGCCGGTTTGTTCGAGCTTGACCGACAATTTTTCCAGCATGTCTTCCATAATCCAGTCGTCTCCGTCCACGAAGACGATATATTCCCCGGAAGCATGATCTATCCCGTAATTGCGCGTCGGTCCCACGCATCCGCTTTTCGGTCCGGTCACGACTTTGAACCGGGGATCCCGTTCCGCTTCTGCCCGGCAGATTTCGAGCGAACGGTCGGTCGATTCCTCCACGTAGCAGATGACCTCGAAATTGCGGAATGTCTGGCTCGCAATGGAGTCCAAAGCTTTCCGCAGATACGGCTCGGTCTGATACCCGGCCAGAACTACAGTGAATAACGGAGACTGTGTCATTTTATCTTTTCTTCAGGGCGTTCCGGGAAAAATGATTCTCCCGTTCCGGTTCAGAACTTCATCTTCGGGACGAAATGGAAGTCCGCGGCCCTTGCTTTCCCGAACTCGGGATCGACGACCAGGACTTTCGACAGGACTTCCGTGCAGCGTCCGCAGTGCGTGCAGCTGGTGGCGCATTTGCCGCCGATGCCGCTTTCCGCCCAGTCGGCCGGGAACCGTTTGTTGTCGAGGATGTACGGACGGAAGAAGAACGTGTAGACCGGGTCGAGCAGGCGCAGCAGGTTTCCGTCGTAGCTGCGTTCGCAGTAGGCGCGGACGATGCGTTCGGGATCGGGCACGGTGCGGGTCGAGAGCTTGACCACGTCGACCTCGTCTTCGTAGATGTGCAGGTCCTCGGGACGGATCCAGGACGAACGCAGGATCTCCTCGTACTGTTTCTTCATGTACATGTTGATGCAGCGCGACGGCTGGATGCCCGTGCGTTTCGTTTCCGCCACGGTCCGGTCCAGTCCGTGCGAATTGAGCGTCTCGTGGAAGAAGTGGAACGGGCAGTTCCGCAGGCAGCTTCCGTTCACGAGCATGCACAGCTTCTTGCCGTGGTCGCGGGTCCATTTGCGGAACGCGCGGAGCGTGGGCAGATCGCGCTGAAGGTCGCGGCTGATGTAATAGGAGTCGAACATCGGCGCCATGTATTCCATGGAGATGATGCTGTCTACGCGTGCATTCACGGACGCCCGGATGTCGATCTTCGGGAATTCGCGCTTGATGATCTGCGCCAGATACGGCGAGATGACCGTGACGGTCTCCGGCAGGATGCCTCGGCGGTCCATGTCGGCGAGCGCCCCGATCACGCGGGCGTGCTGCTCCGGCGTGAACGCCTCGTCGCCGTAGCACATGGCGTTGATGAGCAGATCGAGCGAAAGCCCTTTGGACCGGGCCCAGCGCATGTCGGCGGCGATCAGGTCTTTCAGAGCTTCCGGGTCGCCCGTCATTTTGCGGGCGTTTTTCAGTTCCGGCCAGGAGAAGAAGATCTCCTGAATATGATCCAGATAACGCCCGGCCACATCCTGAAAAACACAATGGCTGTTGTTGTAGAAATGGCCGACCGCGAATTTCTTTTTGGGCTGTCGAGGCTTTTCATTCATTGTGCAATCCTTTCACTTGGGGAGGCTGCCTGGCATCGGACTGGGGCCGTTAATCCGGGATGACGAGCGGCTTATAAGGAGCCATGGAATACTTGGGCGGAGGCGGCAGGTTCGGACTGCGCTTGAAAACGAGATTCATGACTTCGGTGCATTTGCCGCAGTGCGTGCAGTTGCTCGCGCATTTTCCTGCGATCTTCCCTTCGCTCCATTCTTTCGGGAACTCCTTGTTATCAAAGACATACGGGCGGACCATGAACGAAAAACCCGGATCCAGAAGCAGGAGCAGATCGCCGTTGAAGGAGCGCGAGGTATATGCCTGCAGGATCAGGTCGGGACGGTCGGCTTCGCGGGTTGAGAGCTTGAAGACGGAGATATACGGTTCGTATCGGTACAGGTCCTCGGGGCGGATCCAGGAGGCGCGGAGTATCTCCTCATACTGCTTGGACTGGACGATTCCGACGCACAGGGTCGACGGCAAGTCGAGTTTCCTCATTTCTCCCTGGATATGCCGGAAATCATGGGCGAGGAGTGTTTCGTGGAACGTCTGCCACGGGCAATAGCGCAGACAGCCGCTGTTCGCCAGCATGCAGATACCCTTGCCGTTCTTTTTCCCCCATTCGGCGAACATTTTCACGGTCGGCAGGTCGCGCTGGAGATCGCGGCAGATGTAGAACGAATCGAACGTTTCGGCGACGTATTCCATCGCGAGAGTCGAGTTCAGCCGCATGTTGACGGATGCTCTGCGGTCCACGGACGCATCGAATTTCTTCGTGATCGTCGCGATGTACGGCGACGTGGTCGTGACGATTTCCGGCATGAGTCCGAACGAGGAGAGCTCCTTCAAATGGCCGAAGTATTCCTCCCGCTGCACGGACGTGAGCGCCGTGTCCCCGTAGCATGTCGCGTTAACCAGCAGGTCGAGGGCAAGACCTTTCGAGCGGCAGAACTTCAGGTCATCAATGAGTTTCCTGCGGAGCGGAGCGATATCCTTGTCCAGCTCGCGGGCTGAGCGCAGTCCCGGCCACGGGAAATAAACTTCTTTCAGGAATGGCGCATACTGTTCGACGAGGTCGCGGAACGTGCGGCCTCCGCGTTTCTCGAAAAAGTACCCGAATGCGTATTTCCTGCGGGCCTCGATCTCGTCCCGCGTCGGAATCCTGACTGGTTTGTTCGTCAGCTGATAGGTTTGCCAGTTCATGAGTGGAATCCTTGTTGTTTTCAAATATGTAGCATTATATAATATCGTTTTCAAGCCGCGGTCTTGAGCGCGGACGTCATTTCAAGCCCGGCAGGGACCTTCCGTTCCGGCGCCGGCAGGGAGAAGCTGCCGTCGTTCTCCCGTTTGTGGAGACGGGCGCGGCCGTTCGGAAGTCCCGGCCATGCGGAACAGACCTCGCGGAGTCCGGGTGCATAGCGTCTGGCCAGTTCCGGAAAAGACTTCGGATCGTCCTGCTTTCCCGTCAGGAAGTGACCGTTTGCGAACTGGGTTCTGTCTGCTTTTTCCGTGCTCATTTTTACCGGGGGGGGTAGTTCATGAATGGGAGGCTTTCCGTCTCAACCGGGCCGTTGGTGCGACCGTCTTTCTGCCGCTTTCATTTGAAATCCGGCCCCAGCTTGACGGGATGTATCCGTTCGGGAGCCTTCAAATAAAAGTTATTGGTGAAAGAGAGGGAGGATGCCCGCAGTTCGTGGTTGACGTCGTATTTCAGCGCGTTCCGCATGACCTCTTCGCATTTGCCGCAGTGGACGCAGTTTTCCGCGCATTTCGCAGCGATCCCGCTGGTCACCCAGTCGGCGGGGAACGATTTGTTGTCGAGGCGGTTCGGACGGAACGAATAACCGTGGTACGGGTCCATCAGGCGGAGCAGGTCGCCGTCATAGTCGCCGCTCACATAAGCGGCCACGATCTCGTGCGGATATTTTGCTTCGCGGGTGGAAAGCTTGATCGTCTCAAGCTCGGGCTCGAACACATGGATGTCTTCCGGCCGGATCCACGTGCAACGCATGAATTCGGAAATCTGCCTGTTTTTCATGAAGATATGGTTGCAAACAAGTTCGATATTCTGTTCGAGCATTTCCGGGAAGGCCGAGACGAACTTGTGGGAAAGAAGCGTTTCATGGAAGACCTGCCACGGGCAGTTCCGCACGCAGCCGCTGTTCGCCAGCATGCAGAGTTTTTTGCCGTGGTCGTGGCACCATGCGGCCATCTTCCGGAACGTCGGCAGGTCGCGCTGGACGTCGCGGCAAATGTAGTAGGAATCGTAAAGCGGTGCGAGATATTCGAGCGCCAGAGTGTTCCGAAGACGCATATTGACGGAGGCGCGGACCTCGATATCGGGAAAATTGACCTTGAATACCTTCGCGATATACGGCGATGTGGTCGTGACGATCTCGGGGTACAGGCCGAGTTCGTCGAGATGTTTGATGATCCCGGTGATCTGAAGCCGCTGCTCCTCCGTGAAAGATTTTTCTCCGTAGCAGGTCGCGTTCGCCAGAATATCCAGCTTCATGCCGTGTTCGCGGCAGTATTTCAAATCGGTCACGATGCGCGCTTCGTCGTCCGGCTTGTCGTAAACTTTCGCGCGGGCGTTCGAAAGGCCGGGCCACGGGAAATAGACTTCGCGAAGTCTGTCGGCGAAGCGTTTTGCCAGTTCGGCGAATGATGTCGGACTGGCAGGATCTTCCGTCAGGTAATGTCCGACGGCGAATTTCGTTCTGGTAATCGTTTTCGAGCTCATATTTGACAGTATGGCAGGATAAGACACGGTTGAATAGTGAATCGTATTGTTCGGATGCTTTCCATAATGTAATCCCGCCGCGGGATTTGTCAAGCTCGTTTTCCCGAAAAAAGCGAAAAAGGTGCGTGTTTATTTAAAAAACTGCGTTATTCTCCGGAAAAAAACATTTTTTTCAAGAAAACAGACGTTTCCTGCTTGCATTCTTTTTCGTTTTACGCTATATTTTAAAGACGTTTTCCGCTTTTTCTTATTCCTCCTGAAAGGATTTCACGTATGAAATACACGATTCTCGCATTCTTTGCCGCGCTCTTTCTCGTCTTTACTTCCGGTTGCTCCTTCCTGGCCCGCGGAGAGCAGATCGTTTCCGTGACGGTCACGCCGAGCGACGCCGCCGTCATCGCGAACGGCTCGGAATACCACATGCTTTCCCCGATGTTCATCGAAGTCCCGACCAGGGATGCGCTCCTCATCACCGCCTACAAGCCGGGGTACCGGACCGCGTTCTACGCCGCCGACAGCGAACTCAGCACCACGGGCAAGATCGACGCGATCGGCGGGATTTTCATCCTGCCCGCGATCGGACTCCTCTCCAACGGCGCATGGCGGTTCACCGAGAGCAACATCGTGATCAATCTCCAGCCGCTCCCGGATCCCGAGGAGTCCGCCATCGAACAGGAAGCCACCCAGCGCAAGCGTCAGGAGGTCGCGCGCGAACTCCACGATCAGGTCCTCGGCATGGGACCGGTCCCCGTTACCGACGCCACGTCGAAGACCTCCGATTTCCGTTCCGTGGACAAGAACGGCGTGTCCGTGGTCACGCAGGACCCGCTTGACAAGAACGCTCCCGCGGATGCGGACGACATCTCGATCGAGTCGAAGGACTGATCCCGCGCGTCCTCCCGGACACTTCGAACCGTGTTCTATACCGCCGGAGGCTTTGCGGAGCTTCCGGCGTTTCGTTTATCCGGCTTCCCGGTCGCGAATCCGCCGAATCCGCCGCAAAGTCATCTCTCTTGAATGCAACGGAGGCACATGATGCTCACCTTACAGGAAATCCGATCTCTCGCAGCACAAAAAATCCTCATCCTGGACGGCGCCATGGGCACGATGCTTCAGGCGGGACACCCGACCGCGGCCGACTTCAACGGCGGCGAGTTCGCGTCGCATCCGGTCCCGCTGACCGGCGACAACGACGTGCTGAACATCACGCGTCCCGACCTGGTGAAATCCGTGCACCGCGCCTATCTTGAGGCCGGGGCGGACATCATCGAGACCAACACGTTCAACTCGAATTATTTCTCCCAGCTCGACTACGGGTTGCAGGACCGCGTGTACGACCTGGCGTTCGCAGGGACGCGCAACGCCCGCGAGGTCGCCGACGAGTTCACCGCCCGCGATCTCTCCAAACCGCGCCTCGTCGCCGGAAGCGTCGGCCCCACCGGACGCACCGCCGGCATGTCGTCCGACGTGGAGGACCCCGCCGCCCGCGATGTCACGTTCGACGAGCTCGCCGCGACCTACCGGACGTGCATGGAGGCGATGCTCGACGCGGGCGCGGACCTTTTCCTGATCGAAACCGTATTCGACACGCTGAACTGCAAGGCGGCGCTCTTTGCCGCCGAGGAGGCGATGGCATCCCGCAGACGCGACGTCCCTGTCATGGTCTCCGCCACGCTCAGCGACGCCAGCGGACGACTGCTCTCCGGGCAGTGCGCCGAAGCCTTCCTGATCTCCGTCTCCCACGCCCGGAACCTCTTCTCCGTCGGGTTCAACTGCGCGCTCGGCGCGGAGGAACTCCGGCCCCACATCGCGGAAATGGCGGCGAAGTCGCCGTTCCTCGTCAGCGCGCACCCCAACGCCGGGCTGCCCGACGTCGAGGGCAAATACACCCAGACGCCCGAACAGATGGCCGCCGTGATCCGTTCGCTCGCTGACGCCGGACAGCTCAACATCGCGGGCGGATGCTGCGGCACGACGCCCGCCCACATCGCGGCGATCGCGAAGGCGCTCGACGGCGTGAAGCCCCGCGTTCCGTCGCCTCAGCCGCGTCTCCTGCGACTCTCCGGCCTCAACGCCTTCACCGCCTCCCGCGACAAGAATTTCATCAACATCGGCGAACGCACCAACGTGGCCGGGTCCCGCAAGTTCCTGAACATCGTGAAGGCGGACGACATGCCCGGCGCCATGGCGATCGCGCGCCACCAGATCGAAAACGGCGCGGCCATCATCGACGTCAACATGGACGACGCCCTGCTCGACGCGCCCGCCGCCATGAAGCGGTTCCTGCTGTACGCCGCGGGCGAGCCCGACATCGCCGCCGTGCCGTTCATGATCGACTCCTCGAACTGGGACGTCGTCCGCATCGCGCTCCGCTGCGTGCAGGGACGCGCCATCGTGAACTCGATCTCCCTCAAGGAAGGCGAAGAGCCGTTCCTTGCGAAGGCGCGCGAGATACGCCGCCTCGGCGCGGCCGTCCTCGTGATGGCGTTCGACGAGAAGGGACAGGCGGACCGCTACGAACGCCGCATCGAAACGCTGTCGCGCTCCGTGAAGCTCCTGACCGGACAGGCGGGGTTCGCCGAGGAGGACATCGTGCTGGACCCGAACGTGTTCGCCGTGGCGACCGGCATCGCCGGGCACGACGACTACGCCGCCGACTTCATCCGGTCCGTCGCCGAGCTGCACCGGCGCTTCCCGCTCTGCGGCATCAGCGGCGGCATCAGCAACGTCTCGTTCTCGTTCCGCGGCAACGACCTCATCCGCGGCGCGATCCATACCGTTTTTCTGAAGCACGCCATCGACGCCGGCCT
Organism: Lentisphaeria bacterium; assembly: GCA_017524965.1. GTDB lineage: Bacteria > Verrucomicrobiota > Lentisphaeria > Victivallales > UBA1829 > UBA1732. The sequence goes on along the minus strand of JAFXUM010000192.1, from coordinate 16,058 downwards.
GACCATGGGCATCGTGAACGCCGCCCAGCTCGGCAACTACGACATGCTCCCCGCCGATCTCCGCGACGCCGTCGAGGCGGTCGTGCTCAACACCTCGCCCGGCGCGGGGGAACGCCTCCTCGAACTCGCCGCGTCCGTGAAATCGGCAGGCGCGACTTCGAAAAATGAGGCGGAGACCGCCCCGGAATGGCGTTCGCTCCCGCTCGCGGAACGCATCGCCGCCTCCCTCGTGCGCGGGGACGATTCCTTCGTCGACGCCGACATGGCGGAAGCGCTTGCGGCGTACCCGGACCCGATGGCGATCGTCGAGGGGCCGCTCATGGACGGCATGCGGAAGACCGGCGAGCTCTTCGGCGCGGGCAAGATGTTCCTGCCGCAGGTCGTGAAGACCGCCCGCGTGATGAAGCGCGCGGTCGCCGTGCTGATGCCCGTGATCGAAGCCTCGAAATCCGCCTCGTCCGGCGCGAAATGCCCGGTCGGCGTGTTCGCCACGGTGAAGGGCGACGTCCACGACATCGGAAAGAACATCGTGTCGGTCGTGCTCCAGTGCAACAACTGCGCGATCCACGACCTCGGCGTGATGGTCCCCGCCAACGAGATCGCCGACGCCGCCGAACGCGAACACGCCGATTTCGTCGGTCTCAGCGGGCTGATCACGCCCTCGCTCGACGAGATGGCGCGCACGGTCGCCGAGTTCGAACGGCGCGGCCTGAAGATCCCGATCCTCGTCGGCGGCGCCGCCACCTCGGCGCTGCACACCGCGCTGAAACTTCAGCCGCTCTACTCCGGCCCGGTCATCCACACCACGGACGCCTCGGATTCCGCGGTCGTGGTGAACACGCTCATGAACCCGGACAAACGCGGCGCTTACCTCGAATCGTTGCGCGCCTTCTACGACGAGCTGACCGGGAAGGCCGCGAAACGCGCCGTCCCCGAGCTTATCCCCTACGCGGACGCCTGCGCGAAAGCCTCCCGCGAAAAGCCGTTCTGCCCCGTCCCGCGGTATAAGCCGGAAGAGGATCCCGATGCTCCCGAGGTCGAGACCGGGCACTTCTTTAACGCATCCGAACTTGCCGGCAGGCTTGACTGGGACGCGTTCGCACGCGCCTGGAAAACGCCGTCCGAGGCCGCCGGAAACCTCATTGCGGACGCGAAAAAACGCCTCGCCGAGGCAAAGTTCTCCATCGAGTCCCGGGAGGGCATTTTCCCTGTGGAACGCCTCGAAGGCGACTCGTTCAAAGTGTTCACCAGCCGTCACGCGACGCTGCGCGAAGACGGCGCCGGCGACTCCGCGGTCATCACGTTCCCGCGCGCCCAGACCGGCGACTGCCGTTCCCTCGCGGACTTCATCGGCGACTGGCTCGGCATGTTCGTGCTGTCCGTGAAAGTCCCGGCGACGCCCGGCGACGACTACGTTTCCCTGCTCGACCGCACGCTCGCGAATTTCCTGGCGGACGCCGCCGCGTCGGAGCTTTTCGAGTTTATTTCCACAAGCTTCTGGGGCTGGCGGAAAGAATCCGATCCGCCGTCCGGCATCGCGCCCGCGCCCGGCTATCCGGTCCTGCCCGACCACAGCCTCAAACGCGAGATATTCCATCTGCTCGACCTGTTCGACATTCAGGACGAGTTCGTGGAACTCACCTCGAATTTCATGATGTCGCCGCCCTCCTCGGTCTGCGCCTTCGTGATCCCGGACCCGAGGGCGGATTACCGTGCGCTCGGCCCGATCGGGAACGACCAGATCGCCGCGCTCGCCGCCGCCCGCGGATTCTCCGTCGAACGCATGAAAGTCCTGCTGTCGCAGTCGCATTTCCCCGCCAAATGACTTGAAAAATAGAAAAAAGACGGCATATTAATAAGCTGAAGTAAACGCGAACCCCAATCGAACCAGCGGAACCATCCCATGTCACAGTCTCTTCAAAATGCCCTGCATGACCGCATCGTGATCTTCGACGGCGCGATGGGCACCGAAATATACCGGCGGAATTTCTTCGTCAACATCTCGTTCGAAAACCTCTGCCTCGCCCGGCCCGACGTGATCCGCGCCATCCACACGGCGTACCTCGACGCCGGAGCCGAAGTACTCACGACCAATTCCTACGGCGCGAACCGCGCCAAGCTCATGAAATTCGGCCTCGCCGAACAGACCGCCGCGATCAACGAAGCAGCCGTCAAGCTCGCACGCGAGGTGGCGGGCGACAACGCCATGGTCGCCGCGTCCGTCGGCCCCGTCGGCGAGCTCCCGGCGTTCCTCGATCCGCTCACGATCCTCTCCGAACAGGTCTCCGTGCTCGCGAAGGCCGCGCCCGATTTCCTGATGTTCGAGACGCTCGCCAGCCTCGCCGACCTCGACCTCGCGCTGAAAGCCGCCGCATCGTCCGCGGACGGCGTGCCGTTCGTGCTCAGCTTCGCGCTGGACGAAAAGGCGCAGACCGCGAAGGGCGAACCCGTTTCCGCCATCCTGGAACGCATCAATGCGGCCCCGGTTCCGCCGGTCGCGTTCGGCCTCAACTGCTGCAGCGGACCCGGCGCGATGCTCCGTGCGCTCGAAACCGTCCTGCCGCTGATCGACAGGAAGTTCCCCGTGATCGCCCAGCCCAACGCGGGCAGTCCGCGCAGCGTGGACAACCGCATGCTCTACATGTGCAGCCCGGAGTATTTCACCACCTACGCCATGCGCTACGCCCAGCTTGGCGTGCGCGGCATCGGCGGCTGCTGCGGCACCTCGCCCGAGCACATCGCCGACATGGCGCGCAGCGTGAGCCCGCTCGCGAAGCACGCCCACGCGGTCGAGATCGCGCCCGCCGCGCCGTCCGTCCCGCTCCTGGACCCCGTTCCCGCCGCCGAAAAAAGCTCCTTCGCCGCGAAGCTCGCTTCCGGCAAGTGGGTGAACGCGGTCGAGATCGTGCCGCCGCAGGGCTATCTGCTCGACACGACCATCGCCAAGGCGAAAGTCTGCGCCGAGGCGGGATTCGACGTCATCAACATCCCGGACGGCCCGCGCGCCAGCTCACGCGTTTCCACCATCGTGACCGCGATCAAGATCCAGCAGGAAGTCGGCATCGAGACCGTACTGCACTGCTGCTGCCGCGACAAGAACGTGATCGGCATCCAGGCGGACCTGCTCGGCTGCGCCGCCATGGGCATCCATAACATCCTGTTCATCACCGGCGACCCGCCGAAGCTTGGCGACTACCCGTTCGCGTCCGGCGTGTTCGACCTCGACTCCATCGCCGCCGTGAAGGTGCAGGCCGCGCTGAACCGGGGCGTCGATTTCGGCGGCAAGTCCATCGGCAAGCAGACCGCCGCGTTCTGCCTCGTCGGCGCCGACCCGAACGCCATCGACATGGAGCGCGAACTCCGCCGCATCCCCGAGAAGATCGACGCCGGAGCCGAGGCGGTCGTGACCCAGCCGGTCTTCGACACCGTCCCGCTCCTGCGCTTCATCGAAGCCGTCCCCGAGCTCGCCGACGGCTCCGTCCCGGTGATCGCCGGCATCTGGCCGCTCGCCAGCCTCCGCAACGCCGAGTTCATGAAGAACGAGGTGCCCGGCGTGGTCGTCCCCGATTCCGTGATGCAGCGCATGGCGCGCCCGGAAACGCGCGAGGAACAGCGCCTTGAGGGCATCGCCATCGCACGCGAGGCCGTCGACGCCATCCGGTTCGCCGTCCGCGGCATCCACGTGAGCGCGCCGTTCGGCAACGTCCAGACGGCGATCGCCGTGATGAAGCCGTGATTTGAACTTGGATAACGCGGAGGGTCAGTCATGCGCCGTCTGTTCAGCCTGCTTCTGCTAGCCTGCATCCTGTGCCTCGCCGCGTGTTCGGACGAACGCAAATCCGCGCCGGGCGGCGTGGTCTCGCTCTCGCCCGCGCTGACCGAACTGGTCTGCCATCTGGGGCAGGAACGGAAGCTGGTCGCCCGGAGCACGGCGTGCGACTGGCCGGAAAGCGTGAAGTCGCTCCCGACGGCGGGCAATTTCGCCGAGCCCGAACTCGAACGCATCCTCGCCATGAAGCCCGCGCTGGTCGTCTCCAACGAATTCGTGAACCCGAAGGACGCCGACGCGCTGCGCCAGGCCGGGATCGCCGTCGAACTGCATCCGTGCGACGGGTTCGACGACTACCGCGCATGGGTCGCCCTCATGGGCAAACTGCTTGACTGCCCGCGCGAGGCTGAAAATGAGCTGAAACGCACCAATGACCGTATCGCGGGATTCGAGGCGGAACTTGAAGCATCCGAAAAAAAGCCGCTCCGCGCGCTCTATGTGATCTGGGACAGCCCGCTCCTCACCGCGGGCGCGGATTCCCTCCCGGACGCCGTCGGGCGTCTCGCCGGGCTGAAAAACATCGTGAAATCGGAGAAGGGCTATCCGTCCATCTCGCTCGAATTCGTGCTGAAGGAGGACCCGGACGTGATCGTCTGGTTCGCGCACGGCAAGGACTGGAAATCGAATCCGTCGTGGAGCGGCATCCGCGCGATCCGCGAGGGACGCGTGCTGATCCCGCGCGACGACTCCGCGCTGCTCCGGCCGGGGCCGCGCATCTTCGACGGCATCGCGGACCTGAAAACCGACCTCGAAACGATGTTCGCGGGCAAAGAATCCGCCGGGACCGCCCAGCCATGAAGACCGCGCGCATCATCCTGATCTACCTCGCCGCCGCGCTTGCCGCCGCCGTCTGCGGCGTGCTGTTCGGCGCCGCCCATATCCCGCTGTCCGAATTCATCCAGGACGGCGCGCTGAACCCCATCGTGGAACTCCGTATCGTCCGGACCGCCGCGGCTGCCGTGGTCGGCGCGTCGCTTGCCGTCTCCGGGCTGGTCTTCCAGGCGGTGCTCCGCAATTCCCTCGCGGAACCCTACCTGCTGGGCGTGTCCGGGGGTGCGGGCCTCGGCGCGGCGGGCGCGATCCTGCTCGGATTCAGCGCGTGGGGGTTCATGTCCGTGCCGCTCTTCGCCCTGCTGGGCGCGGTGACGGCGAATGTGCTGGTCTTCGCGGCGGTCCGCAGGCGCACGGCGGAGGAACTCCTCCTCGGCGGCGTGATGATCGGCACGCTCGCATCCAGCCTGCTCATGGTGCTCATCACGTTTTCGCATTCGCGGGACATGGCGGGCGTGGTGTGGTGGATGCTCGGGAGTGTGCAGAACGTGGATCCCGCGCGCCAGCTCGCGCCCGCCGCCGTCCTGCTCGCCGCCGCCACAATTTTTCTGCTGTTCCGCGCGGGCGACGTCGACCTGCTCACGTTCGGCCCGGAATACGCCTGGAACCACGGCGTGAACGCCCGGCTGATGACGGTCGTCCTGCTCGCGCTCGCCTCGCTTCTGGCGGCGGTCACGGTGTCCATGGCCGGGATCATCGGGTTCTGCGGGCTCGTGGTGCCGCATATCGTGCGCCGTCTGCACGGCGGGTCCCACCGGAAGATCCTGATCCCCGCCGCGCTCGCCGGAGCGGTGTTCCTGATGCTCGCGGACATCCTCGGGCGCGTGGTCTCGCCGGTCCGCGAGCTCCCGGTCGGCATGGTCACGGCGGCGGTCGGCTGTCCGGTCTTCCTCTGGCTTTTGAACAGGAGCCGTGCAGGATCATGAAGCTGACCGCGGAACAGCTCGTCTACACGCATCCCGGGGCGCGCGAACCGCTCCTGAACGGCGTTTCCCTCGAGATCGCGCCGGGGCGCCTCGCCGCGCTGCTCGGACGCAACGGCTCCGGCAAATCGACGCTCGTGCGCCTGCTCTCCGGCTACCTGACCCCGGATTCCGGCACGGTCACGCTCGACGGACGCCCGGTCGCCGATTGGTCCCCCGCGGAACGCGTCCGCCGTCTGGCGGTCGTCCAGCAGCACGTCGCCGTCCCGCTTACCGACTACACCGTCCGGGAGACCGTCGCGATGGGGCTGACCGGCGTGTCGCGTCTCTCCGGCGCGCTCTCGCCGGAACAGTCCGCCCGCCTCGAACGCACGCTCGAACTGCTTGACCTGACCGAATTGGGCGGACGCCTGTGCGGCACGCTTTCGGGCGGGGAACGCCAGCGCGTTTTCACGGCGGCGGCGCTGGTGCGGTCGCCGGGCCTGCTTCTGCTCGACGAACCGACGTCCGCCGCCGATCCCGCCGTTACGCGGAAGATCGTGTCCCTGCTCCGACGCCTCGCGCCCGAGGTCGGCATCCTGGTCGTCACGCACGACCTCCAGCTCGCGCTCGACTGCGCCGGATACGTGATGCTGCTGCACGAAGGCCGCATCGCCGCCGCGGGCGATCCCCCGGACGTCCTCACGCCCGAGACTCTCCTGCCCGTTTACGGCTGCCCGTTCCGTCGCTTCGATTGCGGCGGCCGTCCGGTGATTCTGCCGGAATAATGCCCGGAAAACGCCGGAATCCGATTGAAGAAAAGCGGATTTTGTGCTATATTAAATAGATTTATCCATTTTGAAAGGACTACCTATGGAACAGAACGCTTTCGATGTGCTGCGGGAACGCGGCTTCATTTACCAGTGCACCGCCGAAGACGAGGTGCGCGAACTTCTCGGGAAGGAAAAAGTGCGTTTCTACGTCGGATTCGACCCGACCGGCAGCAGCCTCCACGTGGGGCACCTGCTCCCCGTCATGGCGATGCGCATCATGCAGAAATGCGGCCACACCCCGATCGTGCTCGTCGGCGGCGCGACCGCCCTCGTGGGCGATCCGTCCGGCAAGTCCACGGCACGTCCGATCCTGTCGAAGGAGGAAGTGGCGCACAACGTGGAGTGCCTGAAGTCGCAGCTCCAGCGGTTCATCTCCGTGGACAGCGCGATCTTCACGAACAACGCCGAGTGGTTCGCGGGCATGCTGTACCTCGACTTCCTGCGCGACATCGGCTCCAAGTTCAGCGTGAACCGCATGCTTCAGGCGGAATCCGTGCAGATGCGCCTCAATTCCGAGGTCGGCGTCTCGTTCCTCGAGTTCAACTACATGATCCTGCAGGGCTACGACTTCCTGCACCTCTACCGCACCCACGGCTGCCGCCTCCAGCTCGGCGGACAGGACCAGTGGGGCAACATCACGTGCGGCACCGAACTGGTCCGCCGCCTCGAACAGAATTCCGTTTACGGCCTCACGATGCCGCTGCTCATGGACAAGGACGGCAACAAGTTCGGCAAATCCAACGGCCAGGCGGTCTGGCTCGACGCAAACCGCTACAGCACGTTCGACTACTACCAGTTCTGGCGCAACACCGACGACTCCCAGGTCGAAAAGCTCATGCTCGGGTTCACCGCGCTCCCGGTCGACGAGATCAAACGCCTCTGCGCCCCCGGCGGCAACATCAACCGCGCCAAGGAGATCCTCGCCTACGAGGCGACCGCGCTCGCGCACGGCAAGGCCGAGGCGGAAAAGGTCTTCTGCGCCGCAGGCACCAAGTTCGGATTCGCCGACGAGGCGGGCGCGATCCCGACCTCCAGCGAGATCGCGAAGATCGACCTCGCCGCCGTCCGCCGCGTCGCCGCTGCCGACCTCCCGACGTTCAACCTCGAAATCCCCGCCGAGGGCATCAACATCATCACGCTCCTCGTGCAGGCGGGCCTCTGCAAGTCCAACAGCGACGCGCGCCGTCTGATCCAGGGCGGCGGAGCCTACTGCGGCGACGAACGCGTCGCCACGATCGACCGCATGGTCACGGCCGCCGACTTCACCGACGGCGCCCTGATCCTGAAGGCGGGCAAGAAGAACCTCAAACGGGTGGTCATCGGGTAATCCCCAAAACGCATCCGCTTTCGAAGGAAAGGACCGCTTCATGGCAGAGTTCGGACATCCGGCGACGGACGTGCGGAACGCCGTGAGCGGTCCTCTCTTTTTGTCCGTGTCCGGCCTCATTTCCGCTCGATCGGAGGACGCGGCATGAAGGACAGCGGCTGTCTCCTGCGGTTTGACGAAGGCACGGTCGTGCTGGAGGGCTCCCCCGAAGCGGCGGCGCTCGTCATCGACCTCATGACCGACGATCCGCGCATCGGCGCCTGGCGCGCGGAGGCATGCCGTTACGAGGCAATCATGCGGCGGCTGTACGCGGGCGGGATCCGGCCCGACGACCGCGCCCGCGACTACACCGTGTTCGGCGCGCCGCTCCGCACGAAGTTCAAGCCGATGCCCCACCAGAGCGCCGCGCTGTCCGCCTGGCTCGCCGCCAAATGCCGCGGCATCGTGGCCATGCCGACGGGCTCCGGCAAGACCTTCCTCGCATTTCTGGCGATCGCGGCCGTCCGGCGGTCCACGCTGGTCGTGGTGCCGACGATCGACCTGCTGCACCAGTGGGCGTCCCAGCTCGAACGCGCCTTCGAGGTGCCGGTCGGCATGCTCGGCGGCGGCAGCAGCGACGTCCGGCAGATCACGGTCAGCACCTACGATTCCGCCGTGCTCCGCATGCCGCAGATCGGAAACAAGTTCGGGCTGGCGATCTACGACGAATGCCACCATCTGCCCGGCGAGGTGAACCGCCTCTCCGCCTCGCTCTGCCTCGCGCCGTACCGCCTCGGGCTCTCCGCCACGCCGGACACCGGCGACACGTTCCCCGTCATGTGCGACCTGATCGGCCAGCCGGTGTACCGGACCGAGATCAACGAACTCGAAGGCGGCGTGCTGTCGCCCTACCGCACCGTGCGGCTCCGCCTCGGGCTCACCCCGGAGGAGACCGCCGAATACAACGCCGCGCACACCAAATACGTGGCGTTTCTGCGCGCCAACAACATCCGGTTCCAGGACAATTCCGGCTGGAGCGACTTCATCGCGCTGTGCGCCCGGCGGCCCGGGGGACGCGAGGCGTACCAGGCGTACCTGCGCCAGCGCGCCATCGCCCGCTGCGGCTCGGCGAAGCTCCGCGAGGTCTGGCGTATCATCCGCGAAAATCCGTCCGCGCGCACGATCGTGTTCACGGCGGACAACGACACGGCGTACCGCATCGGCGAAACGCTCTGCCTGCCCGTGCTGACCCACAAGACGAAGGCGGCGGAACGCAAGGACTTCCTCGAACGGTTCCGGCAGGGCGAATACCCGGTGCTGGTCACGAGCAAGGTGCTGAACGAGGGCGTGGACGTCCCCGAGGCGAACATCGGCATCGTGGTCTCCGGCAGCGGCTGCACGCGCGAACACGTCCAGCGCCTCGGACGCATCCTGCGCCGCGCCGAGGGCAAGGAGGCCGTGCTCTACGAACTCGTGAGCGACGGCACCAGCGAGATGAGCGTGAGCGACCGCCGCCGCCAGAACAGCGCGTATTCCCGGAGGCGCCGCTGATGCTCACGAAGGACCTCATCCGCGCCCGCCTCTCCGGCGACACCGTGAAGCCGCAGTTCGTCCGCACGGACGACCCGGAGATTCTGCGTTACGCCGAGGCGCTGATCCTGCTCTACGGCGAAGGCGCCGGGGCGACCGCCGCCGAACTCGACGAATCCGCCGCCGCGCTCGCCGCCGCGTTCCGCGACAAGAAGCTCGCGGAGGGCCTGCACAAGACCGTCCGCGACCGCGCCGAATTCTCGCTCCCCGCCGACTGCGACTACCCCGCCGCCCGCGTCGAACTCTTCCGCGGGACCGCCGCGCTGCTGCGTTCGGGCGGCGCGCCGGAATCGCTGGACGACGTGAAGACCGCCGTGTTCGCCTCGGTCCCGTCCGCAGCCGAAACGTTCGCGCAGGGGATCTACTGCGACCTGCCGGAGTGCGAACGCCTCCTGCCGATGAAGAAGATGCTGGTGCGCGAGGTGCCGGAACGCTACAACGTCTCGCTGGTGCAGTCGCTGCTGCTCTTCGCCTCGAAGCTGACCGTGACGATCCCGGCGAAGTCGGAGCCCGCCTTCCTGCGCCGCCTCTTCCGCTACATGAAGTTCTTCCGGCTGCTCTTCACCGCCGAAATGACCGGCAAGGACGCGATCCGCCTCACGTTCGATGGCCCGGCGAGCGTGCTGGAACACAGTGCGAAATACGGACTCCAGATTGCGTCGTTCTTCCCCGCCGTCTGCCAGCTCCCCCAATGGAGCATCGCCGCCGAGGTCATGTGGAAGGAACACCCGCGCAAGCTCAAGCTCGACGAATCCAGCGGCCTCGTGAGCCATTACGCCAACTTCACCGCCTACCAGCCGGAGGAGATCCGCATGTTCGCCGACTATTTCCGCACCTCGCGGACAGGCTGGACGCTCGACGACATGCCAGGTTGGATCCCGCTCGGCGGACAGACGCTGCTGTTCCCCGATTTCGTCTTCCGCGACGAATCCGGCCGCGAGTACCCGATGGAGCTTTTCCACCTCTGGCACGCGCACCAGCTCGAACAGCGCCTGGCATGGTGCGAGGAGCATCCCGAGCGCAACCTCCTGCTCGGCGTGGACCGTTCCCTGCTGAAAAAGGACGGCGTGCTGAAGGAACGCCTCGAGGCGAGCGAGTATTTCCAATCGCACGGTTTCCTGTTCCGGGATTTCCCCGGCGTGGAAAAAGTCGCGAAGCTGCTGGACTCCCTCGCCTGATTTTCCCCCCTCAAACTACCCGTTTTTATGCAAAAAAAGCGGGACCGTACGTTTTGTACGATCCCCACAGCAAGCTGTGCCGATGAAGTGCGCTGCTTCGCGAGCGCACGATCAGTTCGTGTACCCTCAATTTCCCCGGATCACGGCGAGGATCTCGTCGCGCTTGGCTTCCATGGTGGCCTTGTCCTTGGCCTCGACGATGAGGCGGAGGAGCGGCTCGGTGTTGGAGGAACGGATGTTGAACCACCAGTCGGAATACTCCACGCTGATGCCGTCGAGCTCGAACATGCGGCCGTCAGCGTATTTGGTGCGGATCTTGTCGAGGATGGGCTTGACGTCGGCGACCTTGGAGTTGATCTCGCCGCTCTGGTAGTATTTCTTGAGGGGCTTCACGAGCTCGCTGACGCTCCTTTTCGACTTGCAGATCAGGTTTGCGAGTTTGATGATGGCGAGGCCCTGGGATTCCGACACGTAGTTTTCGCGGAAGTAATAGTGGCCAGAGAGTTCGCCCGCCATGACCGCGTTTTCCTTGCGCATCTGGTTCTTGATGAAGGCGTGCCCGACGCGGGACATGCTGGGCTTGCCGCCGTGGTCGCGGATGGCTTCGCGGACCGCCCAGCTGCTGCGGAGGTCGTAGAGGATGGTGGCGCTTCCGCAGCCCGGCTCGCCGAGGATGTCCATGGCGATCAGGGCGGTGAAGAGGTCCATCGGGATGATCTCGCCCTTGTCGTCGATGAAGCCGCAGCGGTCGGCGTCGCCGTCGAACGCCGCGCCGAAGTCCGCGCCGACCTCGACGACTTTTTTGCGGATGGCGTCGAGCGTGTTGGCCTGGAGCGGGTTGGCGAGGTGGTTCGGGAAGGTTCCGTCGAGCGTGTCGTACAGCGGGACGACTTCGAAGAAGTCCTTGATGCCGGCGAATTCGTAAAGGCCCATGGCGTTCGCGTAGTCGACCACGATCTTGAGCTTGCGGTCCATCTTCGCGTAGGAACGCAGGAACCGGGTGTATTCCGGGGCGATGTCGAACTTCGTGACCGTGCCCTTCTTCTCCGCGGCGGGGAAGCTGTTCGCCTCGACAAGCATCTGGATGTCCGCGATGCCGGTGTCGCCGCTGATCGGGACCGCCTGCGCCTTGCAGAGCTTGAAGCCGTTCCATTCGCCCGGATTGTGCGAGGCCGTGATCATCACGCTGCCGTCCGCGCCGAGGAAGCCGTTTGCGTGGTAGGACATCGGGGTGGAGCAGAGGCCGATGTCGATCACGTCCGCGCCCTGCTTCGTGATGCCGCGCGTGAGACCCTCGAACAGCGGGGCGGAGTGCGGACGCATGTCGCGTCCCACGACGATCTTTTTCGCGCCGGTGAAGACGACGAATGCGCGCCCGATCTTTTCAGCGAGGTCCGCGTCGATTTGTTCCGGGTAGATACCGCGGATGTCGTAGGCTTTGAAAATTCCAGACATGGTCAAACTCCTCAAAAGTGGTTGTAAATGCGTGGGTTCGGACGGTCCGCCGCGTTCTGTTTTCCGCACGTGCCGGGCATCCGAACAATAAACATAACACGCGAAGGGCGGAAAGTCAATCCGAAAAATGAAAAAAGATGGATAAAACCGCTCTTGTATGAGGTGTTTTCAGGATCGGTGCAAAGCTGTGCCTCCGATGCTTCAGACAATTCCCGGAAAAAACGCGCCGGTGGGCCGACATTTTTCCGAATCCATCTTGATTTCAGCGGGTTTTGAGTGTATATTATATGGATTTACCGAAACGACTCAACCAACCATTCCTAACAACCCCAAAACCATAGGGAATCCAACTATGAAAGAACTCAATGCCGCTCCCAATGCGCCGAAGCTGGTCGCATGGGTGAAAGAATGGGCGACCCTCTGCGAACCCGACAACCTCTACTGGTGCGACGGTTCCCGCGAAGAGTACGACCGCCTCTGCAACGAAATGGTCGAATCCGGCCTCGCGATCCGCCTCAACCCGGTGAAGCGCCCGAACTGCCTCCTGTTCCGCTCCGATCCGTCCGACGTCGCGCGCGTCGAAGCCCGCACCTTTATCGCCTCGAAGACGAAAGAGGAAGCCGGCCCGACCAACAACTGGATCGACCCGGTCGAACTGAAGAAGACCCTCCGCGGCCTCTACAAGGGCTGCATGCACGGCCGCACCATGTACGTCATTCCGTTCTCCATGGGCCCCGTCGGCTCCCCGATCGCGAAGATCGGCGTCGAGATCACCGACTCCCCGTACGTCGTCGCGAACATGGAGATCATGACCCGCGTCGGCACGAAGGTCCTCGAAGTCCTCAACGACGGCGAGTTCGTCCCCTGCATCCACTCCGTCGGCAAGCCGCTTGAAAACGGCGCCAGCGACAACGGCGTCTGGCCGTGCGCCCCGCTCGACAAGAAGTACATCGCGCAGTTCCCCGAGACCCGCGAGATCTGGTCGTACGGCAGCGGTTACGGCGGAAACGCCCTGCTCGGCAAGAAGTGCCTCGCGCTTCGCATCGCGTCCGTTCAGGCGCGCGACGAAGGCTGGATGGCCGAGCACATGCTCATCCTGAAGCTCACGCGTGAATCCGACGGCAAAGTCAAATACATCACCGGCGCGTTCCCGTCCGCCTGCGGCAAGACCAACCTCGCCATGCTCATCCCGACCATCAAGGGCTGGAAGGTCGAGACCGTCGGCGACGACATCTCCTGGATGAAGTTCGGCGCGGACGGCCAGCTCTACGCCATCAACCCGGAAGCCGGTTTCTTCGGCGTCGCTCCCGGCACCAGCATGCAGTCCAACCCGAACGCCATGCTCTCCTGCGCCAAGGACACCATCTTCACGAACGTCGCCCTCACCGACGACGGCGACGTGTGGTGGGAAGGCATCGGCTACGATGCTCCCGCGCACCTCATCGACTGGAAGGGCCAGGACTGGAAGCCCGGTCAGGTCGACGCCGACGGCAAGCCCGTCAAGGCCGCTCACCCGAACGCCCGCTTCACCGCCCGCGCCTGCAACTGCCCGGCCATCGCTTCCAACTGGGAAGACCCTGCCGGCGTTCCGATCGCCGCGTTCCTCTTCGGCGGCCGCCGTCCCAGCACGCTCCCGCTCGTCTACCAGTCCAAGAACTGGGAACACGGCGTGTTCATCGGCTCCACGGTCGGTTCCGAAGTGACCGCCGCCGCCCTCGACGTCAAGGCCGGCACCGTCCGCCGCGACCCGTTCGCCATGCTGCCGTTCTGCGGCTACAACATGGGCGACTACTTCAAGCACTGGCTTGAGATCGGTAAGAAGGAAGGCGCCAAGCTGCCGAAGATCTTCTGCGTGAACTGGTTCCGCAAGACCGCCGACGGCAAGTGGCTCTGGCCCGGCTACGGCGACAACAGCCGCGTCCTCAAATGGATCTTCGAGCGCTGCGACGGCGAAGGCAAGGCCGACGAGACCCCGATCGGGTTCGTCCCCACCCTGGACGCCATCGACCGCGAAGGCACCAACGTGACCGAAGACGACATGAAGCAGCTCCTCGCCATCGACAAGGAAGGCTGGAAGAAGGAACTCGAGACCATCTCCGAGCACTATGCCAAGTTCGACCGTCTCCCGGCCGAGCTCGAGGCGCAGCGCAAGGCCCTCGAAGAACGCTTCAGCAAGTAATCTGAACGATCACTTCAAGTCCGCGGCGCCCCGAAAACGCCGCGGGCTTTCCCGATGCGTCCGCTGACCTCAGGCCGGCGGATGTGTCTTCCGATGAACCGGCGATGTCCGCCCGTCCGGCGGCTCTGTCGGTTCGTTTTCTTTTTTCCGGGCTTTTCTGATGCCCGGATTACCGAATTGACGCGAAAGGAACCGGAATCCATGTCAGAGACGAACGCCCCGAAACTCCGCAGTGAACTCGCCCCGGAAACCTGCTGGGATCTCACGCAAATCTACAAAACCGACGCGGACTGGGAGGAGGCGTTCCGCACGCTCGACGACCTGCTCGCCGCCCATCAGGCGTGCCGCGGCCATCTGGCGGACTCCGCCGAGGCGCTGAAACGCGGCCTGGAGACCGGAGACGCCCTCGGACTCCGCCTCGAAACGCTCTATTCCTACGCGCATCTGAAGTCCGACGAGGACCTCGCCAACGGCAAGAACGCCGGCCGCCGCGACCGCATCGCCGCGCGTTACGCCGAGATCGAGGGCGAGACCTCCTGGTTCGACCCCGAACTCCTCGCCATGCCCGAGGCGCGCTTCAAGGAGCTGATGGACGACCCCGCGCTGGCGTTCTACCGCCGCACGCTCGAAGACACCGCGCGCCAGCGTCCGCACACGCTCTCCGAGCCGGAGGAACGCATCCTCGGCCTCGCCTCCGACGTCTTCTCCACCGGCAACCACGCGTTCTGCAAGCTCAACGACGCCGACCTGCGTTTCCCCCACATCAAGGACGACAAAGGCAACGACGTCGAGCTCACGCACGGCAACTACATCAAGTTCCTCGAAAACTCCGACCGCCGCGTCCGCAAGGACGCCTTCGACGCCTGCTACAAGACGTATTCGTCGTTCGCGAACACCATCGCCGCTCTGCTCGACGGCACGGTGAAGGCGGGCGTGCTCGAGGCGAAACTCCGTCATTTCCCGTCCGCGCGCGCCGCCTCGCTGTTCCCCGACCACGTGCCGGAATCCATGTACGACGGCCTGATCGACGCCGTCCGCGCGAAGCTCCCGCTCCTGCACCGTTATTTCGAGCTGCGCCGCCGCGTCCTGAAGCTCGACAAGCTCGAGCTCTTCGACCTCGTGACCCCGCTCGTCCGTCCGGCGAAGGTGCTGTACAGCTGGGAAGAGGGCTGCGACCTGGTGCGCCAGGCGGTGAAGCTGTACGGGACCGAATACTGCGAGGCGCTGGAACACGCCTTCAGGGACCGCTGGATCGACGTCTACGAATGCCGCGGCAAGACCTCCGGCGCGTATTCCGGCGGCTGCTACCGCAAGCCCCCGTACGTCCTGTTGAACTACACCGGCACGCTGGACAGCGTCTCCACGCTCGCCCACGAGCTCGGACACTCCATGCACTCCTACCTCTCCGACCGCGCGCAGGAATACCACTACGCGGGCTACTGCCTCTTCGCCGCCGAGGTCGCGTCCACCACGAACGAGCTCCTGCTGAACCATTATCTGCTGGAGCACGCGCAGGACGACAACCTCCGCGCCTATCTGCTGACGCATCTGCTCGACCTCATCCGCGGCACGGTGTTCCGCCAGACGCAGTTCGCCGAGTACGAACGCGACATCTACGCGATGAGCGAGGAGGGCGAACCCCTGACCGCCGAGGCTCTCAGTGACCATTACTACGAGCTGAACGGCGAATACTTCGGCAAGAACGTCGTGAACAACGAACCGATCCGGTTCGAGTGGGCGCGCATTCCGCATTTCCACTACAATTTCTACGTCTACAAGTACGCCACCGGACTCTCTGCCGCCGCCAAGCTCTCCGACGACATCATCGCCGGCAATCCGGCGCCCGCGCTCCGGTTCCTCAAGTCCGGCGACACGCGCGACGTGCTGGACCTGCTCCGCGACGCCGGGGCGGATTTCGCCACGCCGGAACCCGTCAACGCCGCGATGCGCCTCTT
>JAFXUM010000191.1 GCA_017524965.1 Lentisphaeria bacterium | reverse complement strand
GCTCCTGGACCGCCTCGATCTTCGGGTCGGTCTGGACTTCGAATTTCTTGGCAGTGAAGCCGATGAGCGCGCCGAGGATGAGCCCGACGGCGGCGACCACACCGGCCGAAACAAGGATCGTAGTCAGCATGATGTCTCTGCGCCTCCCTTACTTGACGAGCCCGGAGAAGCCCATGAACGCCATCGCGAGGATGCCGGCGGTCACGAGCGCGATCGCGGTGCCTTCCATCGCCTTCGGGATGCGGGCAATGGCGAGGCGTTCGCGGATGCTTGCGAAGAGCAGAAGCGCGAGGCCGAAGCCGACGCCCGTGCTGAAACCGAACACGGTCGAGGAGATGAGCCCGCGCGACGCATCGGCGTTCAGTTCGGCCGCGCCCAGCACGGCGCAGTTGGTCGTGATGAGCGGCAGGTAGATGCCGAGCGAGACGTAGAGGGAGGGGCTGAACTTCTTCAGCAGGATCTCGACGATCTGGACGAGCGCCGCAATGACCACGATGAAGAGCAGGATGCGTGTGAACGAGAGGTCGACTTCCGTGCCGTTGATCGTGAAGGTCTGCGTGACCAGGAACCTGTTGAACAGCGCGGTGACGAACGAAGCGAGCGTCATGACGAAGATAACGGCCCCGGACATGCCCAGCGCGGTTTCGATGCGCTTGGAGACGCCGAGGAACGGACAGATGCCGAGGATGCGCGAGAGCACCACGTTGTTCACGAGGATCGCCCCCACGGTCAGCACCAGGATTTCGTTGGTATCCATAGCTTGTACCTGTTTTTATTGGGAAAGTTGAACTTGAATCGAGTCCGGGCCGGGGATCACTTCGCGGCGATCCGGGAGACGCGGAAGATGGTGATCGGGGCGGACGGGACGTCCTGATAGAAGCCCACGGTGGTCGTCGGGACCGCCTCGATCGCGCGGACCACGTCCATGCCGTCCGTGACCTGGCCGAAGACGCAGTAGCCGAAGCCGCGCGGGGTCTCGTCCTGGTGGTCGAGGAAGGTGTTCGGGGCGGTGTTGATGAAGAACTGGCTGGTGGCGCTGTCGACGACTGCCGTGCGCGCCATGGCGATGGTGCCGACCTTGTTCGAGAGGCCGTTTCCGGCTTCATTCTTGATCGGGGCGCGCTTGGACGGGACGTCGCGGAGATCGGCGTCGAGGCCGCCGCCCTGGATCATGAATCCCTTGATGACGCGGTGGAAGACGGTCCCCGCGTAGAAGTTGTCGTCGACGTAGGCGAGGAAGTTCGCGACGGTGACGGGCGCTTCCTTCTCGAAGAGCTCGACGGTGATGTTTCCGAGGGAGGTCTCGATCAGGACTTTCGTGTTTTCAGACATGGTGGATCCTTATGGGTTAATGAGTGTGAAAAAAGGCAGCATGCGTTAAATATAGTACATGAGATCGTTTTTTTCAATCTTCGGAGAACTTTTTTTCGGCAGTTTCAGGATTTTTTCGTAAAAACCTGAAATAAGGTTTGCATTTCCGCGCGGGGGCGCTATATTTACTCCGAATGTCGATTCGTCCGCCTGTGCGGGCGCGAACAGACATTTTCTCAGAAAATACAACCATACCAACCAACATACCAACCAAGAAAGGGCTCAGCAGATGTTCAACCCCATTTTCGCAGCAGCCAGTCCCGGAGGCTTCGCCTTGCTCATCGCGGCGTTGCTTGTCATCCTGTTCATCCTGGTCATCACGTTCATTTCCCGCTACAAGAAATGTCCGCCGGACCAGATCATGGTGGTCTACGGTAAGACCGGCAAACAGCGCGCCAGCCGCTGCATCCACGGCGGCGCGGCGTTCATCTGGCCGGTGATCCAGGACTACGGGTTCGTCTCCCTGCGCCCGATGCAGCTGGACGTGAACCTGCAGAACGCCCTGTGCCGCCAGAACATCCGCATCAACGTGCCGAGCGTGTTCACGGTCGGCATCAGCACGGACGAATCCCTGATGGGCAACGCGGCGAACCGCCTGCTCGGCCTGCGCCAGGAATCCATCGCCGACCTCGCGAAGGACATCATCCTCGGCCAGCTGCGTCTCGTGATCGCGTCCATGACCATCGAGCAGATCAACGCCGACCGCGAGACGTTCCTCCGCAACGTCGAGGAAAACGTGGCGGACGAACTCAACAAGATCGGCCTGCACCTCCTGAACGTCAACATCACCGACATCACCGACGAGAGCGGATACATCGACGCCATCGGCAAGCGCGCCGCCGCGGAAGCCATCAATAAGGCGCGCGTCGACGTCGCCGAAGAAGAGCGGAAGGGCGGAATCGGCGAAGCCGAAGCCCGCAAGGTCCAGCGTATCGCCGTGTCCGAGGCCGAAGCGCAGGCGCAGACCGGCGAAGCCAACGCCGACCGCGAACGCCGCGTGGCCGTGAAGCAGGCCGAAGCCGCCGCGCAGGCGGGCGAAGCCGAAGCCGACAAGGAACGCCGCATCGCCGTGAAGCAGGCCGAGGCGACCGCGATCGAGGGCGAAAACATCTCCGCCATCAACATCGCCAAGTCCAACGCCGTCCGCGCCGAACAGGAAGCCGCCGCGCACCAGGCCGCCGAAGCCGCGAAACGCGTCGCCGAGGCCATGATCCGCAAGGCGGACTTCGAGGCGGAACAGCAGGCGCAGGCCGCACGCGCCAAGATGGAAGAGGAAAAGCAGCGCGCCGAAACGATCGTCGCCGCGAAGATCGACAAGGAACAGCGCATCATCGACGCCGAAGCCGAAGCCGCCAAGGTCGAAACCGAGGCACGAGGCCAGGCCGCCGCGATCTTCGCCAAGTACGAAGCCGAGGCAAAAGGTAATTTCGAAGTCCTGAAGGCGAAGGGCGACGGCTACCGCATGATCATCGAGTCCTGCGGCAAGGACGCCGACGCCGCCGCCAAGATGCTCCTCGTCGAAAAACTCGAGGAGATCGTCAAGCTCCAGACCGAAGCCATCAGCAACATCAAGATCGACAAGGTCACCGTCTGGGATTCCCCGAACGGACGCGCCGACGGCAAGTCCTCCACGGCCGGCTTCCTCAGCGGCATGATGCAGAGCCTGCCCCCGATCCACGACGTCGCCGCCATGGCGGGCATCGATCTGCCGAAGTACCTCGGCGAGATGAAGGACGCAGCCGCGAAGGACGCTCCCGCGGCCGAATGACCTTCCTGTAACGGAGGGAGGCAGATATGCTCCGCTTCTCCGTGCCGGAGCGAAGCCCGGCACTGCCGCAGTGGAGGCGCTGCCTCCCCTTCTGTATCTGCAACGATTTTTGAGGTGACATGAGCGATTTAGTCAAGCTGGAACGCATCCTCGGGATCAAATTCCGCGACGAGGCCGTCTACAGGGAGGCGCTGACCCATAAGTCGTTCGCCGCCGAACATCAGCTCGGCTACGACAACCAGCGGCTGGAGCTCCTCGGCGACGCCGTGGTCCAGATCATCCTGACCGACTATCTGTACCGGCGCTACACGGACCTGCAGGAGGGCGACCTCACGAAGATACGCTCCGCGATGGTCAACCAGGACGCGCTCGCGCAGTTCGCGCGCGACATCTCGCTCGGGTCGTTCCTGATGCTCGGGCGCGGCGAGCTCGAGCTGAACGGACAGGACCGCGATTCCACGATCTCCGACGCGTTCGAGTCGCTGATCGGCGCGGTCTACCTCGACCTCGGGATCCGGGCGGCGACCGACCTCTTCCTGCCCATCCTCCTCAAAAACTACCCCGACCCGGCGGAAAGCCTTCAGGAGATCAATCCGAAGGGCATCCTCCAGGAATACACCCAGCAGAAGGCGCAGGGCGTGCCGCAGTACCGCGTTGTGGCGGTGACCGGCCCCGCCCATGCGCCGCAGTACGAGGTCGAGGTGCTGATCAAGGACAAGGTCGTCGCGCGCGGCGTCGCCAGCAGTCACAAGCTCGCCGAACGCGAGGCCGCCCGCGCCGCCGTGCATATCCTGCTTCACCACGACGTCGAAAAGGCCGGAACCGGCGAAAAGGAGTGAGACGGCATGGAACCCGAAGTCAAGTTCACCTCGTTTGCGATCCATACTCCGCGCGACATCGTGTTCGGGCGCGGCAAATCCGCGCTCCTCGCCGCGTATCTGCCGGCGTCCGCGAAACACGTCCTCGTGATCTCCGGGCGTCATGCCGCGGACGCCGAGGCGAAAACGATCGCGGATAATCTGTCTGACTCGGGACGCGAGGTTCGCATTTTCTCCGAGACCATGGCGGAACCTTCGCCCGGCGCGGTCGACACCGCCGCGGCCGCCGTCCGTGCATGGAACGCCGACGCGGTCGTCGCGGTCGGCGGCGGGAGCGTGATCGACACGGCGAAAGCCGCCGCGGCGCTGTCGAGGCTGGACGGCTCCTGCATCGAGTATTTCAACGGGACGCGCGAGCTGGCCGTGACGGACCGTCCGTTCTTTGCCGCGCTGCCGACGACGAGCGGGACCGGGGCCGAGATGACGAACAATTCCGTGCTCACCGACCCCGCGACGCAGATCAAGAAATCCATCCGGCACCCCGGCATGACCGCCGACCTCGCCGTGGTCGATCCCGACCTCACCGTGAACTGTCCGCGCGGCGTGACGGTCGCGAGCGGGCTGGACGCGCTGGTGCAGGCGGTCGAGGCGTTCGTGTCGCCGAAGGGCACGGCCTACACGCGGGCGCTGGCGAAGGCCGCCGCCTGCAAGCTTTACGGCGCGCTGAAGAGCATCACGCACGAATCGTGGAAGGACGCGGGCGACGAACCCGCGCTTGATATCGGATTCCGCGTCGATATGGCGGAGGGCTCCATGCTCGCCGGAATGGCGTTCGCGCACGCCGGACTCGGCGCGGTCCACGGACTGGCGCATCCGGTCGGCTCGCTCCTGCACGTGCCGCACGGCGTTTCCTGCGCCATCCTGATGCTCCCCGTGTTCCAGTTCAACATGAACGCCTGCGGGCGTCTCTACGCCGAACTCGCCCATGAATTCCTGCCGAAGGAGCCGCGTCCCGACGCCGCGTTCTTCATCGCCGCCATGCGCGAACTTTCCCTCGGTTTGGGCGTGCCGGACCATCTGCGCGACTACGGCCTCGCCGAGGAGCATCTGCCGTTCATCGTGGCGAACTGCCGCAGCAACAGCATGAAGAACAACCCGGAGCCCATGAGCGACGAACAGGCCGAAACGCTGCTTCGTAGCTTAATGTGAGAACAGGAGCAAGCTCAGTTCCTCAGTCCTTCCGTTCCCATTTTTCCGCGTCGGTCCTTGCGGCATGGTTGAAGAACGCGATCGCGCCGACGGAAACCGCGGTGCAGACCACAATGACGGCGACGGTAAGGAATGCGGTTTTTTCCGCCGTGAAGACGGGATTCAGGATGAAAACGATCCGCGCCAGATAAATGAGCGTCAACATCAGCAGGAACACGCCGATTCTCCGGCTGAACAGCCGCGCGACCGGGAAGATCGCCAGGGCGTATTCCGACAGAATCCAGCCGGGGAGAGACAGAAGATACATCCATACGATGACGGAAAAACTGCCATGTATGATCACAAGCTCGCCGCCCTGGGCATCGCAAAATATCTTGATGAAAAAGCCCAGCGTGAAAACGACGGGCACGAGGTAAACGAGGATCCCGGGAAGCAGGACCGGAACATAGCATGCCAGCATGTAACGCAGACTCCGCATGGCGCCCCGGAAGATATCCTTTCCGGGACAGGTATTCCTGCACATCGGGATCACGGCATCCCTGAAATGCCTGCGCAGGATGATGCCCGGAACGTACGGGATCGCGAGGAGGGCGATGAAAGAAACCGGGGATGCGAGCGCAAGCGGGATATACAGGTTAGGAGGAAGCTCTTTCAACGCTTTGGCGAAACTGTCTGCCTGGGGCCCGAATACAATTTTTGCGGTCCCTGCCCAGGGATAGGGCATGATACAGACGATGGGAATCAGGAGGAGCTGCATCACCACTGCGGTCCAGATCATCTTTCTGATCGGTGTGCCGTCCTGCCGGAAAACGGAGTACACATCATAATTCACGCTGACTTTGCCGCCGGCCGGCGGTACTGTTTCATTTGTATTCATGCCCGAATCCAACCCTGAAATCCTTTTGCGATTTGCGATTGCCTTATTGATTGTACTATATCACAAAAACGAACAAAGTCAAATAAAAAAACAGAGAAATCGGCGAAAAAACAACCGGATCACCTCGAATGAAACGCGTTCCGCCTGCATCGGGATTACTTGAGCTTGTCCGGGACGGCGAACGGCCTGATTTCTTCCTGAAGCGCGGCGGCGAACGTCGTGAAGAAGTATTTCGCCATGTCGTCGGGGAGGGCGATGCGGATCGTGACTTTGTCGTCGTCGCGCGCGACCGTGAACGCGTTGACGAGTTCGGGCGGGATTTTGCCGAGTTTTGCCGCCTCGCCGTAGACCTGATCGAACGTTTCCTGACAGGATTTCCGGATCTTCTGCGCGGCGTCGGCGGTCTTCGCGGGCATGACGAGTTCCGCGTGGACCGGGCGCTTGTCCTTCGCGTCGCGGACGATGTGGAACGAGATGCTTTCGAGCTCGCCCATCAGGGGGTATTCCGGCGTGGCGCCGGGTTCCGGCCAGACATACGCCATCGCGACGTTGTCCGGCAGGGCTTTGAGCAGGGACGCGGCGGAAACGGCGGGCATTTTCCCTTTGCTTTCCGGCTGCTTCGCTTCGGAGGGATCGTCGGCGGGCTCGGGCGGTTTGTTCGCCGCGCACAGCAGCCAGTCCTTCGAGGGGAACGTGATGCGGAAGGAACCGCCGTCGGGGACGGTCAGATTGAACGCCGGACGGTCCGCGTCTCCGGTCTCGGTCCAGGCGATCTGCTCGCCGAGGAGCTTGTATTTCAGGATGTAGCGCACGGTGGCGGGCGTGGCGGACGAGTTCATGAGGAAGCCTTCGCCGAAGACCGCAAGCGAATGCACGGTCAGCTTGATGTGCTTCGCCTCAAGCCTGGCGAGCGTGTCCTCGTACTTGAGGAACAGCGGATTGTTCTTCGCGTCCGGCAGGAACGGCGCGTCTTTGACTTGGCCGGGCGTCAGGAGCGTGACGGCTCCCTCGACCTCGGGCAGAAAGTCTCCGGCGGGATGCGCGGCGAGCGGGACGGCGAATCCGAGCAGGGCGGCGCACACGCAGAAACGCGCGGTCTTCGCGGAGAAGGAAGCTGTCGTCTTCATGGGGCCGCCCCCTTTCAGCCGTGCTGTTGGTCCGTGACGCGGAAAAGGTTGCCCTCGGGGTCCGGGTACTGCACGGCGTGGATCCCCATCTGTCCGCAGGGGACGCCTTCGGGCGCGTCCACGCCCTGCGCGCGGTAGCGTTTCTCGAACTCGGCGAGTGAATCGACGAAGAAGAGGAATTCCGTGCGGCCGTGCGGAGGCGGGAGCGGGGTGTTCGGGGCGGCCTGTTCGAGGCAGAACGACGCGCCGCCGTCGAGCTTGAACTCGACCCAGACGTTGCTGTTCATGACGGGTTCGCCGAGCCCGACGACGTCGCGGTAGAAGGCGCGTGCCGCCGCGATGTCGGCGACCTGGAGAACGAGATGGATGCGGGCTTTCACGGGCGTGCCTCCGGGTTGGGATGAACGGTCAGAGCACGAATGCCGGGCCGAGGTAGATCTTGCGCGCTTCCTCGCTGTTGATGAGGAAGTCGGACGTGCCTTCGAGGCAGACTTTGCCGTCCGCCATGAGGTACGCGCGGTCCACGCAGGAAAGCGTCTCGCGGACGTTGTGGTCGGTGATGAGGATGCCGAGGCCCATGTCGCGGAGCTGGCGGATGTTCTGCTGGATCTCGTACACCACGAGCGGGTCGACGCCGCTGAACGGTTCGTCGAGCATGATGAACGAGGGGTTCGTGACGAGCGCGCGGGTGATCTCGAGGCGGCGGCGTTCGCCGCCGGAGAGCGTCATCGCCTTCTGTTTGCGGAGGTGCGTGAGCTCCAGCTG
>JAFXUM010000002.1 GCA_017524965.1 Lentisphaeria bacterium | reverse complement strand
TTGGCGTCGGTCACCGCCTGGTATGGAACGGCGATGCGCAGCACGTAGTCGCCGATGCGCCGTGCGAAATAGAACATCGAAATGTGAAGCGTCTCTGATTCGCGGATGACGCTGCGGGGCAGGCCGTCTGCGCAGACAGCCTCGAACTCCGCGCGGTCTGCGTGGTTGGGCAGGTCGCTCCCGGCGGAGTCGTAAACCACCTTCCCGTTCAGGTCGATGAGCGAGACGCGCACGTCTTCAGCGATCTTCTCGACGCTCCGCTTGAACCGTGCGGTCTGGTTCCATAAGATGGCGCAGCAGACGATGACGCCGGCAAAGGCAAGCGCCGGTGGGAAGAAGAATGACAAAGTACGTTTCATGGCGTGATCCGATAGCCGATTCCGCGGATTGTCTCGACATGCCCCGCCCACTCTCCCAGCTTGCGGCGGAGCCCGACCATCAGCGTGTCCACGGTGCGGTCCGTGACATCCTTCTCCTCGCGCTGGATTCGGGCAATGATCTGCTGCCGCGTATAGACACGGCAGGGATGCGCGGACAGAATGTCCAGCAAATCGAATTCGCTGCGCGTCAACGACAACATGACACCGTCTACGGATGCTGTCCGCGTGGTTTCGTCAAGGACAAGCAATCCCAGCGTGCGGACCGGTCCCGTCGGCGGTGCAGTACGACGAAGCGCGGCCTTGACGCGGGCTACGAGAATCGCGTTTGAAAACGGCTTTGTGATATAGTCGTCCGCGCCAAGCTCCAGCCCGCGCACAACGTCTTCCTCTGCTGTACGGGCCGTCAACATGACAATTGGCGTTCCGGACACTGACGGATTCCGGCGGATTGCGCTACAGACGGCCAGGCCATCCATCCCCGGCAGCATCAAGTCGAGGATCACAAGGGCTGGCTTTTCCCTTTGGACGAGGGCAAGACCGTCCGTACCATTATCCGCTTCAAATACAGCAGAAAAGCCTGCACCTTTAAGGGCGAGCCGGATTACAGTACGTATTCCCGGATCGTCTTCTATTAGAACTATTTTGTCCATGTCAGCATATATTATCTCCCAATATTGTCAGAATTGTGTGAGAAAATTTGTTGCCACGCTCAAAATAATTAGTCGAGGATTCTTCGGTCTCGCAATTGTTCGCTGCGAATGCTTATGGTATAATTTCTCCACATGAGCACAGCGAATCCAGCCAGAGGAGACAAGGCATGAAATCACCGAAGGAAAACGCACTTGAGGAAAAGATACTGCGTCAGCTCGCCGGGTACGCGTTCCCTGAGGCCTTGGCGAGCGTCCTGTTCTCGGACGAGGAGACGCAGCACGTCCAGGAATACGCGAATGTCGTGTCGCTCCGCCGCCTCGGGTTCAACGACCATGGTCCCGTCCACATGAGGCAGGTCGCCTACAACGCGATCAAGGCGCTCGTCATCCTTCACGGGGCGGGGGTGAAGACGACGCTCGAGGAAGACGGAGCCGGACGCTTCGAGGACAGTCTTGCGTCAGTTCTGCTCTCGGGCTTCCTTCATGACCTCGGCATGTCCGTCGGAAGGGAATGGCACGAACGCACTTCGGCTATGCTCGCCCTGCCGATCGTCGACCGCGTTCTGCTGATGCTGCTGCCGGACGACGAGCAGCGGCGCGTGGTCATCCGCTCGATGGCGCTGGAGGGGATTCTCGGACACATGGGTACGACGCGTGTCCATTCGCTCGAGGCGGGACTGATCCTGATCGGCGACGGCTGCGACATGACGAAAGGCCGCGCGCGCATCTCGATGGCGCTTTCGGACCGGCCGCATGTCGGCGACATCCACAAATACTCGGCCAACGCCATTCTCCGCGTCAGGATCCTGCCGGGCGAAGAGAAGCCGATGCGGATCGACGTCGAGATGGATGCTGACGTCGGATTCTTCCAGGTCGAGGAAGTACTGATGCA
>JAFXUM010000190.1 GCA_017524965.1 Lentisphaeria bacterium | reverse complement strand
GCCGGGCTGTTTTTTCTGTCGGCTGTGGCGGAAACGGAGGGCACGTCAGGCCTCCTTCCCCGTCATGCAGGGTGGATAATGGCAGGCGCAGGCGTGGCCGGGGACGAGTTCGCGGAGGGCCGGCGGCTCCTCCTGGCAGCGGCGGCGCTGCTCCGGCGTGAGCGTGTCGGCGTGTTCGCAGCGGTCGCAGAAACGGCATCCGCGCCCGAACTTGTCGGGGGAGGGGACCGTGCCGCGGATGGTGTTCAGGCGGTTGTGTTCGCCGCCGAGCACGGGGACGGCGCGGATGAGCGCGGAGGTGTACGGATGCTTCGGATGCGCGATGAGCTCGGCGACGGGCGCCGTCTCGATGATGCGTCCGGCGTACATGACGGCGACGCGGTCGGCGAGTTCGGCGACGATGCCGAGGTTGTGCGTGACGAGGATCACCGCCATGCCGCGGTCCTTCTTGAGCGAGAGCAGGAGATCGAGGATCTGCGCCTGGATCGTTACGTCGAGCGCCGTGGTCGGCTCGTCCGCCACCAGAATCGAGGGCGCGCACCCGAGCGCCATGGCGATCATCACGCGCTGCTGCATGCCGCCGGACATCTCGTGCGGATACTGTTTCGCACGGTTGGCGGGGTCTGGGATGCCGACCTGGCGCAGCAGTTCGACGGCTTCGGCGAACGGGTCGGAGACGTCCTTGCGGTGGAGTTTGACCGCCTCGGCGATCTGGTCGCCCACGCGGAAGACCGGGTTCAGGGACACGGAGGGTTCCTGGAAGATATACGAGATGCAGCCGCCTCGCACCTGGCGCAGGCTGCGTTCGTTGAGCTGAAGCACGTCCGCCACGCCGCCGAGCGCCGGGCCGCGGTCGAGCATGACTTCGCCGGAGAGTACGACCGGGGGTTCCGGGAGCAGGCGCGCGAGCGACATGCAGGTGACGCTTTTGCCGCAGCCGCTTTCGCCGACGAGCGCGAGCATTTCGCCCTTTTCGAGCGTGAACGAGACATCGGTGACGGTGGGCTGAAGTCCGCCGTCTGTGCGGAACTGAACGGAAAGGTTTTTGACGTCGAGCAAAGGCATGGCTGGTCTCCGGGATAAATACACTATAATAACATACAGCGGGAACAGCGGAAATCAATCTTGAAAGGCAAAGAAAACGGCAAAAAAACCTTGACAATCCGCCGGAATCGTGCTATATTTGCCCCGTCCGCATTGTAACGCGTATCTTTTTCAGCCAGATAAACGGATCTTCCCCATGAAACTGAACCGCCTGATTCCGCTCGCCGTCCTTTCTCTCGCCGGACTCGTCTCCTGCGACTCCGCCCGCGAAACGCCCTCCGCCATCCCGTCCGACGCCGTGATCCTGCCCGCGTCGCAGGGAAAATACGACTTCTCGAAGCTCAGGATGGAGAAACTCGGACGCGGCGTGATCGCGGTCCGCCGGAACAAAGATGAAGTCTTCGTCTCGTGGCGGTATCTCTCGGGCGACCCCGCCGATGTCGCGTTCAACGTGTACCGCGACGGACAGCGCGTCAATCCCACGCCCGTGAGCCTGACCACCTTTTATATCGACTCCAACAAGGGCGGCGGCACGTACAGCGTGAAGCCGGTCGTGAACGGGCGCGAGAAGGACGAACGGAGCGCGGCGTTCACGCTGCCGGACAAAGCCCCGGAGGGCTACATCAACATCGCGCTCGACAAGCCCGCCGACGGCGTGACCCCGTCCGGCGAGGCGTACACGTATTCGCCGAACGACGCGTCCGTGGGCGACGCGGACGGCGACGGCGAGTTCGAGATCATCTTGAAGTGGGACCCCTCGAACGCGCACGACAACGCGCACGACGGGTACACCGGCAACGTGTATTTCGACTGCTACAAGCTCGACGGCACGAAGCTGTGGCGCATCGACATGGGCAGGAACATCCGCGCCGGGGCGCACTATACGCAGTTCGTGGTGTACGATTTCGACGGCGACGGCGTCTCCGAGATCGTGATGAAGACCGCGGACGGCACGGTCGACGGCACGGGCAAGGTCATCGGCGACCCGGACGCCGACTGGCGCGAGAAGGGCAGCGACATGGTCCAGCTCCCCGAGGTCGATTTCCGCAAGACCGGGGCAAATCCCGCCGGGACGCACAACCGCGGCCGCATCATGAGCGGCCCGGAATACCTGACCGTGTTCTCCTGCAAGGACGGCGCGGCGCTCAAGACGATCGACTACGAGCCGCCGCGCGGCGACGGCATGGCCTGGGGCGACAACTACGCGAACCGGAGCGACCGTTACCTCGCCGCGATGGGGTTCTTCTCCGACGACGGACGCCCGAGCGTGGTGATGTGCCGGGGGTATTACACGCGCGCCGCGCTGGCGTGCTACGACTGGGACGGCAAGGACCTGAAAATGAGGTGGAATTTCGATACCGCGAAGGACCCGCGCTGGAAGGGCTACGAGGGGCAGGGCAACCATAATCTGCGCGTTGGCGACGTGGACGGCGACGGAAAGGACGAAATTGTATATGGTTCCTGCACGATCGACCACGACGGCACCGGCCTCTACACGACCGGGCTCGGACACGGCGACGCCATGCAGATGACGCAGTTCGCGATGGATATGCCCGGGCTTCAGGTGTGGTGCTGCCATGAGAACAAGCGCGACGGCGTGACGCTTCGCGACGCCGCCACGGGCAGGATCATCTTCCAGATCAGGAACAATAACGACGTCGGACGCTGCATGGCGGCGGACGTGGATTCCGTGAATCCCGGCCTCGAAATGTGGGCGTGGTCCGGCATCGGCATGCAGAGCGTGAAGGGCGAGTCCGTGGCGGCGAATCCGCGCGGGATCTCCGTGAACATGGCGGTGTGGTGGGACGGCGACCTGTGCCGCGAACTCCTCGACAAGAACCGCGTCTCCAAGTACGACTACGACAGCGGGGCGTTCGTCACCATGATGACGTTCGACAACTGCGACTCGAACAACGGCACGAAGGCGACGCCGTGCCTCCAGGGCGACCTCTTCGGCGACTGGCGCGAGGAGGTGCTGATGCGCACCACCGACAACCGCAACCTCCGGCTGTACGTCTCGACCATCCCGACCACGTTCAAATTCCACACGTTCCTGGAGGAGCCGGTGTACCGCATCAGCCTCGCACTGGAGAACATCTGCTACAACCAGCCGACGCAGCCCGGATTCTACTTCGGACCCGACCTCTTCGGTTCCGGCGCGTTCTTCCGCGGCACCTATTTCCCGAAACTTGCTCCCATCCCCAAATGAACCACCCCCAAGGAGACTGATCAATGTTGCACAGATTCTTATTCGCGGCCGCGGCGGCGTTCGCGCTGGCGGTCCCCGCGCAGAGCCTTTTCGCCCAGCGCGAGCCGGTGGAGATCCAGCCGCCGACCAAATACGATTTCACGAAGCTCAAACGCGAAAAGCTCGGACGCGGCGTGATCGCGGTCCGCATGAACGCCGACGAGGTGTTCGTGACCTGGCGCTATCTCTCGAAGGATGCGCGGCTTACGTCGTTCAATGTGTACCGCGACGGGAAGAAGCTCAACGAATACCCTGTCAGCGAGGCGACGTATTTTGTCGATAAAAACAAAGGCGGCGGCGTGTACACGGTGAAGCCGGTCGCCGGGGGGAAGGAGCTGGACGAAGCGTCCGCGTCGTACACGCTGCCGGAGAACGCCCCGGCCGGGTACGTGGACATCCCGCTGGACAAGCCCGCGGACGGCAAAGCGCCGAACGGAGAAGCGTACACGTATTCGCCGAACGACGCTTCGGTGGGCGACGTGGACGGCGACGGCGAGTTCGAGATCATATTGAAATGGGATCCCTCGAACGCGCACGACAACGCGCACGACGGCTACACCGGAAACGTGTATCTGGACTGCTACAAGCTCGGACGCCCTGAAAAACTCTGGCGCATCGATCTCGGCAGGAACATCCGCGCCGGGGCGCATTACACGCAGTTCATGGTCTACGACCTTGACTGCGACGGCATCGCGGAGGTCGTCTGCAAGACCGCGGACGGCACGGTCGACGGCACAGGCAAGGTCATCGGCGACGCGTCCGCCGACTACCGCACCCCGGCGGGTCGCATCCTCACCGGACCCGAATATCTGACCGTCTTCTCCGGCAAAACCGGGGCCGCGCTCGAGACCATCCCGTACGACGTGCCGCGCGGCAACATGCGCGACTGGGGCGACAACTACGGCAACCGCTGCGACAGGTTCCTGGCGGCGGTCGGGTATCTGGACGGCGAACGTCCGAGCGTGATCATGTGCCGCGGGTACTACACGCGGGCGTATCTGGCGGCGTACGACTGGGACGGTCAGTACCTCAAAAAACGCTGGACGTTCGATTCCAACGAGCCGGACAACCGGGGCTACGCGGGGCAGGGCAACCACAATCTGCGCGTGGGCGACGTGGACGGCGACGGCAAGGACGAGATCGTGTACGGATCGTGCACGATCGACCACGACGGAAAGGGTCTGTACACGACCGGGCTCGGGCACGGCGACGCCATGCACCTGACGCAGTTCGCGTGGGACATGCCCGGCCTCCAGGTGTGGTGCTGCCACGAGAACAAGCGCGACGGCGCGACGTTCCGCGACGCCGCCACCGGGAAGATCCTGCACCAGGTCCGGCACAACACCGACGTCGGGCGCTGCATGGCGGCCGACATCGACCCGACCAGCCCCGGCGTCGAAATGTGGGCGTCCGGCATCCCGCCGCAGACCGTGAAGGGCGAGGCGCTGGGCGGCAATCCGCGCGGGCTTTCCATCAACATGGCGGTGTGGTGGGACGACGACCTGTGCCGCGAACTGCTCGACGGCAACACGGTCACGAAGTACAACGCCGCGCAGGGGACGTGCACGCCGCTCATGCGGTTCGAGGGATGCTCGTCCAACAACGGCACGAAGTCCACGCCGTGCCTCCAGGGAGACATCTTCGGCGACTGGCGCGAGGAGGTGCTCATGCGCACCAACGACAACGCTCACCTCCGCCTGTATGTCTCGACCATCCCGACCGCGTACCGGTTCCACACGTTCCTGGAGGACCCGGTGTACCGCATCAGCCTCGCCACGCAGAACGTGGCGTACAACCAGCCGACGCAGCCGGGGTTCTACTTCGGTCCCGACCTCATCTTCAAGGCGGCGAAACCCGACCGCGGGGTGCTGTTCCGCGGGACCGTGCTCCGGGTGTACGTGCACTGAGCGAAAAAAACGGTTTTCAAAACGCATGATCCCCTTCAGGCTGAACCGGTCCGAAGGGGATTTCCTTATGGCTTGATTGTATGCTTTCAGAGGTCGAGGTGTTCGACGCGGGCGCGGAGCCATTCGAGGGACTGCTCGCGCGATTGGAGTTCGCCCTCGAGCCGGAGGTCTTCCGCCTCGCTGAGGATGCGGCTGAAGACGGCACCGGGCTTCACGCCGAGCGCGATGATGTCGTTGCCGTTCAGGAACGGCTTGCGCGGGGCGGGGAGTTTGGCGTATTCGCGCATGCGGTCGAGCATGAGGACGTAGTTGTCGAGCAGTCCGTGGCACGCGATGCAGTCGAGGCGGTGCAGCTCGAGTTCGAGCGGGAAATTCGGATCGGCGATGATCCGCATCCACTTGGCTTTTTTCATGGCGTGGACGGACGCGAACCGCATGTGATGCCGGATGGCGGCGGTGATCGATTCGGCCGAGGCGGACGAGAAGCGCAGGCGCGCGAGGATGTCCGCCGCCATGTCCGCGCCGAGCGTTTCGTGTCCGTAGAAATGCGGCACGCCGTCCTTGAACGTCTGCGTGCCGGGCTTGCCGACGTCGTGGAGCAGGGCGGCCCACATGAGGTCCGGGGTGCGCCAGGCGGCGTGTCGGAGCAGGAGCATGGTGTGGACGAAGACGTCGCCCTCCGGGTGGTACTGCTTCGGCTGTTCCACGCCGCGCATGGCGTCGACTTCCGGCAGGACGACCCGCAGGATGCCGAGGCGCGCGAGCATCTCGAATCCCTCCGCCGGATGCGGACAGAGCAGGATCTTTTCGAGTTCGGCGCGGATGCGTTCGGCGGCGATCAGACGGAGTTTTTCCGCCGCGCCGGCGGCCGCCTGTTCCGAGGCGGGATCGACTTCGAATCCGAGGCGCGACGCGAACCGGACGAGGCGGAGGATGCGGAGATGGTCCTCGCCGAAGCGGACCACGGGATCGCCGATGGTCCGCAGGACGCCCGCGCGGAGGTCGTCGAGCCCGCCCACGCAGTCGACCACGGTGCGTTCCGCCGGGTCGAACAGCAACCCGTTGATCGTGAAGTCGCGCCGGGTCACGTCCAGGACCTCGTCGTCCGTGTAGACCACATGGTCGGGGCGGCGGCCGTCGCTGTAGCCGCGTTCCGCGCGGAACGTCGCGACCTCGATCGGGATACCGTCGACGACGACCGTGATGATGCCGAACGCCGCGCCGATGGGGATCGCCTTTTCGAACAGCGCCTGAATCTCCTCCGGGCGCGCGGACGTGGTGACGTCGACGTCGTCCGGGGTGCGTCCGAGCAGGAGGTCGCGGACGGCCCCGCCCACGAAATACGCCTTGTGTCCGGCTGCGCGGAGCACGGCGGCGGCTTTCGAGGCAGCGGCGAAGAGCGGGGTCTGCGGGATGTCTCCGGGAAAAGAAGAGATTTTCATGAAAAAACGGATTGCGGCTTGTCTTTTTTGCGGAATCTGCTATGTTTAAAGGGTGCATTTAAAATACGCGCGGGATTGCCCGAATGCAAGCGCGCATGAAAGATTTCCGCAAAAAGAACCCCGAAAAAGACCCGAATGAGTGAAGAAAACCTGACAGCCGTCTTCGGCGGCACGTTCGACCCCGTTCACAACGGGCACATCGGGCTTGCGGATTATCTGCTGAAAACCGGCCGCGTGAGCCGCGTCGTCTTCCTGCCCGCGCCGCATCCGCCCCACAAGGACGGATTTGCGCCCGTGCCGTTCGCGGACCGCGCGGCGATGCTCCGCGCGGCGATCGCGGGGCATCCGGGCATGAGCGTGAGCGAGATCGAGGCGGAACGCCCCGGTCCCTCCTACACGGTCGACACGCTGGACGTCCTGAAGAAACGGTATCCGGCGGAGCATTTCGTGTGGGTGGTCGGGACGGATTCGCTGAACCAGCTGCACCTGTGGTACGAGGCGGAACGCCTTGTGCGCGAAAACCGGTTTCTGTCGTATCCGAGGCCGGGCGCGGAGGCGGACTTCGAGCTGCTGAAAAAGGTCTGGCCGCCGGAGCTGTTCGAAAAGCTTCGCGACAGTGTCCTGACCGGCGCGCCGGAGTTCGACCCCAGCTCGACCGCCGTGCGGCAGCGCCTTTTTGATCGGGGCGCGGACGCGTGCCGGGACTTCCTGCCGGGCCCCGTGCTGAACTACATCGAAGAACACAAACTTTATCCTCAAAGAAACGGAGAATAATCACATGAACGACGAACAGGAAACGAAAAAGCCGAGAATGAACTTCAAAGTGACGGAAGTGATCGAACTGTGCGAAAAGGAAGCCTACGATCACAAGGCCGAACACATCCTCCGGCTCGACATGACCAAACAGGACGGCGCGATCGGCGACTACTACCTGATCTGCACCGGACTTTCCGAACCGCATATCGGCGCCATCGCGGAACGCATCCAGCGGGCAGTGCGCGAGGAATTCGGCATCCATGCGATCACGGTCGACGGCACGCCGCAAAGCCAGTGGATCATCGTGGACTACGGATTCCTGCTGATCCACATCATGACGAACGAGACGCGCGACCGTTACCAGCTGGAACAGCTCTGGGGCGACGTGCCGAGTTTCGACGCCATGGCGAAGCTGGACGCGGAACACGAAAAGCTGGCCGCCGCCCGCCGGAAACAGGCCGAAAAGGGCATCGGCTCCGGAGCAGACGAATGACCGACCCCTTCAACGACGGCGATTACCGCGACGAATTCGAATGGGAGAAGGAGATCCGCAAGGACGACGACCGGGTCCACGACTACCTCGTCGAACTCCCGCGCTACATCGACCTCCCGGACGAGGACAAAGTCATCTCGAAGCGCATCCGCAGACGCGGATCCTCCTGGGACGACGATTTCGACGCGCCGCAGGACGACTACGATGACGACGATTACGACGACGTGCCGGAGGAGGATTTCGTGCGGCACCGCGACGGCAGCGACGTGTACACGGCGGCGTCCCACATGGCGATCGACCTGACCGAGTATTTCGCCGTGGAGCGGGACCAGGACGCCGCGCGCGCCATGATGCGGGCGCTGACGCTGCTCGGGAAACTGATGGCGCGGTCTCTGGACGTGCTGCGTCTGGAGGACGGCGAACTCGTCACGTTCCGCATCGCGCTCACGAAGCGGTTCCTCGCCGACCTCAACGAGCTGATCGGCGAATACGAGAAGTTCCCGGACGCGATCCGCGACGATTTCCTGAAGGACGCGTTCAAGATGCGCGACGAGGTGCTGGAAAAGATCCGGAAATACCGCCGGGAAATGAAACGGAAATAAGTTTTTCCGGGCATTTCGCGGGAAAAAGCGGAAAAAATGCAGATTTCGCGGAACAAAACGGCAAATGAATTGTCTGTAAAACACAGGGACAGCGATGGAACAGGAACAGAAGACTCGTGAAGAGGCGCTCCTGAAGGCCTTCCGAAGCGGCGACGACACCGCGTTCGACGGCCTGATCGGGCTGTACTCCGCGAAGCTGTACAAAGTGGCCTACGCGATACTCGGGTCCCGTCAGGACGCCGAGGAGGTCGTGCAGGATACGTTTCTGCGTGCGTACCGCGCTCTGCAGGCGTTCCGCGGCGATTCGAGCCTGGAGACCTGGCTTCATCGCATCACCCTGAACCTGGCCCGGAACAAGTACCAGTGGAACCACCGGCGCGGAAGCGGCCTGAACGTGAGCCTGACCGCCGGAGACGGCCCCGACGACGATTCCGGTCCGGGAAACGAACAAGACGTGCCGGACCGCCGGATGGAACCGGACCTGGTCCTGGAACAGAACGAAATCGGAACGAATATCATGAAAGCATTGAACAGCCTGCCGTACAATCTCCGCGAGACCATGGTGCTGCGGCACGTGAACGACATGCCGTACGAGGAGATCGCGCAGAAACTGGACTGCAAGGTCGGGACCGTGAAATCCCGGCTGTCGCGCGGCCGCGAAATGCTCCGCGATTACCTCGCCGCCGTCGGGATCCTCCCGTCCCCGGGCGGCGTTCAACAATAGGTTCGACAGCTTCAACAGCCGCAACCCCCATTTGAGGCAAAGAAATGAACGATAAGGCGACTTCTCCCGGCTGCCCGGATTTGGAAACGATATCGGCGGTGTTCGACGGCGAACACAAGCCGGACGAGTCTGTACGCGCGCACCTCGGTTCGTGTCCGGACTGCGTGCGGCGGCTCGCGGATTACGAAACGATCCGCGGAGCTTTGTCGCGCGCCGTCGCGTCCGAGCCGGATCCCGGCATGAACGCCCGGATCGCGGCGTATGTCCGTGCGGAATCCGCCGGACTCCCGCCCGTCGCCCCCCGCGAACGCGATTTCTCCGACTCCCGCGCGGCCTGGATCTTCCGCATCGCCGCGCTGTTCATCCTGAGCGGATTCTTCGTGTATCTCCTGATGGACCAGATGGATGCGAACCGGACGAAGAACGCGCGTCCGCACGTCGTCTCTGCCGAGCCCGGGCGTCCTTCCTCCCTGCCAGTGAGAACGTTTGCCGCGGAGCCGGACCCCGGCGACTATGTCCGGGCGCGTCTCGTTTCCAACTCGCCCACGGAACGGAAATATGCGATCGACATCGATCCGGCGCTGATCCCCGCCGAGCTTGACGCGATCCCCGAGGACGAACGCATCCCCGTTCCGTTTTTCTTCGGGGCCGACGACGGCGGGATGCGGCGGATACCCCTTCACGGGGATCCCGCGTTCGACGCCATGCGCATGCTGGAGTCGATCCGGCGCGACCTGACCGCGCTGGACGTGCCGGGCGTCTCGGTCGATACGGAAAGCCGCGGCAATTCGCTTTTCACCACCATCCGCCTGGAATCCGCCGGCATGTTCGACATGAGCATGACGAAAACGGACGGCGCGTTCGAGCTGTTCCTGTTGCGCGGAGAACCTTCCTCCGGCGACGACGGTCCGGTGTTCCTCCGGTTCGAGTTCTTCTGCGAGTGATTTTCCCGTTCCGCCTCGAACCGCATCTTTTTTTCGTTTTTTTGGATTAATTTCTAACGGGAATACTTGAAAAATAGAAAAAAAGAGCTATTTTTACGGACAACGTTTTTTTGTTTTTTAGACAGCAACCCGCAGACAGTGAAGTCTGTCCGCCGGATGACGCCGGGATTTGAAACAGGCGTATCCGGCATCTGAACAGGAGAAGAAAAACATGAACAAAACATTATTTGCCGCTGCTCTCGCACTTGCTCTTTCCTTTGGCGGACTGGCCGTTTCCGCGGCCGATGAAGAAGCCGCGCCCGAAAACTATACCGCCCTGGGAAAAGTTTCTTTTCAGGACGGCCAGCTGTCTTCCAGC
Source organism: Lentisphaeria bacterium (assembly GCA_017524965.1). Lineage (GTDB taxonomy): Bacteria > Verrucomicrobiota > Lentisphaeria > Victivallales > UBA1829 > UBA1732. Next base: position 28,034 of record JAFXUM010000190.1, on the reverse strand, counting down.
GTGTCCGAAAACCTGAAGCTTCTTGTCATGGGTTCGTCCGATGTGTCCCTGAAGGACAATCTGGCGCAGGCGTCCCAGAACGAAAACAACAAGGATTTCGGATATCTTCGGAACGGGAGCGAATTTGTTTCCCTGAAGGACGCCATGAACGATGCCGAGGTCGTTTCTCTCGACAATGAGCAGCTTGCCTCGATCTCCCTCGGAAAGTTCAACAAGGACGACACCATCCGTTTCGGATACGGCTCCAATGCGAACGGCTCCGATTTCTCGGGCAGTACGGTTTCGCTCAACGTCGCGGCCGATCCCGGATACTATGCCGGATACAATGCGGACGGGTTCTTCCAGCTTGACTTCTCGGAAAAGCCTTTCGACGGCACGATCGAGATCCTCGTCATCGGCGAACCTCTGCCCGCTTCCACGGTGTCTTTGCTCGTGGCCCTTGGCGCAGGCGCCGTGTTCCTGCTCTACCGTAACCGCAGACGCCGTGCCGTCGGCGCCGTACAGGCATGAGCGGAGAACCCGAAAAAGACAGAAAGGGCGGACCGGCGTCCGCCGATTTGAAGGAAGAGTACCGGGATGAAAACCGGTACTCTGTTTCTGTCGCCGGAGGAAACACTCCCGGAGATGAAGCGCACGGCGTCCCCGAAGACAGCGGGGAGAACGCCGGGGACAACGAGCAGGTGTCGTCCTCGCAGCGCCTGAGCCGCGCGGAACTTGAGGAGATGTACCGGAACGATCCCCGTTTTTCCATGCTTTTCGACCATGAAAAGAACGAGAAAAAGAAGATCGTCCGGAGCGTCAAGGTCGGCGGCATCCGTCTGACTCCGAAACGCATCCTGATCCTGAGTCTCTTTTTCCTGGTCGTCCTGCTCTGCATCTGCGGCAGTCTGTATTACGCGCTGAGGGACATCGGCAAATACAGGGACTACGCGCGGGCTTCCGCCTTGTACGAGGCGGGCGAATACGAGGCCGCAAAAGACCTGTTTATCAAGGTGATCAACGAAGACCCGAACAAAGAGGACGCGGTGGCGGCGATGGCGGACATCTACCGTCATTACCGCGACTGGGGCAACGAGTCGTTTTTCCGTCAGAGGATCATGCGCCTGAATCCGCTGAACGAGGAGTATTTCCACGATTTCCTGGAAAGCGCGTTCCGCGCCAGAAACTTCGGCTCGATCTACTCCATTCTCAACCTGAAAGTCATGGAGAATCCCGACCTGCCGCCGGAAGAAGGCGCGCTCTATCTGATCGCGGCGCTGCATTCCGGGCATGTGTCGAACGGGAAAAGCTTCTACGCGGAGAGGAAGAAAGCGAATCCGAAGTATTTCACCGAATCGGAACGGGGGCGCTTCGCCGATCTGCTGCTGAACGGCGCCGAGATGAACAAGGAGCAGATGCAGAACCATCTTGCCTCCCTCGACCAGATCAAGGATCCGCAGGTCCGGTTTGAAATGGGCAATGTCCTGCTGTATTTCCTTTCAAAACAGCACGACCGCGAATCGGACGAAAAGATGGAACGTCTTCTGCTGGAGGCCGTCGAGCTGAACGACTACGCGGGCGCGCCTCTGCTTGCCAACTATTATTTCCTGCACGAACGTTTCGACGACGTGATCCGCATTTGCGACGAATTCCTGAAAAGCCGTGTCAATGCGTCCATGCCGGTCCTGTACGGGGAAAGCTGCGTCCTGAACGGTCAGCCGGAACTGATCCCGCCTCTGGCGGACAGGATCCGCCGTCTGCGCGGCCGCCAGTCGAAAGTGATCGCTTCGTACCTGGATGCCCTGACCGCGTTCAACGACGGGGACAACGAACGTCTTCAGACTGCGATGCTGGAATCCGGGTCCACGATCGAAACGCCGCTTTCCTCCCTCATAAAACTCCAGATGGCGATCCATATCGATTCCCCGAAGGACATCCAGCTGACGCTGGGAAAGATCATGAAAGGCGGTTCCTTCATGGATTTTCAGGCGCGCGCCCGGACAGCGGCTCTTCAGTATCTTACGGTCAAGGCCGGGACGGATTCCGTCAACGATCCCGATCTCCTGACCATGTATGCCGGGATCGCCGCCCTGATCGAGACACCGGACGACGACGTCTCGTTTCTCCGGCGCATCATCCTGCTTGACCATTACAAGCGAAACATCATGACCGGAGATGAACTTCAGGCCGCGCTGAAGACCTTCCCCGGCGACCCGGTCCTGCTGAAGATCGCGGCGGAGTATTCCCTGTCCCGGAAACAGCCCGCCCGCACCATGGAGTATATTTCCGAGTTCAATGAGCTGGACGGCGTTCCGGAAAAGACCCGCAGGACCATGCGGATCCTGCACATGCTCGCGCTGGACCAGCTCGGACGCAAGGAAGATGCCCAGAAGGAATTCCGGTTGATCGTCGAGCAGGAAAAAGACGGCTTCATGGTCTATGTTTATTTCGAGTACTGCGCCGAAAACGGCTATTCCGATTCCCTGAAATCGTTCGGGAAATGGCTCGAAAACCTTCCGGCGGATTCCCCGAACCGCATGGCGATCCCGTTCGTCCGGGCCGAAATCCTTCTTTCCGAGGGGAAAAAGGACCAGGCGCTCGACCTGTTCGAAAAGAGCCCGTCGGACGATCCGTTCTTTGTCTTCCATGCCGCGTCCCGTCTGGCCGGAAACGGCCGGAACGACGCCGCGTTCAACCGCTATCTTTCCATCCGGAACACCTACCCGGACAAGGCCCTGGTCAATATCAACCTTTCCGAGTTGTACCGGGGGAAAGGCGACGCGGACAATGCGCTTGCCTGTGCCCGGACGGCGTGGGAGGAGAACCGGAACGACCTGCTGTCGCGGTATATCTACGGAAAGCGCCTTTTCGAGGCCGGGCAGTATCAGGACGCCGTTGATGTGCTCAAATTCCCGCAATACATGGCATCCTTCCCGGAGAAGATGCTTGACCTCTGGTCCAGGGCGGTCCGTGCGCAGATCAAGGCCGATTTCGCCAAGGAGCGCTATCTTTCCGCTCAGGATAATGTCAAGTATCTCCTGATCTATTTCCCCGAGGACAGGGAAGGTCTGGAGTATGCGGAAAAGATCCAGCGGATCCGCCGTCACGAATCGGTCGGCGGCAGCGGGAAATGAATCCGGGGCGGAGTCGTTTTATGGAAAATGTGCGGCCGTGAGCATGGATCAGGCGGGACCGATTCCTCCGTTTTGCTGAAAATGAATACAGAGACCGAAAAAAGAACAAAATTCGCCGTCGGCCATTTTCTGACGAAAAAACCGGACGATCCGCAGTCGTTCGCCGAACTGGCCAAACGCTATGCGTCCAGACTCCGCGAGGTCTATTTCGCCTGGCCGGGACTTCTGAACGGACGCCCGACCGGGCTCAGAAAGGAGAACGAGGAGGAACGCATCATCTCCGATCTGCAGTGCTGCCGCGAACACGGGATGAAACTGGATCTGCTGGCGAACGCCACATGCTACGGAGAAAAAGCGTGTACGGCGGATCAGCGGCATCAGCTCACCGGCATCGTGGAGCGCCTGGCCTCGGCGGGTCTTTATCCCGAAATCGTCACGACCACGTCGCCGTACATCGCAAAGCTTTTCAAGGTCGAATTCCCCGACATCGAGATCCGGGCGTCCGTCAGCATGCGTCTGCGAAACACGCTGGCGTTCGAATACCTCGCGCCGCTGTTCGATTCCTACTACATCTGCCGTGACGTCCAGCGGGACCTGCCGACGTTCCGCGGCATGGCGGCCTGGTGCAGGGACCACGGCAAAAAACTCTGCATGCTGGTGAACAGCGGCTGCGTGCGGAACTGTCCGTGGCAGGTCTTTCATGAAACGCTTCACGCCCACGATTTCTATGGAGCGCTCCCCGAAATGTATGCCCAGGGACTGGATTTCATCTGCCGCACCGTTTTCAAAAGCGGGCATCCCGCCGATTTCCTGCGCTGTTCCTGGATACGCCCGGAAGACGTCCATGTTTTCGAGCCGGAACTCGAGTCGATCAAGCTTTCCACCCGCCAGGTCCGCTATCCGTTCGAGATCGTGGAGGCATATTTGAGCGGGACCTACGACGGCAATCTGCTCCGCCTGATGGATCCGTATCCGGGCGCGTTCTTCCGTCCGTACAGGATTGACAACAAATCGTTCCCCTCCGACTGGGTCACCGGCGGCATCGCGGCGAAATGCGCGGAAAACTGCACGCACTGCGGCAAATGCGAGGAGATCCTGCGGAATACGCTGAAATACGACGTCGACTATGACGTGCGTGCGTCCTCCCTCTCCTTCACCAATAACACCTACCTGAAAGCCCCTGAACGGAAGCCGTCCGGTCAGCTCGAACTGAGTCCGGGTTTCAAATGACCGCGGCGGAATGACGCTTCCGCCGAAAGCGCGGAAAGCCGTGAAACGCGCATCAGTCCGGGAAAACCGAACTCGCGGATTATTGCGGACTTTGCGGGACTTTTTCGGAAACTTCGTTTTTTTGGAAAAATGAGGTTGACTTTCTGCCTTTTCTGCATTATAATAAAGCATGCTTTTTTCCTTTTTATCCACCCCAAAACGTCCGGAGCAGACGCATGAAACACTTCATCCTCCCCGTTTGCATGGCCATTGCGGCGGCCGCCGCGGCAGCGGCCTGTGCGAACGAAAACCAGTCAATGCTTGAACCGCAGAAGATCAACATGAGCAAATTCGAAGAAAAGAACGGGTTCCGGCTCGAGGAAAACGGCATCGTCACGAGCGTCGTCTTCTACTCGCCGGAGATCGTCCGCGTTACCAAGACCCCGTCGAACAGCACGAAAACGCCGTTCGTCACGCCCACCGTCATCCTGAAGCCGGAAAAAGTTCAGGTCGAGGTCAAAAAGACCGATGCGACCTATACGGCGGAATCCTCCGCGGTGAGCGTGTCCCTGGACCGCAAGACCGGCGCGATCACCTTCTCGAAGCCGGACGGCACGCGCCTTCTCGCCGAGGACGCCGCCCAGCCGTTCAAGATGGCCCCCGTGGAGTATCCCAGCGGCAAGACGGACACCGTCACGGCGCGGTTCCGCATTGACGCGGACGAGGAAGTCTACGGATTCGGCCAGCCGCAGAACAACAAGTTCTCCCAGCGCGGCAGCAAGTTCCCGATCCATCAGGGCTACCGCTTCGTCTCCGTCCCGATGTTCCAGACGGTCAAGGGCTACGGCGTCTTCCTCGACAACCCCGCCAGCGGCGAGTTCGAGGAGAAGGACAACGTCCTGAACTTCATGTTCAAGGACGGCGAAAACCTCGACTACTACTTCATGTTCGGCGGCTCCACGGACGGCGTCGTCGCGCAGATGCGCAAGCTCACCGGCGACAGCCCGATGCAGGCCCTCTGGACGCTCGGGTTCTGGCAGAGCCGCGAACGCTACAAAACGCAGGCGGAACTGCTCGAAGTCGTCGAGAAATACCGTCAGCTCCACATCCCGCTCGACGGCATCATCCAGGACTGGCAGTACTGGGGCGAGGACAACAACTACTGGAACGCCATGCAGTTCCTGAACCCCGGCTTCCCCGAGCCGAAGAAGATGTTCGACCGCGTCCATGAGCTGAACGCCCACGCCATGCTCGTGATCTGGCCCGACTTCGGTCAGAAGACCGAGCAGTTCGACGTGATGAAGCAGAAAGGATTCCTCCTCGACATCGACACCTGGCCGAACGACACCTCCGTCGGCGGCTCCGGCGGCGCGCGTCCCTACGATCCCTCCGGCAAGGAAGCCCGCGACATCTACTGGAGCTATGCGAAAAAGCTCCTGGACTACGGCCCCGACGCCTGGTGGATGGACTCCACCGAGCCGGACCACCACAACATCAAGGACGCCGACTTCGACCTCATGACCGCGCAGGGCACGTTCCGCCGCGTCCGCAACCTGTACCCGTTCTATACCACCGGCGGCGTCTACGAGCACCAGCGCGCCGACAATCCCGACGGCAAGCGCATCTTCATCCTGACCCGCTGCGCCTACGCCGGCCAGCAGCGCTTCGGCACGAACACCTGGTCCGGCGACACCGTCACCAGCTGGGATTCCCTGAAGGACCAGATCGCCTGCGGCCTCAATATGGGCCTCGTCGGTCTCCCGTACTGGAACGCCGACATCGGCGGCTTCTTCCTCTGGAACTACCCGAACCGCAGCCGCAACATCTCCTTCTTCGAGCTCTACGCCCGCTGGATGCAGTTCGGCGCGTTCACGCCCATGATGCGCAGCCACGGCACCGACGGCCCGCGCGAGCTGTACTTCTTCGGCAAGGAAGGCGATCCCGTGTACGACGCCATGCTCCGCGCCATCAAGACGCGCTACGCGTTCCTCCCGTACATCTACTCCATGATGCACGACGTCTCCGCGAACCGCGGCTCCATGATGCGCCCGCTCTTCGCCGACTTCCCCGCCGACAAGAAGACGCACAAGCTCGACACCGAGTTCCTCTTCGGCAAATCCCTGCTCGTCGCCCCGGTCGTGAAGTCCATGTACCTGAAGAACAACCGCATCGACGTCTCCGAGACGAAGAACTGGGACGTCTATCTGCCCGCCGGCTCCAAGTTCATTGACTTCCACTCCGGCAAGTCCTACGAGGGCGGACAGACCGTCACCATCGCCGCTCCGCTCGACCTCGTGCCGCTGTTCGTGAAGGCCGGCAGCATCATCCCGATCGCCGAGCCGGTCGAATACGCCGAGCAGAAGAAGTGGGACGACCTCGAGATCCGCGTCTATCCGGGCGCGAACGGCTCCTTCACGCTGTACGAGGACGAGTTCGACAACTACAACTACGAGAAGGGCGAATTCAGCACCATCGAGTTCACGTACAAGGACGGCACGCTCACCATCGGCGACGCCGAGGGCTCCTTCCCCGGCATGCTGAAGAACCGCACGTTCCGCGTCGTTAAGGTCGGCGAAGGCGTCGGCGTCGAGGAGACGCGCACCCCGGCCGAAAAGTGCCAGACCGTCAAATACTCCGGCAAAACCGTCTCCATCAAGCTCTGACCGCACCGGTCAGTCCTTGTCTGACGTTCAGGGCTGCTGCAAAACCGTCACGGCGAGCGGCAGCCCTTTTTCGTTTTCAATTTTGAACGGAGAAAAAAGATTCCGCTTTCCGGGCTTGACTTCCGTTTTTTATATGCTATAGTAACCATGTGATTCGTTTTTTATGTGATGTCCCTGCGCGGGACGGGGAACCGGAATGAAGTGCGAAAAACCGATTTCTGAGGAGAAAGCAGGCATGGGCGGCACCGATATCTCTCCATCCGAAGAAAAAGCCATGCGCGAAATGCGTCTCGACCGGATCAGGAAGGCGGTCCTGGTGATCGCCCTGCTGTTCCTGCCCGCGGTGCTTTTTCCGATCGTTTCGTATTACATGTACCGGTACACCATCCCGGCGAAGACGGTCGTCGAATCCGCCGACGTCAAGGAGTTTTCGCGTCTGGGCGAATACATCGACGGCAGTGCGTGGGGAAAGAAGTATCTGCCTCCGCCGGTCCGGGAATGGCTGAAATACCGCTACCGGGATTATGTCGTGTCCGACGGCACGGCGGAGCTCGACTGGGGAGCCTTTGCCCGCCGTTCCGAACTGCGCGGCGTTCATATCCCGGAGAGCGTCACGGTGATCCGCGGACAAGCATTTTCCTCCTGCGACAAACTGAGGCGCATCGAACTGCCGTCCGGCATCACGGAGATCGCGGAAATGACATTCCAGGGCTGCTCCGCCCTGGAGAAGATCCGCATCCCGGACGGCGTGAAGACCATCGGCAATAAGGCGTTCTACGGGTGTACGAGCCTGCGCGAGATCGTGATCCCGGACAGCGTGGAGTCGATCGCCGACGTAGCGTTTTTCGGGTGCGAATCCCTGACGGCGGTCCGTCTGCCGGAAGGGCTGAAAGCGATCGGCAATAAGGCGTTCTGCGGGTGTACGAGCCTGCGCGAGATCGTGATCCCGCAGAGCGTGAAGGTGATCGGCGACGACGTGTTCCGGGGCTGCACCGCCCTGACATCGGTCCGCATCCAGTCTCCGCCGCCTCCGAAACCGCCGGACAACGTGACGATCGGCAGAAACGCGTTTCAGGACTGCACCGCCCTGCGCAGTGTCGAGCTCCCGGATACTGTGAACAGCATGGGCGAGGCGGCGTTCTGCAACTGCACCGCTCTGGAGGAGATCCGGCTTCCCGTCGTGGAGAGGGTATATGATTTGGGCGGAGTGGGTTATGAGGCCTATGCCGGGGGCGTGCCGGAACGAGTGTGCATGAACTGCACGAGCCTGAAAAAGGCCGTGCTGCCCGCGCGGTGTTTCTCAATCGGGGACAAAGCCTTTTCCGGCTGCGCCGGGCTCTCCGACATCGCCATCCCGGACAATGTGACCCACATCGGCGCCTGTGCGTTCTTCGGGTGTACCGGCCTCCCGCCCCTCGTCCTCGGGAAAAACCTCGGTTCCGTCTGGAACGGCGCGTTTTCGGGGACCGGCTGCCGGATCACGGTCGAGGAAAGCGACAAATACCGGCTTTTCCGGTTCCGGGACGGCGTCTTCTATTCCGGGGACGGCACGAAGATCCTCTCCTGCGCGTCCGTGGAGGGGTCCTTCACGGTTCCCGAGGGCGTGACGTGGATTTCGCAGGACGCCTTTTCCGGCTGCACCGCCCTGACGCATATCGACCTGCCGGATTCCCTGACCACGATAGAAGGAAATGCGTTTTACGGCTGTACCGGCCTGACGGAGATCAGGCTTCCGGACAGAGTCCGCCTGCGCGGGGGCGGTGTCTTTTCCGGCTGCACCAATCTGAAAAGCGTCCGGCTGCCGGCGAATCTGAACGGGATTCCCGGCGGCATGTTCCGGGGATGCGTCCAGCTCGAGTCGATCGATCTGCCCGCCGCGGTCTCGGGATTCGGAGACGGTGCGTTCCGCGACTGCATACGCCTGAAGCAAATTGTTCTGCCGGACGGCGTGACGGACATCCTGCGCGGCGCGTTCGCCGGGTGCGTGGCCCTGGAGACGATTCATCTGCCGGACGGCCTCGCCCGGATCGGGGAATCCGCATTCGACGGTTGTACCGGGCTGCTCGAGATCACGATCCCGCCGAACGTCAATCGTTTGGAGGAAAGGGCGTTCCGGGGCTGTACCGGGCTGAAGCGTGTTACCTTGTCGCCCGGGCGGCTCCTCGCGATCGGGGAGGAGGCTTTTTCCGGCTGCACCGCCCTGACGGAGATCCGCATCCCGGACCACGTGCGTGTTATCCTCAAACGGGCTTTTTCCGGGTGTTCCAGCTTGAAAAACGTTGATTTTTCTTCTGTTTACAAAATCGTGCGCGACACCTCCGGCGTCGAGCACATCGAGGGCCTGACGGAGCTTGCCCCCGATGCGTTCGAGGGGACGCAGGTCCCGAAGGAACAAGTCAAGGAGATCATCCTGAACATAGAGGCAAAAAAACGGCGACCGCGACCAAAGGTATTTAGAGACTAATTGAAATGTGGTGCGGACCCGGCGTCCGCTGATCCGGCGTCCGCGACGAAGAAACAGCGTTGCGCGAAAGCACGCCTCGACCGGCAGGCAGGGCGCTGCAGGCTCACCTGTTCCGTTTCTCAAATCGTGTTGTCCGAGAGTGAAATGCCCGTGTGCCGGTCGCCGATGGAAAAGAAAAACCTCATGGTCCCGCGAAGAGGCCATGAGGTCGTTTTTATACACCTTTAGGTCAAAAAAACTACCGGCTCAGCCGGTAAGTAGCCGAAAAAACTTTAGATTCAAGTTGCGCAGAAAAGCCTCTTGGAGTACATTAAGCTTAGACTGCCGGTCAAAGCCCAAAGTAACCCAAGAGGCCCAACAATGCCAAAAGACAACACAGATAGTTTATCACACACCCGATGGAATTGCAAGTACCATATCGTATTTGCGCCGAAATTTCGTCGACAGGCTGTGTACGGTAAGATCAAAGTGAGCATCGGGAAAATCCTCCGGACGCTGTGCGAGCAGAAGAAGGTGGAGATTCTGGAAGCGAACGCATGTCCGGATCACATCCACATGCTGGTGAGTATCCCACCGAACCTGAGCGTGTCGCAATTCATGGGGTATCTGAAGGGAAAAAGTTCTCTGATGATATTCGACCGTCATGCGAACCTGAAGTACAAATATGGAAACCGGTACTTCTGGTGTCGGGGATACTTCGTGAGTACGGTGGGGGCCAACAAAAAGGCAATCGAGGAATACATCCGCCATCAACTGGACGAGGATGAGGCGTATGAACAAATGACCTTCAAAGAATACATTGACCCGTTTACGGGTGGCAAGAATAAGTAAGGCAGAAAAGGGGTCTAGAAGACGAATCCTCTAGACCTCGAACTGGTTCATAACAACAAAAACAAACTCATGGGCCGCTTTAGCGGCGGCTCGTGAAGGGAATGCGACTGGCAGTCCATTCAGGGCCCGTGTCGGGCCGCCAGTAATATCGCCTTCTAGGCGCAGTGCATACCACCAGCTCAGCTGGTGGTTTTGATTTTCTATTTCAGCAACAATTCAGCTGTTCATTTCTTGACCGGGATCCGGTAGACCATGAAGCTGAAGGGATCCTGTTTCGCCTCGAAGATGCCGGCGCTGATCTTCAGCTTGGATTCCTCCGGCTTGACGAGCTCGGGATTCGCGAGGTCGTTCTTGTCCGCGAGGTCCGCGCCCTTGATGCCGACCACGGAGACTTCCGCGCCGTCGGCCGCGCCCGGGATGTTGATGGAGATCGGGACGACGGTCTTGCCGAGGTTGACGAACTTCACGATGACGCTGTCGCCGTCCTCGGATTCGTCGAGGACCGCGCCGCAGTAGCAGTCGGCGGGGAGCGCGCCGAGACCGGAGAGGTCGAGCGTGTGCGTTCCGGCGTTGGTGCTGTAGAGTTTCTGCACGAAATAGCTCGGCGTCTTCACGACCGTGGTGTTGTCGAACCAGATCATGTCGTGCGCCCACTGCCACGCGTAGTAGTTGGCGAGGAGCGGCGCGTAGGAGGTCATGCGGACGACGTCGGCGTTGCGCTCGATGCCGGTCAGGAACGCGGCTTCGCAGAGCGCGGCGCGGAGGGAGTTGGTCGGGTTGTCGTGGCAGGCGTATTCGCCGGCGAAGACCTTCGGGCCGGTGCGGTCGTACTTGTCGTAGCGGTCAATGTGGCTGAGGAACCAGTCGGGATCGCGGTAGTAGTGCTCGTCGACGAGGTCCGCCTTGAACTCGCGCATCTTCGGCCACAGGTAGTCGAAATCCCTTCCGTCCGGGTTCGGGCCGGAGCTGCCGATGATTTTGATCTCGGGGTGCTTCGCGCGGATTTCCCGCAGGAAGATCGGGAGGCGGTCGGTGTAGAGTTTGCCCCACTGTTCGTTGCCGATGGCCATGTATTTCAGGTTGAACTGCTCGGGGTGGCCCATGTCGGCGCGGAGCTTGCCCCAGGTCGAGGTGACAGGGCCGTTGGCGAACTCGATGAGGTCGAGGCAGTCCTGGATGTACGGCCCGAGCTCATTGAGCGCGACCTGCGCGGTGAGGTCGTTCGCGTCGTTCTGGAACTGGCACGCGAGGCCGATGTTCAGCACGGGCAGCGGTTCCGCCCCGATGTCCTCGCAGAACTCGAAGAACTCGAAGAAGCCGAGCCCGTAGCTCTGGAAGTAGTCCGGGGTCAGGTGGTCGACGAACGTGTTGTTCCAGCGGTTGCCGTTCAGCGGACGGTTGCCGACCGCGCCGACGGAGTTCTTCCACTGGTAGCGGTCCTCGAGCTTGGTGCCCTCAATGATGCAGCCGCCGGGGAAACGGAAGATCTTCGGCTTGAGGTCGGCGATCGCCTGCGCGAGGTCGTTGCGGAGGCCGTTCGCGCGCCCCTTCCAGGTGTCCTCCGGGAAGAGCGAGATGTGGTCCATGTCGACCGCGCCCCGGTGTCCGTTCAGGAGCAGACGGAACTTGCCGCGCGTCTGCGTGCTGACCGCCTTCACGTCGACCTTGTACTCCTTCCATTCGCGGCTGTTCACCGTGAACGGCGTGCGGGCTTCCATCGTGCCGTCCTCCCGGACGAACGCGGCGTCGAATTTGACCGGTTCCGTTGTGCCGGGGGCGAGGCGCGCCATCAGCGTCAGGTGGTACGTCTTGTCTTTTTCGAACGCGAGGCCGCGGAATCCGCCGTTGTCAAGCGCGGTCCACTGGTCGCGGTGGGATTCGGCGGTCAGGCGCGCGAAATGCGGATTGCGCGGGAACGGCACGTCGCCCTCGCTGCCCTTGACGACCTGGACCCTGCCGTCCGTCTCCCAGCCGGAGAGGCCGTTCGGGAACTCGAAGGAACGGTTCTTGATGAGCTCGGCGTAGAGTCCGCCGTCCGCCGCGAAGTTGATGTCCTCGAAGAAGACGCCGTACATGGTCGGGCTGATGTCGAACTTGACCTTGGCGGGGTCGAGCGTGCCGGTCATGGTCTTCGGCGCGTCCTGGTTCTGCGCGTCAAGCCCGGCGCCGGCCGAGAGGAGCGCGGCCGCGGCGGTGATGCCGATGAGAGCCTTGTGTTTCATGCAAAATCCTTTCTGTTGTGGATTGGAAAAACGGCAATGACGTCCCGTCCGCCGTGCAGGGCAGGGCGGGGCGCTGATTTTCTTCGATAATGTAACAGCATTTCCCGCAAAAATCCAGTGAAAAAGAGAAAGAAACCGGAAAAAAACGGTTTTTCGCTTTTCCGGCACACTCCGTGTGTGCCGTCGCGAAGCACGGCACTGCCTGGCACACTCCGTGTGTGCTCTCGCGCAGCAGAGCACAGTATCAGTGGAGGGCCTGCCCTCCCTTTTTGCGAAAAATGCACGAAATGAGTGAAAAATAACGGAATCCAACTTGATTTTCCGGAAAGATGGTCTATATTATTTAGACACGTTGAAACAGAAACCTTAATCCGCATGTCCGGATTCGGTGGGTCGCAGGACCCGCATGACCGCGGGGTTTTCTTTCATGCGCAGGGATTTCCGGCTGTTTATGCCGCCTCGTTTTTCAGGATCCCGGCATGGCGCAGCGTCGGGAGCGTTCGCTCCGGCTGCGGAAAAAAGGACTCGCGTTCGGCCGTCTTCCGTACCTCGGACAGGGATTTGTTCGACACCAACCCTCAACCACGAACGGAAAGACACAGGACACCATGGAAGGAAACGCGAGAGACATCCGACTCTACAGCGGGACATCACATCCGAAACTCGCCGAATCGATCGCGCAGTGCCTGGGACAGCAGCTCGGCCACGTGACCGTGCAGAGATTCCCGGACGGCGAAATTTTTGTCCAGTACAAGGATACCCTGAGGAATGCGGACGCATTCATCATCCAATCCACGTCCAATCCGACGAACGAAAACCTGATGGAGCTTCTGATCATGCTGGACGCCGCCCGCCGCGCGTCCGCGGCCAGAATCACCGCTGTGATCCCGTTCTTCGGATATGCCCGCCAGGACCGCAAGGACAAGCCGCGCGTGCCGATCACGGCCAAGCTCGTCGCGAACCTGCTGACGACCGCGGGCGCGAACCGCATCCTCGCCATGGACCTCCATTCCCAGCAGATCCAGGGATTCTTCGACATCCCGGTCGACCACCTGTACGCGGCATCCGTGCTGATCCCGTATCTGCGCGGCAAGACCGACTCGGAATCCGTGATCGTCTCCCCCGACTCCGGCAGCGTGAAGATGGCGCAGTCGTTCGCCGACCGCCTGGGCTGCGGATTCGCAGTGGTGGCAAAACGCCGCCTCGACGCGAACCACGTGGCGTCCTCGCATCTGGTCGGCGACGTGAAGGGACGCACGTGCGTCCTGGTCGACGACATGACCAGCACGGCCGGCACGCTCTGCGCCGCAGCCGAGCTTCTGAAACGCGAAGGCGCGTCCCACGTTCTCGCGGCGGTGTCGCACTTCCTGGCGCGCGAAGAAGCGTTCGAGAAGCTGAAAGCCAGCTGCATCGAAGAGCTGATCACGACGAACTCCGTTCCGACCGACCTGAAGGGCGACAGCGTCCACACGCTGGACATCGCCCCGCTCCTCTCCGAAGCGATCAGCCGCATCCACAACGGCGATTCCCTTAATTCGCTTTTCCAGCGCTGAGCGGAAAAGCCCCCGAAACGAAACACGAAACGAACAACCCACACATAACCGACACATTACACGAAAGGACCGAAAATGGCAAAAGTCAAACATGTGTTGAACGTGCAGGCGCGTACGGCCGGTACCACCAACGACGCACGCCGCCTGAGAAAGACCGGACTGATCCCCGCGATCGTCTACGGCAAAGGCATTGAGCCGAAGTGCATCTCCGTGAACGCCACGGAATGGCAGCTGCTCTCCCGCAACGAGCTGAACATCCTCTCCCTCGTCGAGGATGGCAAGGAAACGCTCGTCCTGCTGAAGGAAGTCCAGCACGACCCGATCAAGAACCGCACCCGCCATCTGGATTTCCAGGCCATCCGCATGGACCAGAAGATCAAGGCGCACGTCGCGGTCCGCGCCGGTCACACTGTGCCCGCCGGCGCTGCCGCGGGCGGTCTGCTTGAGCAGAACCTCCACGAAATCGAAGTGGAAAGCCTCCCGCAGGACCTCCCCGAAGAGATCATCGTGGACGTCTCCGGCATGAACCTCGGCGACATCATCCACGTCGGCGACATCGTGATGCCCGAAGGCGTTACCGCCGTGACCCACGCCGACCTCGTCGTGTTCACCGAAGTCGATGAATCCGCCGCTGCCGAGGAAGAAGAAGCCGCTCCCGCCGAAGGCGAGGAAGCCGCCGAACCCGAAGTCATCGCCGAGAAGAAGACCGAAGAACGCGCCGCGGCCCGCGAGGACCGCAAGAAAGCGGAGTAATCTTCCTGCTTTGTTTGCGATGCGGAAGAGCCTCCGGACGGAAGAACACGGAAAGGACAGCGCGACATGGCGGACGGAACACATCGGATCCGGCTCATCGTCGGACTGGGAAATCCGGAAAGCAAATACGACGGCACACGTCACAACGCCGGATTCATGTTTGCCGAACGCCTCCTGACCAGACTTCCGCGTTCCTTCCAGAGGGTCCACGGGTTCCAGTCCTACTACTGGAAGGGGACCTACGCCGGAGCGCCGCTGATCGTTCAGACGCCTTTGACGTACATGAACCTGAGCGGCGAGGCGGTCGCCCCGCTGATGCGGAGCGAAGGGATCGCGCCGGACGAGGTGCTGGTGGCCCATGACGACATGGACATCCCCCTCGGGCGGATCCGGATCCGCAAAGGAGGCGGCAGCGCCGGACACAACGGGATCAATTCTCTGATCGAAGAGATCGGATCGGAAGGATTCAACCGGATGCGGATCGGCGTCGGACACGCGGAAAGCCGCGGGGACGTGATCGATTACGTCCTTTCGGAGTTCAGCGAGGAAGAGCGCGCGGTATTCGACCGGGTGCTGGCCGGAGCTGCGGAAGCGGCCGTCCTGATCCTGAGACGAGGCATCGCAATGGCAATGAACCAATACAATCCGCGCGACTTCAGCGCGGACGAAGACAGCCAACCGAACAAAACAACAACAGAAACGTCTGTAAACAACAAATAAGCAACACCTGGAGGTGCAGTCTTGAAAAAGTACGAAGCAGTATTCATCCTCGACCCGCGCAAAGTCGACGATGAGGGCAAGGCCTTTGCCGATCAGTTCGAAAAGCTGATCAACGGCTGGGGCGGAAAGATGATCGAGAACGTCGCGATGGGCCGCAAGACCTTTGCGCGCGAGATCAAGAAACGCAAAGCCGGCTACTATTTCGATTTCGTGTTCGAAGTCGAACAGGCCAAGGAAGCGACGCTCCGCGACGAGTTCCGCCTGGACGAACGCGTCCTGCGGTTCCTCTCCATCGTCTACGACCGTCCGGAACACGTCCGCTCCAAGCTGGCGATCCCGGAACCGGCGACGACGGCTCCCGCCGGCCCCGCGGCCGACGCCGAGTAATCCATCAAACTGAAGAAAGGAGGCGAGTCACATGGCTTCTCTGAACAAAGTGCTTTTGATCGGGAATCTGACCCGGGATCCGGAACTCCGGTATCTGACGGGCGGCAATTCCGCCGTTTGCGAGTTCGGAATTGCGATCAACCGCCGCTTCATGCAGGCGAGCGGCCAGGAGAAAGATGAAACGTGTTTCCTGGAGATCGTTGTTTGGGGCAAACAGGCCGAGACTTGCTCCCGTTTTCTCCAGAAGGGCAGCACGGTCTTCATCGAAGGGCGTCTGGTCTACGATCAGTGGACCGAAAAGGACACCCAGAAGAAGCGCTCCCGCGTCCGCGTGACGGCCGAACGCGTGCAGTTCCTCTCGGGACGCCGCGACGACCAGGGCGGCGCGCCCGGCGAAATGCCGCCGGAAGACGACGGTTTCCAGCAGCGCGCTCCGCGCCAGGGCGGCTACCAGCCCCAGGGCGGTTATCCGTCCCAGGGCGGCTACCAGGGGCAGGGCGGTTTCCAGAACCGCGCTCCGCAGGGGCAGCCGTACCGCCGTCAGCAGTTCGACGAGCCGCAGTACAATCCGGCTCCGAACATGCAGCCCGGCCAGGGCGGCATGCCGGATTCCGGTCCGGACCCGCTCGAAAACGTGGACGACATCCCCTTCTGATCCATTCAGACAAACCAACTAACAAGCGAGACCAAATATGGCAATGCAACAGAAAAGACGCCACGCGAAGCGTCGCACCAACAAAGCGAAGATCTGCAGATTCTGCGAGAATCACGTGAACTACATCGACTTCAAGGACGGGGAACAGCTCCGCCGTTTCCAGACCGAAAAAGGCCGCATCCTTCCCCGCCGCATCACCGGCACCTGCCTGAACCATCAGAAGATGCTCAGCACGGCCCTGAAGCGCGCCCGTATCATCAGCGTGGCTCTCTGAGCCGGAACCCATCAGCAAAGGAAATTCAATCATGGCACATGTCAAACTGATCCTTCTGCAGGACGTTGAAGACCTCGGCCTCGCCGGCGAAGAAGTTCACGTCACGGCCGGCTACGCCCGCAACTACCTGATCCCGCGCGGATTCGCGACCATCGCCTCCACCGGCGTGCTCCGTCAGCTCGAAGCCCGCAAGGAGAAAATCGAAGCGAAGCGCAAAGCCGACCTCGAAGCCGCCCAGGCTCTCTCCGCGAAGATCGCCGGCCTCGACATCACGATCCCGATGCAGGCCTCCGAAGACGGACACCTCTTCGGCTCCGTCTCCGAACGCACCATCTTCGAAAAGCTCGCGTCGATGGACGTCAAGGTCAACATCAACAAGATCCGTCTGGACGCCCCCATCCGCACGATCGGCGAATTCAAGGTCGACATCAAGCTCCACCAGACCGTCACCGCCGTCGCGACGATCAAGGTCGTCGGCGCCGCCTGATGCGCCCGGAGTGATTCATGCCTGATCGTTCCGATCATGCACACGGCGCCGGGGCGGCAGGGACCGGGGAGGATTCTTCCCGGAACGCCGTTCCGGCAGCCCGTTCTTCCAATTCCATCCCGCAGACCGCGGACTACGCGGACTACGAGATGGAACGCTCCGTCCTCGCCTGCGTCCTGGCCGACCCGACCTGCTTCAACACGGTCGCGACCAGGCTCGGCGTGCGGATCCTGCCCGGTTCTCAGGGAAAGGACTCCGCCGACAGGGCCCTGACCGGATACGCGCGGAACGCGAAGATCATGTTCCGCGATCCGAAGTATGCCGCGATCTACCAGAGCATGCTCGAGGTCAACAGCCGGACGGGCAATCCGCCCGATCTGCTGTCGGTCGAGGACGATCTGCTCCGTTCCGGCCGTCTTGAGATGATCGGCGGGACCGGCGCTCTGTTCGATATTCAGGCGTCCATCGGCAGCGTGGCGAACGTGGAAACCTGGTGCGGCATCCTGCGCCAGTGGGCCATGCTCCGCGAAATGATCAACGCCTGCACGTCCGCGCTTCAGATCTGCCGGGAACCCGGCGGAAAAGAGATCCACGAACTTCTGGACGGGATCGAACAGTCCTTCTTCGCCGTCCGCAACGATTTCGTCCGCTCCGAGATCAGGAGCATCGGCGAGCTCGTCACGGACGCGTTCAATCATTTCGTCGCCCTCATGAACAAGGAGATCGAGCCGGGGATCCCGACCGGATTTCCGCAGCTGGACAACCTGCTGGGCGGCGGCCTGAAAAAACAGGAAATGGTCGTGCTCGCGGCCCGTCCGTCCATCGGCAAGACCGCGCTGGCGCTGAACATCGCGCGCAACATCGCGATGAGAAACCTGCCGGACAAACGCATCACGGACCCGGACCAGCAGCCTGTGAACAAACAGCTCAAAAGCGTCGCGTTCTTCTCGCTCGAAATGAGCGCGGAGCAGGTGGCGCAGCGTCTTCTCTGCACCGAATCGAAAGTCTCGCTGTCGTCCATTTCGGACGGGACCTTCAACATCGAGGAGACCAACAGGCTTTCCCGCGGGGCGGAAGCGCTGACCAACGCCAGGCTTTTCATCGACCCGACCGGCGGTCTTTCCGTATTCGAGCTGCGTGCGAAGGCACGCAAGCTCAAGGAATCCGAGGCCGGCCTGGACCTGGTCATCATCGACTACCTGCAGCTGATGCGCGCCGGCGACGTGTCGTCCCGCGACGGCCGCCAGGTGGAAGTGTCCGCCATTTCCGGCGGCATCAAAAAACTCGCCAAGGATCTGGACATCCCGGTCCTTGTGCTCTCCCAGCTGAACCGCGAAGTCGAGAAGACGCCGAACAACAAGACGGCGCGCCCCCGGCTGAGCAATCTTCGCGAATCCGGCTCCATCGAGCAGGATGCGGACGTGGTGATCTTCCTGCACCGCGACCGCGACGAAGCAAAGGAAACCGGCCTCGACAACCGCGAAAAGAACCGCAACGGGGTGGAATCTCTTCTTTTAGTCGAAAAAAACCGTAACGGAAAGACCGGCGAGGTGCATGTGAACTTCTTCCCGAGCCTGATGGAATTCCGTTCGATCACGCATAAATACGGCAATGGAGATATTCCGGATTCCATGAAAGAGAAACCGAAATCCTGACCGTTACCATATCCCGGAGTACGAAACCATGAAATACAAACGGCTTTTGACAGTGCTGGCAATGCTGACGGCCGCATCCGCGTCCGCTCAGAGCATTGACCGGGTCGTCTTCCGCCAGCAGGGCGCGTATCCTTTCTCCGAAGACATCTTCGAGATGAACACGCAGACGAAGGCCGGCATGCAGTACTCCGAACGCATCGTCAACGAGGACGTCCGCCGTCTTTTCGCCCTGGGGATGTTCGAGGAGATCGACTCCGAGGTGAAAGACCTTGCCAACGGAAACAAGGAAGTCGTCTTCATCGTCTACGCGAAGAAAAACGTCTCCGAGATCCAGTTCAAGGGCAACCGCAAGTTCGGCGACAAGGAGCTGATGAAGCTCGTGAAGCTGCGCACGGACATGCCGCTGAACGACGCCCTGCTGATCGAATCCACCCGCGAACTGCGGAAGTTCTACGAGGAAAAAGGCTACACCGAGGCGCAGGTCGACTCCGCGCTGGAAGCCGACGGCGAGGGCAGCGTGAAGGTGATCTTCAAGATCGCCGAGCACCTGCGCGTGCGCATCGACAACGTCGAGTTCGAGGGGATGAACGTCTACAAGCCGTCCGAGGTGAAGGACCTGCTCGAAACGCGGTATTTCTTCGGCAGCGCCAAATGGCTTTCGTTCATGCCGTGGGAGTGGCTCGGGACGCCTCCGAACCTCGGCCTCTACGACAGGGATTTCGTCACGCGCGACAAGATCCGCCTGCGCGAACTCTACTGGCAGAAAGGCTACCTCGATTTCAAGGTGAACGACGTGGTCGTGACCGAGCACGCGGACGATCCCGAACTGGTCGACGTGAAGTTCGTGGTGGAGGAGGGCGACCCCTACTTCATCAACAGCATCCGCATCGTCGGCGCGAAGGAGTTTTCCGAGGAACAGCTTCTGCCGCTTCTTTCCGCCCGCGAGGAGCAGGTCTACAGCAGCAGCCGCGAGGACGATGACCTGAAGGCTCTGGAATCGAAGTATTCCCCGCTCGGTTTTGCGGATTTCCAGGCCCGGGCGGTGCGTTATCCCGACTACAGCACGCACTCCGTGGACGTGGAATACGAGATCATGGAAGGCACGCAGTACACGATCGGCGAGGTCTACATCTCCGGCAACCGCTGGACCAAGGACTACGTGATCCGGCGCGAACTGCCGTTCGAGTCCGACGATCTGCTCGACAAGGAACTGCTCGACATCGGCAAGAGCCGCCTCATGGGCATGGGGTATTTCCAGTCCGCGAACGGCGAGGGCGACGGCGTGGAGATCCTGTCCATGGATTCGCCTGAGCCGGGCAAGAAGGACGTCTACGTGAACGTCGAGGAAAAACAGTTCCTCGGCGGCAACATCGGCTTCGGATGGAGCGATTCCGACGGCCTTGCCGGGTCGCTTCAGCTGTGGCACTCCAACATGGACATCCTCGATCCGCAGAACTGGTTCACGGGCGGCGGCCAGCGTCTCCGCATCGGCGCGCTCGTCGGCCTGGAACACTTCGACGTGCAGACCGACTTCACGGAGCCGTACCTCTTCGGCATTCCGCTCCGCCTCGACGTTTCCGCCTACTGGCGCGAGGTTCTGTACGAAGACTGGAACGAACAGCGGCTCGGATTCACCGTGTCGCTCACGAAACGCATCTTCGACGAATTCACGTCCGTCAGCGCGGGCTACACGTTCGAGTACGTCCGCATCCTCGACATGGACAAGAAAATGGGGCCGATCTTCCAGGATTCCGTCGGCGGCGACCTGATCGGACGCGTCTTCCTGTCCCTCAACCGCGACACGCGCGACAGCATCCTGAACCCGACTTCCGGCTACGACGTCGGCGCGTACACCTACCTGACCACGCGCGGCCTCGGCGCCACCAACGACTATTACAAGTTCGAACTGCGCGCCATCAACTACTTCCCGTTCTTCCACGACTGGTTCGTCCTGACCACCGGCGCGAAGGTCGGCACCATGGGCACGTTCAACGGCGACCGCGTGCCGCTGTACGACCGGTATTTCCTGGGCGGCGGCGACTCCGTGCGCGGCTTCCCGTACCGCAGCATCGGCCCGGTGGACCAGAACGACGACAACTACGGCGGCGAGTTCATGTACCTCTTCACCGCGGAGCTGTCCCACCCGATCTACAAGTTCCTGCGCGGCGCGGTCTTCTGCGACGTCGGCGACGCCACCAGCGGTCACATCGGCCCGATCAGCCAGCCGAACGTCGGTGTCGGCTACGGCCACCGCATCATGATCCCGCAGCTCGGCATGCCGATCCGTCTCGACCTGGCGTACCCGATCGTCTGCAATCAGGAAGGCGTGCACAGGCGTCTGCGCTTCCATTTCAACATGGGCTTCTCCTTCTCGCCGCTCGGACGCTGACGGAGACGAAAAAAGCACGGCATTTCGCGGCGGTTCCGGTTCCGGCCGGACCGCTGCTTCGTTTTTGTGCGCGGAAAATGCAAAGTTTTCCGTTCTTTTTCCGTTTTTTCCTTGCAGGATAAAAAAAAGAGGTTATATTATTCTATTCAAGATAGAAGCCGGGCTTGCCGTGAGAAAACGGGGCGCGCAAACCGCACCGGGTCCCGCCGGGCCGACACACGCAAAACGACACAGGAACAACATTCATGAAACGCTTTCTTCTGAGCATATTCGCGATCGTGGCCGCGCTGGTCCTTCTGCCCGGATGCCGGACGGATTACTCCAAGTCCGCCGTGGAGCGCGCGCGTGAGTATGCGCTGAACAATCTGAAGGGGCTTTCGGACAATCAGCGGAATTTCATCCGGTACACCCAGCCGGTCATCTACGAGAATATCGTCTATCCCCGTTACGTGATCCCGCTGGACCGCGGCGCGAAACATGTCGAGATCGACGATGTGCGGCATTTCCCCGTGGCCCCGGAACACGACCTGATGCACAGCTGCGTGGTCTGGAATCCGCCGGACCTCGGTGCGCGCGTCGTGGTCGCGGGCGAGGGCGAGCGGTCCATGATGTTCTGGAAGCCGTACCGCGTGCTCGTGAAACGGTACGATCCCGGCGATACCGGACTGAAACAGGCGACCGGTGCGGCCGCGACGTTCGTCCGGAACAACATGCAGTATCTTTCCACGGCCGAACTCAACCGGGTGCGTTTCGACAACCCCGAGACCGTTTACACGAAGCTTCCGGTCGATCCCGAGGATCAGGACGACGGGGACCTTTCCTCCTGGGAGGAATACCTGAACGAGAAGGAAGGCCGTACCGGTTCTTCGCCGTACACGCAGCTTTCCCTGATGTGGCCCGCGGACGATCCGCTCCAGTGCATCGTGGTGACCGGATTCTCCAAAACCGGCACGTTCAACGGATGGAAACTCCGTACGGCGGAGCTGATGGACGTGAACAAGCTGAACAACGCCCGTCTGACCCGCGAGGAGATCGACGCGATCGAAAAGAAATACGCCCCGCGCAATCTCGTCTTCCCCACGCAGGACGATCCGTCCCGCAATCCGTACGATTCTCCCGGCTACGAAAAATCGCCGCAGGGCGGTGCATTCAAGTTCTGACAGGTGCGTCTATGATGAACAGTATGACAGGATTCGGCCGCGCCGAAGGCGTCGGCCACGGCGTGGCGCTCCGCTTCGAGATCTCCTCCGTGAACCGCAAGCAGTTCGATGCGAAATTCTCGCTGCCGAAGGAGCTCGCCATTCACGAAGGCGTCCTGCGCGCCCGCCTCGCGAAACGTCTCACGCGCGGCTCCATCATGGTCCGCGCCGAACTGAATTTCCTGGAGGACGCTCCGGCGGCCTCCCGCATCGACCACGCGTTTCTGAACACCGTGATCCGGGAAGCCCGCGCCGCCGCCGAAAAGAACGGCCTGGACGCCTCGCTGAACATCAGCCAGATCCTCGCCGTGCCGGGCGTCGTGGTCCCGGTCTCCGCGCTCAGCTCGAATCCCGAGTTCGAGACGTTCATGCTCGGCGTGTTCGATGAGGCGCTGACCCGCC
This sequence comes from Lentisphaeria bacterium, assembly GCA_017524965.1. Taxonomy (GTDB): domain Bacteria; phylum Verrucomicrobiota; class Lentisphaeria; order Victivallales; family UBA1829; genus UBA1732. The sequence goes on along the minus strand of JAFXUM010000190.1, from coordinate 5,058 downwards.
ACATCGAAATGCGCCGTACCGAGGGCGCCGCGCTCGAACGCGACATCCTCGCCCGCATCGGTGAATTCGAGGCCATCGTCGCGAAGATACGGACGCTCACGCCCGGTCTGCCCGAACAGCAGGCCGCACGCATGCGCGAACGCCTGAAGGACGCCGGATTCAACGCCGAAGCCGACGACGAGCGCATGCTCCGCGAATTCGTGATCTTCGCCGACCGTCTGGACGTGACCGAGGAGCTGACGCGCCTCGACGCCCATTTCAGCCACTTCCGTTCGCTCGCCGCCGGAAACACCCCCGGACGCTCCCTCGATTTCCTCATGCAGGAGATGTTCCGGGAGATCAATACGCTCGGAAACAAGGCCGGGACGGCCGAGATCTCCCCGCTCGTGGTGGAGATGAAGACCGGGCTGGAAAAAGTCCGCGAGCAGATTCAGAACATCGAATGACCGCGCCTTTCCCCGGCGCTTCCGCATAACGTCACTTTTCAGAAAGGAACGACCTCATGAGAACCTGCCCGAAAAATCAGCCGCAGTCGCCCGGACCCGCTCAGATCGACGATCTGGTCGAACGCCTCTGCGCCTCGTATGCCGACGGGATCGGGGTGAACCACTCCGAGGGGCTGAATCTGCCCCGCGAGGCCGAGATCCTGGAACTCCTGGACGACCTGATCGAACTGATCTTCCCCGGATTCGCCGAACGCGAGGCCGAGTCCGCCGACACCATCCGGTTCTCCGTCGGCGACCTGCTCATCCGGTCCCACCACACCCTGACCGATCTGCTCTGCCGCGTGTTCCGCTACACGTGCAAAACGGCCGATGAAAACTGCGACTGCAGGGCGCGCGCCGCGACCGTGGCGGGCGAAGTCCTCGCCGAACTGCCCGGCATCCGCGACGTCATGAAGACCGACGTGCAGGCCGCCTACGAGGGCGACCCCGCCGCCCGCAACAAACCGGAAGTCATCATGAGCTATCCCGGGCTGCGCGCAATCACCATTCACCGCATCGCCCACGCTCTCTTCACGCGCAAAGTCCCGATGATCCCGCGCATGATGAGCGAATACGCCCACCGCATCACGGGGATCGACATTCACCCCGGCGCGAAGATCGGCCGCGCGTTCTTCATCGACCACGGCACCGGCGTGGTGATCGGCGAGACCGCCGAGATCGGCGACAACGTGAAGCTGTACCAGGGCGTCACGCTCGGCGCGCTGTCGTTCCCGAAGGACGCCTGCGGCATGATCATCAAGGGCGCGAAACGCCACCCGACGATCGAGGACAACGTCACGATCTACGCCGGCGCGACCATCCTCGGCGCGGTCGTGATCGGAAAGGGCTCCGTGATCGGCGGCAACGTCTGGCTCACGCATTCGACCGATCCCGGCACGCGCATCACCATCGCGAAGCCCGATCTGACCTGCGAGACGAAGCCGCGCCCGTAAATAATCGTCCGCCGCCTCAAAACGGCGGAAGCCCCGGCACGGCCGCGACCGCTGTCCGGGGCGTTTCGTTTCCGGTTTCCGCGTCGCTTTTCGTCCTGTCGGAAAAAAGAGCCCGTTCTTTTTTGCTTCCGCTGTTTCAGAAGAAAGAAAATCCTTTTTTTTAGTCGAAACGGGCTTGCTTTTCCCTGAAAAGATTGTATTTTATATAGACAAAATCCGGTGTTCTGAACGGGAGCCGACATGACTCCGCCCGGATACCTTCATTCTTTTGCTTCTAAAAAACTCAACAGGAAAGGATAACAACAGCATGAAATCGTTTCTGGTCGGTATCGGTATTGTCGTCGCGATCGCCGCGATCGGGTTCGGATGGTTCATCTCCCAGCGCAACGGCCTGATCGCCCTGGACGAAGACGTGAACAAAGCCTGGTCGGACGTCGACACGCAGCTGCAGCGCCGCTCGGACCTGATCCCGAATCTGGTCTCCACCGTGAAGGGCTACGCCGCGCATGAAGACAGCGTCTACAACGGCATCGCGGAAGCCCGCAGCAAACTCGCCGGAGCCACGACTCCCGCGGCCAAGGCCGAAGCCGACGCCGCCCTGACCAGCAGCCTCGGCCGCCTGCTCGCCATCGCCGAGAATTATCCCGAACTGAAGGCCAACGAGAACTTCATCCGTCTCCAGGACGAACTCGCCGGCACCGAAAACCGCATCGCCGTCGCCCGCAAGAGATACAACGAGATCGTCAAGCGCTACAACATGGCGATCCGCCAGTTCCCCGGCTCCCTCTTCGCCGGCAGCCTCGGCCTGAGCACCCGCGAATACTTCGAGCCCCCGGAGGGGCACGACGCCGTGGTCAAGGCCCCGAAAGTCGAATTCTGATTTGAGTTCATTTCTCCCGGTCGGACGCTCGGTCGTCCGCCCGGGATTTTCTTAATCGCACAGGAAGAAACGGGCGGTCGGACGTCCCGGAAAAAAGGATCAGGATGAGAAGCAAAGCGAAACAATTCGGTTTCTGGAGATCGGCGTTTCCGAATCAGCTCGGAAACGTGTGTTTCGTCCTCTTCCTGATCGGCCTCGCGCTGTTCGTCCTGCAAGCCGCATTCGACCTGAACGTCTTCGATCCGGACGACTTCAAGTCCACGGACGAACGCATCCCGGCCCTCGGTACGCGGCGCGTGGTCGACGAGGCCGGAGTGCTGACGCAGGATGAGATCGGCTCCCTGACTGCGCGGATCGACGCCTACGAGGCGGCCTCGAAAGGCCAGATGGCGGTCTTCGTCATCCGGTCGCTCCACGGCGACGCGATCGAGGATTTCTCCCTCGCCGTCGCCGAGAAATGGAAGATCGGGTGGCGCGGCGAAGACAACGGCGTTCTGCTGCTCCTCGCCGTCGACGACCGCGAAAACCGTCTGGAGATCGGCTACGGTCTGGAGGGCGTCATCAACGACGCCCGGGCGGGCGACATCCTCCGCGACATGGCGCCGTTCCTGCGCCGTGGTCAGTACGCCCATGCCATCGCGTTCGCGATCGACAGCGTCTCGGCGTTCGTCCTGAAAGAAAACGGACCGGAAAAACCCGCCGAAACCGAAGATGAAGACGAATACGAGGGCGGCTATCCGGCATCCTCGGGGACCGATGCCGAGGGGGTTCTGTTCTGCGTCATCGCCATCCTTATTGTCCTTGAGCTTATCGGGACGATCGTTGCCCGCATCATGATCCACCCGGACGTCAAAAAGTCCGTCGGCCTGGTCGCCATGATCATCATCCTGCGGATCCTGCTGGAAGTCCTGAAGGGAATGGCGCGCGGCGGCGGCCGAGGCGGAAGAAGCGGCGGAGGCGGAAGCAGCCGGAGCGGCGGCGGGGGCGGAAGCTTCGGCGGAGGCGGCGCGTCCGGAAGATGGTAAAAACGACAAACTGTTTTTCACAATGGTTGCCTTGCGGAAAACATCAATATGGAAAATATGTTAGCGAATCGCACAGAATGACTTGGAAGAAAGGAACAAAAACGGAAAAAATCTAATTGTTTCGGCGTTTTTTTTCAAAAGCACTGGATTTTTGAAAAAAACGTGCTATGTTAAGGTCATGAAATGTTTCGAGTGTGAAACGATTTCAGTATCATCCCGTATTCACTGAACAGAACAAAAATGGAAAGGATTTGCCCGACATGGACGCGAAAAACGACTCCAAACTGATCCGGATCGGCATTTTCTACGATGGAAATTATTTCTATCACGTCAGCAACTATTACTATCACGGCCATCCCCGCAGGAGCCGCATCAGCGTCCCCGGCCTGCACAGCCTCATCCGCACCATGGTGGCGGAACGCGAACATGTCAGCGAAAACCTCTGCCGCATCGTCGACAGCCATTATTTCCGCGGCCGCCTGACCGCGGCCGAAGCCAATCTGCGGCATTTGTTATTCTCCGAACGCAATTTCGACGACGTCCTGACGCGTGAAGGCGTCGTGGCGCATTTCCTCCCCGTCAGCCACGGGTCCGAAAAGGGCGCGAACATCTCGCTCGCCCTCGAAGCCTACGAGCAGATGGTCCACATCGGATTCGACGTCGTGGTCCTCGTGGCCTGCGACGGCGATTATGTCCCGCTCGTCCGCAAGCTCAATTCCCTCGGCGCGCGCGTCATGGTGATCGGCTGGGAATATTCCTACGAAGACGACAACGGCGGCCACCGCCAGACCATGACGTCCGGCCGTCTGATGGCCGAAGCCACCTACGGCATCTGGATGCAGGACATCATCGAAAAACAGCTTTATCCGCAGGACAAGATCGACGCGCTCTTCGTCTCCGGCGGCGGGTCCAATTATTCCTCATCCGAGGTCAGCGAACCGGACGACGGCTACGATGAAGAGGACGACTACGCCGAACCGGCTCCGGCCGAACGCCGCCTCGGCACCGTGGTCCAGCTGAAGAGCGGATACGGGTTCATCACGCCGGAACGCGGCGACCACGATTTCTTCTTCCTGTGGGAAGATCTTGAGAACTGCGAGTTCGACGAGCTGAAAATCGGCGAGAAAGTCGAGTTCGAAGTCGGCACGAACGACCGCGGCGAATGCGCACGCAAAGTCCTCTGGCTGGATCCCGACGGGATCCCGTACGCCGCCCCGGCCGCCCCGGATAACGAAGATAAACAGGACGAAGGAAACGGCAGCCAGTCTTTCTGACGGGATCACCTCCTTATCTAAAACTAAGCGATGATCCCGGAAACGCCGGGCGCGGCGGACAGTCGCGCGCCCCGGCTTCAACCGATCAGATGAAGCACACATGAAAACGCCTTCGGACAGCATCATTCAATGCGGAGACATGGCCTTCCAGTTCAAGGACGAGGTCATTTCCCTGATCTCGTTCGTGGGGGATGTCACGGCCGCCCTGTGGGAGGGCATCTGTCACCCGAAACGCCTCCGCTGGAAGGATTTCCTGTTCTACATGAACACCTGCGGCCCGGACGGCGTGCCGATCACGATCATGATCAGCGCGCTGATGGGTGTGGTGCTGGCGTATCAGGCGGAAGTCCAGTCGCACAAATACGGCGCGGACAATTTCCTGCCCATGGTCATCGGCTGCACCATCCTGCGCGAACTCGGCCCCCTGATGGTCGCCATCGT
>JAFXUM010000189.1 GCA_017524965.1 Lentisphaeria bacterium | reverse complement strand
GGCAGGTACGGCACGAGGCTGATGGAGACGCCGACCGGGCCGGAGCCGGGTCCGCCGCCGCCGTGGGGCGTGGAGAACGTCTTGTGCAGGTTCACGTGCATCACGTCGAACCCGATGTCGCCGGGGCGGACGCGTCCGACGATGGCGTTGAAGTTCGCGCCGTCGCAGTAGCAGAGGCCGCCCGCCTGGTGCACGAGCTTGCAGATCTCGGACACGTTCGGGTCGAAAAGGCCGAGCGTGTTCGGGCAGGTCAGCATGATGCCCGCCACCTCGGGCGACAGCATCGCCTTCAGCGCGTCCAGGTCCACGTTGCCGTCCGCGTCGCTGGGCACGACCTTCGTCGTGAACCCGGCCACGGTGGCGCTCGCGGGGTTTGTGCCGTGCGCGGCGTCCGGGATCAGCATGTACTTTCGGGCGGTGTCGCGGCGCGCGCGGTGGTAGGCGGCGATCAGCATGCAGCCGGTGAGTTCGCCGTGGGCGCCCGCCATGGGCTGCATGGTCATCTGGGAGAACCCGAGGAGTTCGGCGAGCATGCGCTCCGTCTCGTGGAGCACGATCAGCGCGCCCTGGACCAGCACGCCGCCGCGGCGGAGCTGGGGCAGCAGCGGATGCAGGTCGGCGAATCCGGCGAGGCGCACGACTTTCTCGTGGAACTTCGGGTTGTATTTCATGGTGCAGGACCCGAGCGGATAGAAATTGGTGTCCACGCTCATGTTCATCCGGCTGAGCTCGGTGAAATGGCGCACAACCTCGAGTTCGGAGGCTTCGGGCAGGCCCGCGGTTTCGGCGCGGCGGAGGGCGGCGGGAACCGCGGAGGCTTCGGGGACGTCGCACTTCGGGAGGACGACGCCGGTGCGGCCGGCGCGGCCGGTTTCATAGATCAGCTTCATATCAGTGCCTCCATCGCGTTTGCAAGCGCCTTGATCTCCTCGCGGGTGCGCTTTTCGGTCACCGCCACGAGGATCTGGTTCTTGCGTTCGGGGTAATAGCGTCCGAGCGGGAATCCGGCGGCGAAGCCCTTGTCGATGAGCTTGCCGACCAGTTCCGCGCCGTCGAGCGGGGTCTCGATCACGAATTCGTTGAAGAACGCGCCGGACCCGGCCGCCGACACGCCGTCGATCGCGAGGAGCTGTTCGCGGGCGTACACGGCCTTCGACATGCAGAGTTCGCCGACCTGGCGGAACCCGTTCTTTCCGCAGAGGGAAAGGTAGATCAGGGCGTTCAGAGCGCACAGGCTCTCGTTGGAGCAGATGTTGCTGGTGGCGTGTTCGCGGCGGATGTGCTGTTCGCGGGTCTGGAGCGTCAGCACGTAGCCGACCTTGCCGTTCAGGTCCATGGTGCGCCCGACCACGCGGCCGGGCATCTTGCGCATGTATTTGGACTTGACCGCCATGAATCCGAGGTACGGGCCGCCGAAACTCAGCGGGATGCCGAGGCTCTGCCCCTCGCCGGTCACGATGTCGAATCCCATCTCGCCGGGCGTCTTCAGGCAGCCGAGCGCCACGGGGTACGTCGAGCAGACCGCGAGCGCGCCTTTCGCCTGCGCGGCGGCCGCGATCCCGGACAGGTCCTCGACCTCGCCGAAGAAGTTCGGGTACTGCACGATCACGCACGCGGTGCGGTCGGTGACGGCGGCGGCGACGGCGTCCAGGTTGGAGTCCGTGCCGCGTCCGTCCGGGATCTCGATGCGTTCCAGGTCCAGGTTCCGGCAGTAGCATTCGATCATGCGGCGGAAGATGGGGGAGACGGCGGCGGAGATCACGACCTGGCGGCGTCCGGTGATATGGGCGGCCATCATCATGGCCTCGAAGAGGGCTGTGCCGCCGTCGTAGAGGCTGGCGTTGGAGACTTCCATGCCGGTCAGGCGGCAGATGGCGGTCTGGTATTCGTAGATCGCCTGGAGCGTGCCCTGGGATGCTTCCGGCTGGTACGGGGTGTAGGCGGTGTAGAACTCGCCGCGCGCGGCGATGGCGTCGGCGGCCGCGGGGATGATGTGGTCGTAGTAGCCGCCGCCCACGAAGTTGATGAGATGCGTGGCGTTCATTTCGGCGAGGCCGGAAAGATACGACATGACCTCGAATTCGGATTTGCCTTCCGGGATGCCGTCGAGCGCGGGCGCGGGGAACTTCACCCCGGCCTTCTCCCACATCTCATCGACGGACGCAAATCCCGCCGCGGCGAGCATTTCGGCCCGGTCGGCGTCGGTATTCGGGATGTAAGGCATGGCTGTTGCCTTTCTGCTGGTGAACGGGAAAGAAGGGATCAGAGCGATTCGACGAACTTGGCGTAGGCGTCGGCGTCCATCAGGCCGTTGAGGTCGGACGCATTCACGCCTTCGAGCTTGCAGATCCAGGTGTTTTCCGGATCGGCGTTGAGCGCGGCGGGATCGGCTTCGAGGTCGACGTTGCCTTCGCCGACGGTGCCCGCGACGGGCGCATAGACGTCGGAGACGGCCTTCACGGACTCGACCGTACAGAGGACTTCGCCCGCCGCGACGGCCTTGCCGGACACCGGGATCTCGACGTAGGTGATGTCGCCGAGGGAATCGGCGGCGTATTTGGAGATGCCGAGCGTGGCGGTGGTCCCGTTAAGTTCGATCCATTCGTGCGATTCAGCGTAGTATTTCGCCATGGTTTTCTCCTGAAATTTGGGTTGGTATAGGTGAAAAAAGGTTGTTTGGTTTTTGAACAGGGAACGTTACTTTTTCGGGTTGGCGGTGCCGTGCGTCCAGAACGGCAGCGGCGCGAGCTTCGCCTTCACGACGGCGCGGTGGAGTTCCACCTCGAACTCCGCGTCCGCGGGGATCTCCGCCGAAGCGTCGAAATACGCCATCGCCACGGCGCATCCCAGCGAAGGCGCGAACGTGCCGGACGTGATCGTGCCGGCCTGCGTCCCGTTGAGCAGGACGGGCGTCCCGGTGTGGGCGGCGCGGCGGCCTTCCAGCACGAGCCCGCGCAGATGTTTTTTCGGCGGCACGGAGCGGAGCGCGTCGGACCCGACGAATTTGCGGTCGGACTTGTCGAGCTTCAGTATCGCGCCGAATCCCGCCTCGACCGGAGTGGTCGATTCGTCCATCTCGTCGCCGTACAGCGGATAGCCCATTTCGAGGCGGAGCGTGTCGCGCGCGCCGAGCCCGGCGGGTTTCACGCCCGGACAGGCGAGGAGTTTCCGCCACACGTCGACCGCGTGCGCGGCGTCGAAATACAGCTCGAATCCGAGCTCGCCGGTGTACCCGGTGCGGCTGATGAGCATGTCGAGGCCGAAGAGTTCGAACTTGCCCCAGTGATAGTATTTCGGCAGGGCGGCGACGTCCAGTCCGAGCGAGGTCAGCACCGCCGTCGAATCCGGACCCTGCAGGTCGAATTTCGCCATGGAGTCGGAGAGGTTTTCGAGTTTGACGGACGCGGGAAGGCGTTTGCGGAGTTCGGCGAAATCGACCGCGATCCGTGCGGCGTTCACCACGATGAAGAACTCCTCCGCGCCCATCCGGTACACGATCAGGTCGTCGATCACGCCGCCCGATTCGTTCAGCAGGAAATTGTAGCGGCAGACGCCGTCCTTCTGGTCCGCCACGGAACGCGCCAGCGCGGCGTCGAGCGCTTCGGCCGCGCCGGGTCCGGCGGCGGTGAACTCGCCCATGTGGCAGATGTCGAACAGCGAGACGTGTTCCCGTGTGTACTTGTGTTCGGCGAGGATGCCTTCCTTGTACTGGACCGGCATGTACCAGCCGGCGAATGGGACCATGCGCGCGCCGAGCGCGACGTGTTCGTCGGCCAACGGGGTTTTGAGGAGAGTTTCGTCCATGGGAAGCGCCTTTCTGCGCGGGAACCGGGAAACGAAAAAGGACACCGGATCCCTCTGTTGGTTGTCGAAAAAAACGTATCAGAATAATATAGACTTAAAACGGTTTGAAATCAAGACGACAAGAACGGAAAAGGGGCTTTTTCCCGTCTTTTTGCGCGGACGATCACAATTACATGATATCATTCAACGGAGAGTCCCGGCGACAGTCGGAAAAGAGATGCGCCGAAGCCGGCATTCCGACAGTCCGGTATCCGGCGGTAAAACAAAAACGGCTCGTCGTTCCCCGCGAACGCGCCGGCATTTTCAAACCAGGAACAGAAAATATCCAAAAAAAAACAAACATATCTTGCAAAATGTTTGTCGGACATGTATTGTAACTATGACGGAATGGCAAATAAGCATTTCCGAGCGAATTCATATCAAATCCTTTTATTCAACAGGTATCACGATGTCTCAAACATCTCCCCGGAAACTGGCGATTCTTGTCTTTGCGGCGTTCTCCCTCTTCATCGCTGTCTTGAACTTGACCCATGGTTTTCGAAGTATTCCCGGATACGATTTCAGATTACGCTACCATGAAGTGGAATGCCTCAGACAGGGAATCGATCCATACGACATCGTATCAAAAAAAACACCCTCGACCGAATTTGCTCTGTTCGGGACCCCGGAAGCAAAACCCGGCGTTAAGACACTTCATGTCTATACACCGTGGGAATATACTTATTTTTTGCCTCTTTCCTTTTTGTCGGAACGTGCAGCCGGAACCGTTTTTCTGCTGATCTCCACAGCGGCATTGGCGTTGGCAGGGGTCTATTCGTACAGGGAGGGCCTCAAAATACGACACGACTTGTTTGACGGCATTTTTACGGCATCGGCGGCCCTTTTTCTGGGGTATGAGGCAGGGGAAGTCCTTATTATGGGGAACTATGGATTCATCAATGCCTTTCTTATCATTCTTCTGATCGTGACCGTGTCTGCCGGACATGATATTTCAGCCGGCGTTGTATGGGCATTTCTCATGACGAAACCCCAGATAGGGGTATTATTCGCGATCCCGCTCCTGATAAAACGCCGTTTTATTACCGCGGGCGTTGCCGTTGCGATCTGTATCATCTGTACCATTCCTCCGTGTCTGTTGTGCGGAAAGAATCCTCTGAAAATGATTCTGGAGGTCCCGCGCGGTTGTTCGTTTATTGCGGAGGGGAATGGCACAGCGATCATTCCCTCGACCGTTTTCACGTCGTTGCATGACAAGATTCCAGCTGTATTATTGAGCGGCATCAGCATGTTCATCGGCAGCGCCATATGCCTGATCCTGACATGGAGACTCCGGAAGACTTCCAGTTGGCTTGCCTTCTTCGCTCCCGCCGTGATTTGCGCGTTGATTTGGAACTACTGCAAACCCCATGACCGAGTCATTCTGAGCGCAATCCAGCTTTTGGCCGCTCTGGCTGCAATCCGGACGGATAAGAAATCAGTTCGGGTTTTCTCTCTGATCCTGATTGCCCTTGTGGCCTGGCCGCTGATGTACAATGAAGGAATCCTGACAAAGCTTATCCGCCGCATATCTTTGATCATGTCGATATACGGATGCTGGATGCTGCCAAAGCTGCATCTTTTCGATGCGGAGAAAGAGCCTGTGAAATGAAACCTGCCTGTATTGCGGTCTGTCTGCCCTGCTACAACGAAGCGCAGACAATTTCAAAGACCATCGCGGATTTCCGGGCTGCACTTCCTGGCGCGGACATCTATGTATTCAACAATGCCAGCACCGACGATTCCGCTGAAAAGGCAGAAGCGGCGGGAGCCATCGTGATACCGGTACATCGGAAAGGCAAGGGAAATGTCGTCCGGGCTATTTTCCGGGAAATAGATGCCGATGTCTATGTCATGGCTGACGCAGACGACACGTATCCGGCAAATGAAGTGAACAGCCTGATACAGCCGATTCTCGAAGGAAACGCCGACATGGTAACAGGGGACAGGCTTTCGACCAGCTATTACGAGGAGAACAAACGTCCCGGGCACAATTTCGGAAACGCGCTTGTGTGCTGGCTGGTCAGTTTTCTCTGGGGGAGCAAAGTCAAGGACGTCATGACCGGATACAGAGCTTTTTCCCGCTGTTTCGTGAAAAACTGTCCGATCTTTTCCGAAGGATTCGAAATTGAAACCGAGATCACCCTGCACGCTTTCGACAAACGTCTCCGTGTTCTGGAAGTCCCTATTTCATACCGGGATCGCCCGGCCGGCAGCGTATCAAAACTTCGCACAGTCCACGATGGATGGCGCGTCCTGATCACGATCTTCAATACGTTCCGCCTTTACAGACCGTTCCAGTTCTTCGGGTGCATAGGGCTCGCGCTTATTCTTCTCGGCGTCCTTTTTTCGACACCCGTTTTCATAGAGTATTTCAAGTCTGGCACAGTCCCGCGGTTTCCGACTCTGATCTTTTCGACATTCCTTTTCCTGGCAGGTCTTGTCTCCTGGGCATCGGCGCTGATTCTGGATGCCATGAAAAAACAAGCCGACAGGGAATATGAGGTGAGCCTTGTGAATTATTACGAGCGGAATCATCTTTCCCAGGGGAAAAACAACTCGTTATAACCGTTTTCTTCCGGCGCCGGCTCCCGCGTTGCCCGGACAGACGACCGGTAAAGCACGTTACTCCGACATTGCAGGCGCGCCCTCTGAACGACAGGATTTCCACTGCGGTCGTCGTCGGACACACCCTCGGAAACTCCGCAAAAGAACGGTGCAGGGTATATGTCGGGCAGAACCACTTTTTTTCATGGATGAAAAGACCCGGGTTGAAAACAGGGGTGTTCAAGAGTATATTATATAGCGATGTTTTTTGCACGCGCACCCGGAACGGAACGCCGTCCGGAAGCGCGCGCCGGCCGCCTCGGCCCGTGCCGTCCGGCCTGTTGCACAGCCCGTTTCACTGCCTTGCAAGAAGGAGTTTTCAAAACCATGTCTTCGAAGAAAGAGACGAAGGAAATGCTGAAGAAGCTTTTCCTGCACCACCTGATCTGTTCCCTCGGCAAACGCCCGGAAAAAGCCGTCAAAATCGACCTCTACCACGCGCTGGCGTACACCATCCGCGACCTCATGATGCGCGACTGGATCGCCACCCGCGACGAATACGAAGAGAAAAAGCCCCGCATCGTCCATTACATCTCGCTCGAATTCCTGATCGGCCGCTCGCTCGGCAACGCCATGGTCAACCTCGGCGTCGAACAGGAAGCCGCCGAGGCCATGTCGGAACTCGGGTTCAATATCGACGAGATCCGCGACGAGGAAGTCGACGCCGGCCTCGGCAACGGCGGCCTCGGACGCCTCGCGGCCTGCTTCCTCGACTCCATGGCCACGCTCGAGCTCCCGGCGTTCGGCTACGGCATCCGCTACGACTACGGCATCTTCAAGCAGATCATCCAGAACGGTTACCAGGTCGAGGAGCCGGACAACTGGCTCAGCCGCGGCAACCCGTGGGAGATCCGCCGTCCCGAGCTCGCCTGCGTCGTCCAGTTCGGCGGCCACGTCGAGAAGATTCGCGACGACGCCAACCCCGACCGCCGCAGATGGGTCGACACGCAGGACGTGAAGGCCATGCCCTACGACACCCCGATCCCCGGCTACCGCAACCACACCGTGAACACGCTCCGCCTGTGGTCCGCCGAGTCGCTCTACGGGTTCAACCTCACCAAGTTCAACCAGGGCGACTACATCAGCGCCAACCTCGAGTCCAGCCTGGACCAGAACATCACGCGCGTGCTCTACCCGAACGACAACAACTACGAGGGCAAGGAGCTCCGCCTCAAACAGCAGTATTTCCTCGTCTCCGCCTCGCTTCAGGACATCTTCTCCCGCTTCGACAAGAGCGGAGACGACCTCAAGCGCCTGAAGGACGTCATCGTCGTCCAGCTCAACGACACGCACCCCGCGCTCGCCATCCCCGAGATGATGAGGCTCCTCGTCGACATCCGCAACTACTCCTGGGACAAGGCGTGGAAAGTCACCACCAGCGTCTTCAACTACACCAACCACACGCTCATGTCCGAGGCGCTCGAACGCTGGCCCGTGAGCCTCTTCGAAAAGCTTCTCCCGCGCCACCTCGAGATCATCTACCAGATCAACTTCCTCTTCCTCCGCCAGGTCGCCACGCGCTACATCAACGACAACAGCATGCTGTCGAGGATGTCCCTCATCCAGGAACAGCCCGAGAAGATGGTCCGCATGGCCTACATGTGCGTCGTCACGTCCAAGCACGTGAACGGCGTCGCCGCGCTTCACACCGAGCTCCTGCAGAACGGCCTCTTCCGCGACTTCAACGAGTTCTTCCCCGGCAAGTTCGTGAACGTCACGAACGGCATCACGCCGCGCCGCTGGCTGAAGAAGGCGAACCCCGGACTTTCCCGCCTCATCGACGGAAAGATCGGCGACGAATGGCCGAAGGACCTCGACCGGCTCGAAAAGCTCGTCAAGTTCGAGAACGACAAAAAATTCCTCGAGGAGCTCGCGAAGGTCAAACGCGCCAACAAGCTCGTCCTCGCGAAGTACATCGCCGAACACAACGGCATCGAGATCAATCCCGACTCCATCTTCGACGTCCAGGTGAAGCGACTCCACGAGTACAAGCGCCAGCTCCTGAACATCCTCCACGCAATCACGCTCTACCTGCAGCTGAAGGACAATCCAGACATGGACTTCGTCCCGCGCACCATCATCTTCGGCGCGAAATCCGCGCCCGGCTATTACATGGCGAAGCTCATCATCAAGCTCATCAACGCCGTCGCCGAGGTCGTCAACAACGACAAGTCGATCGGCGGCAAGCTGAAGGTCGTCTTCCTCGCCAACTACCGCGTCTCCCTCGCCGAAAAGATCATTCCCGCCGCAGACCTCTCCGAGCAGATCTCCCTCGCCGGCACCGAGGCGTCCGGCACCAGCAACATGAAGTTCGCACTGAACGGCGCGCTCACCATCGGCACGCTCGACGGCGCGAACATCGAGATCCGCAACCAGGTCGGCGCCGAAAACATCTTCATCTTCGGCATGAACGTCGACGAGGTCCGCCAGCTCCGCGAACGCGGCTACCGTCCGCACGAATTCGTGGAGAAATCCCCGCTCCTGAAGCGCGCGCTCGAGCTCATCCGCACCAACTTCTTCTCGCCCGGCGAGTTCGACATCTTCCGCCCGGTCCTCGACAGCCTCGACTACGACAACTACATGTGCGCGGCCGACTTCGATTCCTACGCCGCCGTGCAGGAACAGGTCGCCGAGCTCTACCGCAACCCGGTCGAATGGCAGAAGAAATGCCTCCGCAACATCGCCATGATGGGCTATTTCTCCAGCGACCGTTCCATCCGGGAATACGCCGAGAAGATCTGGGACATCAAACCCTGCCCGATCAACATCTCCAGCAAGCACGGCTACGACCTCGCCGCGAGCCAGCTGGCACAGGAGTGACCGTCCGCACGGCTGAAACAGGACCCGTCCCCCCATGAACTGGCTCAGCTCCGGACCATTCACGGTCTTCGACCTCGAAACGACCGGCTTCAGCGCGGTCCGCGACCGCATCATCGAGATCGGCGCGGTCCGCGTGGAACTCGACGGCTCCGTTTCGAGGTTCCAGACGCTCGTGAATCCCGGCGTGCCCATCCCGCCGCGCCTGACCGCGCTGACCGGCATCGACGACGCCATGGTCGCCGACGCGCCGAAGTTCAGGGAGGCCGGGTTCAAGTTCATGGATTTCGCGCGTAAATCGCGCCTCGTGGCGCACAACGCGCGCTTCGACCTGTCGTTCATGCAGGAGAGCCTCGCGCGCTGCGGCATGGAGCTGATCCAGGGCGGCGCCTACGACAGCATCCCGATCTTCCGCCGCGCCTACCCCGGACTTTCCAGCTACAGCCTCGAATTCCTCCGCTCGAAATTCCCCGTGCCCGACAATTTCCCCGGCCAGCCCCACCGCGCCGCCTATGACGCCGACGTCACCTTTTCCCTCTTCACCATGGCGATGAACATCCTCTGCGGCGACCCCCGCCACGCCGAATCCGCCGGAAACTGAGCGGGAATAAAGCGCAACGAAAGCCTCTGTGAACAGGACAGGGGTTTCCGTCCTTTTTTGCCTCGACAAAGTTCTTTCCAATTATTCTATCTCTATCCCCTGCCGTTCGCGCCTCGCGGCAAACAAAAGATGATGCCGAGCGTGAACGAGGCTACCGAGGCGGCGAAGCCGCCCCCAGCAACGCGGGGACGCAAAGCGTCCTTTTTCCCTCGATTTTATAAAAACTCCAAAAAAGGCGGGCAAACGCCTTGACTTTCTCACGACATGGGGATAAATTATGTTTTGGAATCGGACTCCGCCACCACGGAATCCGACTTCCGTGCTCATTTCATCGGTTATTTCAGCAAAAGATGATGTGAATCCGCCAAGTTTCAAAAAAAGCTCTTTTGCTCCCAGATATCGAAATACCAGCAAGGACCATTGTGTCTTCGTGTCTTGCTGGGCGTTTCTCTGTCGTTCTGGGAGCGGGTTCTTGGCGGAACCTACATCATCGTACACGGGGATGCGTCCGGCTTTTTTGTTTCTTCCCGACTCCTTCCAATATCTTTTTTCCAAAAATGATGCGGAAACTGTCCGGTATGACAAAAAATGTCGTACCCCCTGTGCTATACTCTAACATGTTTTCCCGATAACAACACCCTAACCCCAATCGGCTCCGCCGGAATATCCCCCAAGAAAGGACGAAACCATGTGCGAAAGAAAAGACACAAAAAAAGATGCCATTCTGATGCTTTTTATGTTCCGAGGGGATTATCTTTTGGACAAGCTGGGACATGAAGTCATCAACCTTTTTAAGGCAGATAATGACAAGCACTATGTTTATGTTGTTCCTTATGGGCATGTCAATCCAAAATTCGCACATAGGATTGGAACAATCTTGTTCGCTCAGCATATTGGAAATGAACGGATTGAAGTTTTTGCAAAAGCGACCGTTGCAGATGGACCTTTTGGGGGAGTAACGTATCCGAGTTCGCGCAAGGGACCAAACCCGAAATTGCCAATTATGAAGGAACTACAGAAAAAAGTTTGTGAGGATATTACCTATGGCGGGAAAAACATTATTGACATATTTGGATATGACAAGCCTGGTGATGACCAGGGAATACTGGTTTCATATGAAGTAACCAACTTCCGTCGAGCAGCAACGGAGATCAAGTTTTCTTATAGGGAAAATGATAACGGATATGAATACATCGAAACAAACAAGGCAAATTCAACGCAAAAGACGTATTTTTCTCAGGATCATCAGGAAGGCGGTTACAAACGATTAATTGATAAAATCGAAAATCATAATCTTTGGAAGAAAGAGGAGGTTTCGTCAGAAACAGTAGGAGCGATGCTTCAAAGATTGCAGAAACCCATGTTCCTTTCTGTAGTAAAAAAAGGAAATGATGAAATAATCTACTCCAATTGGTTGCATTTCTATCTCTCGAAAAACAAAAAGCTGACGAAAGATTTTGCCAGCAAGGTATTGCATTTCGATGAATTAGACCAAGAGCATTGCGACTGTTTCCGGGAAGCAGAACATATAGATTTGTTGATTGCAGACAGAAAAAACATAATCATAATTGAGAATAAAATCAAGAGCGGCATTAACGGGAAAAAAGAAAATGGGGAAAGCCAGCTCAGTGTTTACTGGGAAAAGGCAAATGGGAAAATAGCAAAAGATTTGAACATACAGAAACCTAATGTTAAAGCTTTTATCCTTGTCCCTGATTATGAATATGACAACATTGATTCCGAAAGGAAGAAACTCAAATGCGGCATGGACTATACGATAATCAAATATAGTGGTGTTTATGCTTTCTTTAATGCATTCCTGAAAGAAAAAAAGTACGATAGGGATTATCCCTATCTTGAAGACTTTTGTAATGCGCTAAAACGCCACATAGAAACAACTCCTCCAAATGATTTATATGAGGATTGTTTGTATACTTTCTTAAAAATAACTCAACAGCCATGAAACATACGATCTTTTGATTCGGAGACTTCCTGTGAATGAGCGTGAGTTTGCGGAGTTGAAGGCGAAAACTGTGGAGACTATACTCCTGATCGGCAGGTGCTATGAAACCGGAGACGGGGTCGGCAAGGACGAGGCGGAAGCCGTCAAGTGGTATCGCATGGCGGCCGAACAGAGGAATGCTCAGGCGCAGTTTGCGCTTGCCAAATGCTATGCGTTCGGCATCGGTGTGAAGCGGAACCGCGCAACCTCGTCTAAATGGCTTCGCAAAGCGGCGGAACAGCGCCATGCGAGTGCAATGCTCATGCTCGGCTCATGGCTTCTTTCCGGGTACGGTGTTGAGGAGAACCCGCGCGAAGGTGTCAAATGGCTCCGCCGGGCGGCGGACCGGGGCGATGCGCGAGCGATGTTCGAGCTTGGAGAATGCTACGAAAACGGCACCGGGGTGAAGAAAGACCCTGACGCGGCGTATTTGTGGTTCTGCCGGGCGGCACTCGCGGCTCCCGAGGACAAAGACTTGTATCAAAGGGTACAGAACCGAGTCTATTCTCCGGAACTCAAGGAAGCTTTGGGGCGGTAAAGCCGTTGGCGATAACTTGCCGCTTCGCTGGGGGCGCGCATCCGCGCGCCTCGGTAAGCTCGCTTGCGCTCGACTGTTTTTCATACCGCGAGACGCGCAAATTAAAGAATAAGGGGGAGGACATTATTCCATATCAAGTGGAACATTGAAGATAAGGAAAGGGAGGTCCGCAAAGAAAGCGGATCTCCCCTGAATTATTGTACAAAAGCCTTCCCATGTGAACGGGGAAACGCTCTTATGCGCCGGGGAGGACAAGTCCTCCACTAACACAGTGCTCTGCTACGCGAGAGCACAAGGACAAGTCCTTGACTAAAGTAGTGCCCGGCTAACGCTCGGGCATGTGGGACGCGTTGCGGGATCGAAGCGAAAACCTTACGCGCCGGGCTTCGCCGCGTCCGAGGCGTTGACGAACGTGACGACGCGCTGCGGGAACGGGATGTTGAGGCCGGCGGCTTCGATCGCGGGCTTGAGCTGCGCCTTGATGGTCCAGTAAGCGGGCCAGTAGTCCGCCGTGGCGGTCCAGTAACGGAGCGTGAGCTGCACAGAGCTGTCGGCGAGTTCGGACACGAGCACTTCCGGCGCGGGATCCTTCAGGACCATCGGCTCGTGCGCCATGATGTCCTTCATAGCCTGAATGGCGACGGGGAGCGAATCGGCGTACGCGATGCCGACCGTGATGTCCGAACGGCGGAGCGGGTTGCGCGAGTAGTTCTTGATCGGCGTCCCGAAGACCACGCTGTTCGGGGTGGAGACAAAGAGTCCGTCCGGGGTCTTCAGGATGGTGGAGAAGAGCCCCATCTGCTCGATGGTGCCGCTGACGCTGCCGCTGTCGATGTAGTCGCCCACCTTGTACGGACGCAGGATCAGAAGCATGATGCCAGCGGCGATGTTGCTGAGCGAATCCTTCATGGCGAGGCCGATGGCAAGTCCGGCTGCGCCGAGCACGGTCAGGATGCTCGCGGTATTGAACCCGAAGAGGTCGAGGATGATGAGCAGGCCGATCACCCAGATGAGCGTGCGGACGATCGTGTAAGTGGCATGCGTGAGGGATATGTCGCCCTCGAATTT
>JAFXUM010000188.1 GCA_017524965.1 Lentisphaeria bacterium | reverse complement strand
GTTTGCGGCATCTGCCCCTCGAAGGCATCCACCACGAGGAGCATACCGTCGGCCATGTTGAGCACGCGCTCCACCTCGCCGCCGAAATCACTGTGGCCGGGAGTGTCGATCACGTTGATCTTCACCCCTTTGTATCGCACGGAAACGTTCTTCGACAATATGGTGATGCCACGCTCGCGCTCCAGGTCGTTGTTGTCCAACACCAAATCCTGCACCTGCTGGTTCTCGCGGAAAAGGTGTGACTGGTACAAAATTCTGTCCACGAGCGTAGTCTTGCCGTGGTCGACGTGCGCGATGATGGCGATGTTTCGGATGTTCTGCATAGGGGAATTCGGGGTTGTGAAACGCATTGGGAAACAAATGTAATCTATTAATATAGCACCATTTGCCTTAAAAAGCAATAGTGCGCGCGCGTCCGGGCGGACTTTTTGGCGACTTTTTCGCGGATATTTTCCGCGGTTTTCTCTCCGGTTCCGCGCGGTTTCCGTTTCCGCATGAAAAAGCCGTCTTGATTTTCCGCGAAACCTGTGATATATTAGCGGAAAACAAAAAAACACGAAGGAAGCGGATCACGTCCGGAGCGAAACCCGGACGCCGTTTTCCCCTCACCATAGGAGTTATCCACATGACAGGTCACATCATGGCTAAAACGATCCTCGCAGGAAGCGCCGCGCTCATGGCAGCCGGAGCTTTCGCCGCCGAAGCGGACTACCCGATCAGCCCCGTCCCGTTCACCAAAGTCAGATTCACCTCCGGCGTGCTCGCGGATCGCCAGTACGTCAACCGGAAGGTCACGATCCCGTTCGCGCTCCAGCAGTGCCTGGAGTCGGGCAGGCTGAAAAACTTCGACCTCGCCGCCGAGACCATGCGCCGCCGCGCCGCGGGCGAAACGACGTTCCAGAACCGCCCGGCGTCCTCGCTGCCGTTCGACGACACGGACATCTACAAGTTCCTGGAGGGCGCGTCGTATTCGCTCCAGACGAACCCGGACCCCGAGCTGCAGAAGAAGATGGAGGACATCATTCAGCACGTGAAAGCGGCGCAGGAGCCGGACGGCTATCTGTACACGTTCCGCACCATGCACCCGGATTCCCCGGCGCACGAATGGATCAACCAGAAGCGCTGGCTGAACGACCCGAACCTGAGCCACGAGCTGTATAACCTGGGGCATTTCTACGAATGCGCCACGGCGTATTTCGAGGCGACGGGCGACCGCACGCTGCTGGACATGGCGGTGAAGTCCGCCGAGCTCGTGAACAAGGACCTCGGCGGGGACGATCCCTGCATCGCGCCCGGACATCAGATCATCGAGATGGGGCTCGCGAAGCTCTACCGCCAGACCGGCGATCCGCGCTGGCTGAAGCTCGCCGCGCATTTCCTCGAAAACAAGGCGAAACGCGGTCCCGGCGACCCCTACAGCCAGTCGCACAAGCCCGTGCTCCAGCAGGACGAAGCCGTCGGGCACGCCGTCCGCGCCAACTACATGTACGCCGGCATGGCGGACGTGGCGGCGCTCTCCGGCGACCAGCGCTACGTCGACGCCATCACGAAGATCTGGGACAACGTCGTCGGCAAGAAATACCACCTGACCGGCGGATGCGGCGCGCGCAGCAGCGGCGAAGCCTACGGCAACAACTACGAGCTGCCGAACCGCTGCTACAACGAGACGTGCGCCGCCGTGGCGTTCCTTTTCTGGACGCACCGGATGTTCCTGATGTACGGCGACGCGAAGTACATGGACACGTTCGAACGCACCATGTACAACGGCGCGTTCTCCGGCGTCTCGCTCACCGGCGATAGCTTCTTCTACCCGAACCTGCTGGAATCCGGCGGGTCCACGCGGTCCGCGTGGTTCGGCTGCGCCTGCTGCCCGCCGAACATCATGCGCACGATCGCCTCGCTGGGGCAGTACGTCTGCGCGAAGAAGGACGACACGATCTACATGCTCCTGTACGGATCCGGCACGGTCGACGCGGGCGACGCCAAGTTCAGGCAGGCCACGAATTATCCGTGGGACGGCACGGTCGAGATCACCGTTTCCGACGTGAAGAAGAGCAAGTTTGCGCTCGCGCTCCGCATCCCCGGCTGGGCCGAGGGGCATCCCGTGCCGTCCGACCTCTACACCTACGCGAACGACGCGCCCGCGAAATGGACGCTGCTGGTGAACGGAAAAAAGGCGGACTATAAGATGGATAAGGGGTTTGCCGTGATCGACCGCACGTGGAAGAACGGCGACACGGTCACGCTCGACCTGCCGATGGAGGTCCGCCGTGTGAAAGCCAACGAAAAAGTCGGCAACCTCGCCGGACAGGTCGCATTCGAGCTCGGCCCGATCGTGTTCGCGTTCGAGCAGATCGACCAGACGGTGAAGACGCCGTGGCGGCGCTGGTTCGTGACGCCGGACGCAAAGGTCACGGCGAAATACCGCACCGACCTCTTCCAGTCCGCGACCAAACGCATGTATGATCTGCGTCCCCGTGAACCGCAAATCTTCGAAGCGGACGGCCACGGCGTCATGACGGTCGAGATCGAAACGAAGGACGGCAAGATGGTCGGCATCCCGTACGCCTGGTGGGCGAACCGCGGCTCCATGCCGATGCGCGTGTGGCTGTCCGATTCCGACACCTCCGCGCAGCACGCGGCGAACAAGTCTGAGGAGGCGAAGGTGAGCGTTTCCTACGCCCGCGGCGGCATGAACCCGGCGGCGATCAACGACGGATTCTTTCCGCAGAACCCGACCGACATCGACATCGAAAACTTCGACTTCTGGTCGCACCTCGGCGGCAGCGAATGGGTCGTGCTCACGTTCGAGGAGCCGGTCGACGTCTCCCGCTGCAAGTTCTACTGGTTCGACGACAGCCGGCGCGGGGGCGGATGCGCCCTGCCGCAGTCCTGGACGCTCAGCTGGGACAACAACGGACAGTGGACGCCGGTCGAGTCGAGCGAGTCAAAGATGGACGAGATCACGTTCAAGCAGGTGAAGACGAAGCGTCTGCGCCTCGACATCCGCCAGCGCAACCGGATGGCGTCCGGCCTGTACGAGTGGCTGGTGTTCTAGTCTTTTGAATTGAAATCGAAACACAAATCGGCGGGGACAGCCTGAACGACTGTTCCCGCCTTGCTTCTGCTTTGAAAACGAGCTGAAATCCGGTCAGAAATCGAACGTCATCTGGTCGGACTTGTCCGGCTCCTCCTTCTTCGGCACGAAGTTCTTCACGGAGCCGAGCCAGAGGTCGAGCGACTGGATCGGGACCGAGAGGCGTTTCGCGTCGGCGATCTTCGTGGACGAGGCGTTCGGATCGGCGGCGACGAGGAGCGCGAGGGCGTCGGTCACGGAGTCGACCGGATCGTAGCCCGCGGCCTTCGCGATGGATTCGTACCAGGCGCGTTTTTCGGGCATCTTGCCGGTGAAGCAGATCTTCGGGCGTTCCTCGGTCGTGGACGCCACGAGGGTGACGCTTGCGAGCAGTTCGTCCAATCCGCCGGACTGCCGGATCAGCTCGTCGTGAAGCGCGCGGGCGCGTTCGGGTCCGATGCCGTTGATCTCGGCGAGCTGTTCGGTGGAGAGCGTGCGGAGTTCGGCGAAGGTATGCTTTTTGAGGATGGTCTTCGCGATGTTCGCGCCGATGCCCTTGATGTTGAGCGCGGCGAGGACCTTGTAGGCGGGCACGGTGCGCGCGGACTGGATCTCGCGGTAGAGGTTCTGCGAGGACGTGCCCTGGAACCCGTCGTCGCGGAGCTGGGAATAGATGGTCAGCTCGGAGAGGTTGAAGAGGTCGGAGAGCGTGCGGACGTTGAGCTTCGTCATGATCTTTCGGAGGCTCGGCTCGCCGAGGTGCTCGATGCCGATGCTGCGGATGGACGCCAGCAGGAGCTGGAGACGCGTCTCGAAGCATTCCGGGTTCACGCAGCGGAGTTCGGGCAGGTCGCGGACGAGCTCGTGTCCGCAGCACGGGCAGTGCGTGATGAGGGCGCTGCGCCGGACGGGGCCGGGTTCGCTGGAAACGATGTACGGGATCACGTCGCCGGCGCGCTCCACGGTCACCTCGTCGCCGATTTGCAGGTCGCGGTCGAGGATGTTCTGGAGGTTGTGGAGCGTGGCGTGGCGGATGGTAGTGCCGTTGATCTCGACCGGGTCGAGCTCGGCGACGGGCGTGAGGCAGTTCTTGCCGAAACTCCAGTTCACGCCGAGCAGGCGCGTGGTGCGGCGGATGCCGCTGAACTTGAACGCGATCTGCCCGCGCGGATGGTGGGCGGTGTTGCCGAGGGATTCGGCATACTCCGTGTCCGCGAGCTTGATGACGAGGCCATCCATCGGGTAGGGGAGCCGTTCCATCTCCTCCAGGACGTCGGGCCAGATGCGGCTGATCTCGGCGGCGGTGGCGGGACGCGAGACGGTGGCGTAGTCGACGAGCGTGAGACGCGCGTGCTGGGCGGTCATGCCGGAGATGTCCTTCAGACTCATGATGCCGCCGATGGCGTTGCGCGAATTCTTGAACGGCTTTCCGTTGGCGTTCAGGATCGAGGCGTAGCGGCGTCTGAAGTCGTCCGTGCGGATCAGGAGTTCGCCGAGCACGCGTCCGGGGTATTCCGCGAGCGGCAGCACGCCGGACAGCGTTTCGAGGTCGATCAGCGGCACCTTGTCCGTGATGACCTTGCCGGTGAAGCCGTCGCCGCGCGTGGAGAGTACGCCGTCCTCCCACAGCACGGAGATGCCGTCGTATTTGGGCTGGATGAGGAGCTTTTCGTTTGCGGTGCGGACGGTCTTTTCGAGCCAGGCGACGAGCTCGGGCAGGGAGTACACCTTGTCGAGCGAGAGCATGGGGCGTTCGTGCCGGATGTTCTCGGTGGACGCGACCGCGGGGGCGTTGACCTGGTCGAGCAGGCGGTTGCCGGGGTCCTTCTCCGCGAGCAGACGCGTGATGAAGTCGAAATCGTCGTCGCTGATCGCCGGGTCGGATTCGTCCCAGTAGCGCGCGTTGAAATACCGTATCTTGTCTTCGAGTTCGGCCGCGCTCATGGCGCGGTAAGCGGCCCTGTCAATGCCGGGAGTCATGTTTGCCTCGTTTCGTTGGCGCGGCGGGCGTCCGCCGTGCATGTTCAGATTTCATTTCCTAACACAAAATACCACAACTTTGAAAAAAAACAACCGAAAACGCGGAAAAAAACGTGCCGCGGTTTGAAAAACGCGGGATACGGAGTTATTTTATCCAAATCGCAAAACAAAACCGCGCCGTCCGGCCGCACCCTTTTTCGCAGAGCAAACATGAAACGAATCATCCAGACACGCCTTTTCCTCTTCATGACGCTGGGACTGCTGTTCCTGATGGCCGTCGTCTACCTGGTGACGGCGATCGGCGCGAAACGCCAGGCGCGCGTGATCATCGCGGACCGTCTGCAGGACCTGAGCAAAGAGGTCACGGAATGGCGCGACAACTACAAACGGCTCCGCGAAAACACGGATTCCGGTTCGCTGGCGAAAACGAGGATGCTCGCGCGGATCATCCAGTACGACCCCGGCATCCTGAAGAACGACGCGCATCTGAAGGAGCTCGCCGCCGTGCTGAACGTCGACTCCATCTGCGTTTCCGACGGGGAGGGCGTCCTGATCGCCTCGAGCGAGCCGGGCTTCCTCGGGTTCCGCATGGACTCCACGGAGCAGTCGGAGGCGTTCATGCCCGCGATCACGGACAAGACGTTCGAGCTGGTGCAGGAGCCGCAGGAACGCGGCATCGACCATGTGATCGTGCAGTACGCGGGCGTGGCGCGCCTCGACGCGCCCGGCATCGTCCAGATCGCCTACGAGGCGGACAATGTGTTCAATCCCTCCGACATCGAGTTGATGCGCGGCATCATACAGGGATTGCCGATCGGCGGAAACGGGCGGTTCATCGTGCTGGAGGACGGCGACGATCCGGTCGTCTTCGCCAGCGGCGACCCGTCCGAAAACGGCCTCCGGCTGTCCGAACTCGGGTTCCGCCGGGATCCGGTCCTGCCGGACTCCGCCTTCATCCGCGGCAGGCCGTATTTCTGCCAGTCCGTGACGATCCCGGACGAGCCCCGGCGCGTGCTGGCGGTCATGCCGAAAAGCGAGGTCTTCGCGGCGCGCAACCGCGCACTGCTTTTCCTCTTCGGCATCTACGTCGTGTTCTTCCTGCTGTTCTTCTTTCTGCTGGACCTCCTGATCCGGCGGACCGTGACGGACGGTTTCTACGAGGTGAACCGCGCGCTCGACAAGATCATCGCGGGCGACCTGACGCAGACCGTGAACGTGCGGAGCAATCCGGAGTTCCTGGCGCTCTCCGACGGCATCAACACCATGGTCGGCGGACTGAAGAAGAACCTGACCGACTCCCGCCGCCGCGTCAAACGCGAAAACGAGCTGGCGAAGTCCATCCAGCGGACGCTGATCCCCGCGCAGGGGCAGCTCTTCTCCGCGTTCCGGCGGATCGACTTCGCCGCGGCTTCCGCGCTCGCCTCGCACAAAGGCAGCGACATCCTCGAGCCCTTCGTGACCGACGCCGGACGGCCCGGATTCGTGATGGTCGAGGCGATCGGCGACAGCGTGTCCGCCTGCCTCAGCATGATGAAGCTCCGCGCGATCTTCCAGCCGTGCGCCGTGTCCGCGGCCAGCCCGCTCGACATGCTGGAACGCGGCATGGAGCTCTTCCGGGACGAAAAGGTATTCCGGAAGCAGTTCCTTTCGATCTTCGTCGGCTTCTTTGACCCGGAAAACGCCCGGCTCGACTATGTGAACGCGGGCTTCTATCCGCCATTTCTGCGCAGAGCGGGCGGCGCGTTCGAACAGCTCCGCGCCTCGGTCGGCGACGTGTTCACGACCGCGCATCCGGTCGAATTCCGGCAGGAGAGCATCACGTTCGGCCCGGACGACGTGTTCTTCGCGTGCTCCAACGGCATTTTCTCGTACAGCGACCGCGAGGGCCGGCTCTTCACGAAGAGTATGCTGCTCGCCAGCCTGAACGCCTCGAAGACGGATTCCGCGCAGGCGCTGCTCGACGGCGTGACGTCCTGCATCCGCGGGTTCTCCGGCGAGCTTCCGCCCGAAGACGACGTCATCATGGCGGCCGTCCGCATGAATCCCTGACACCGCAGGCGGTGCTGACTAAGAACTTATCCCTAAATAGAGCTTGAATTTCTCAAAAAAGATGCTATATTATCTGCATCCAACCAGCAGGAGGCAGACATGGCGCAAAAATCTTGGGAAATCACCGATGAATTCTGGTCGAAAGTGGAACCGTTGATTACG
>JAFXUM010000023.1 GCA_017524965.1 Lentisphaeria bacterium | reverse complement strand
GGGAGCGTGTACGTGCATTCGTAGCCGACGTTGTGGCCCTTCGGGAGGCGGCGGACGGCGATCACGTGCGAATAGCAGGAGACGACTGGTTCGAGGGCGGAGGCGAGCTTCGGATCGGGGGAGAACCCGTACAGCGAAAGCCCGGCGCGGGCGCAGTTGTAGGGCGTCCGGACCGATTCGTGCAGGCAACCGATGGCGTCGCTGTTCGCGAAATGCACGTTCGGGATCATGATGTGGCGTTCGGCGACGGCGTCCAGCACATAACGGAACAGCCGGAGCTGTTCGCGCGTCATGGGGTGGTCGATTTTGTAGCCGACGGGGAAATGCGAGAAGATGTCGGTGCAGCGGATATTGGGGAGCGCGGCGATCTTCGCGATGGCGTCCGGCGCCTCTTCGGGGAGGAGTCCGAGGCGGCCCATGCCGGTGTCGAGCTTGATCATCACATCAATCGTGCGGCGCTGGCGGACCGCCTCCTCGCTGAGCATCCGCGCGACTTCGAGCGACGGGATGCTCGGGACCATGCCGAAATGCACGACGTCCGCGATCTCGGTGTTCAGCAGAGCGCCGAGCAGACGGACGTTTTTGCCGAAGGAAATGATCTTGAGGGCCTCCGAAGGCGTCGCCACGCAGAACGTCGGGGCGTAGTCGCAGAGCGACCGCGCGACCTCGACCGCGCCCAGGTTGTAGGCATCCGCCTTGATGACCGGGAAGAGCGCGGCGGGCGAAATCGACCGTGCGAGCGTACGGTAGTTACGCTGCAGCGCGCCGAGGTCGATTTCGAGCCAGATTCTGTCGGGCATGATCCGGAGTCCCCCTCTGCGTCAGATCACTTGTGATATTCCTGCAGGGACTTGGGTTCCTTGTCGGCGTTCGCGCGGACAGCCTCGATGCCGATCGCGGTCGCGTTGGCGGCGGCGATGGTCGTCATGTACGGGATGCGGTTCTGGATGGCGCTGCGGCGGATGTAGCTGTCGTCGACTTTGCCTTCGCGTCCGATCGGCGTATTGATGATGAGCTGGATCTTGTTGTTCTTGATCATGTCGAGGATGTCGGGGCGGCCTTCGCCGAGCTTGCAGACGACGGTGTTCGGGATGCCGTTCTCGCTGAGGAACGCGGCGGTGCCCTCGGTGGCGAGGATCTCGAAGCCGAGCTTGTGGATCTTCTGCGCGATCGGGAGCAGGTACTTGCGGTAGTGGCGGCTGACGGAGATCAGCACGGTGCCTTCGGTGGGCAGGCCGCAGCCGGAGGCCGCTTCCGCCTTGAAGAACGCGGTGCCGAAGTTGTCGGCGATGCCCATGACTTCGCCCGTGGCGCGCATTTCCGGGCCGAGGATCGGGTCGACTTCCGGGAACATGTTGAACGGCAGGACGGCCTCCTTGACGGCGACGAACGGGGTCTCGCCGGTCTTCGGGAGCTTGAACTGGGCGATCTTCTTGCCGAGCATGAGTTCGGTGGCGACGCGCGCGAGCGGGACGCCCGTGACCTTGGAGATGATGGGCACGGTGCGGGAGGCGCGCGGGTTGGCCTCGATGATGTACACCTCGTCCTCGCAGATGGCGTACTGGACATTCATGATGCCGTCGACCTTGAAGTCCTTCGCGATCTTCGCGGTGTATTCCTCGATGGTCTTCTGGTGCTTCTCGGGGATGGTGATCGGCGGGATGGTGCAGGCGGAGTCGCCGGAGTGGATGCCGGCGAGCTCGACGTGCTCCATGATGGCGGCGACGTAGGTCTCGTCTCCGTCGGCGATGGCGTCGACTTCGCATTCGATGGCGTTGTCGAGGAAGCGGTCGATCAGCATCGGGTATTCGGGGCTGACCTGGAGGGATTCGACGGCGTAGCGGCGGAGCGTGGCTTCGTCGTAGATGACTTCCATGCCGCGGCCGCCGAGCACGAAGGACGGACGGACCATGACGGGATAGCCGATCTCGTTGGCGATCTTCACGGCCTCTTCGAGGGACTTGCTGGTGGCGCTGCGCGGCTGAAGGATGTTCAGGGCGATCATGCGTTCGCGGAAGTATTCGCGGTCTTCGGCGAGGCGGATGCCTTCGGGCTGGGTGCCGAGGATGTTCACGCCGTTGTCCTTCAGTTCCTGCGCGATGTTGAGCGGGGTCTGGCCGCCGAACTGCACGATCACGCCGTAGGGTTTTTCCTTGGCGTAGATGGAGAGCACGTCCTCGGTGGTAAGCGGCTCGAAGAAGAGCTTGTCGCTGGTGTCGTAGTCGGTGGAGACGGTCTCGGGGTTGCAGTTGACCATGATGGACTCGAAGCCGTTGTCGCGGAGCGCGAACGCGGCGTGGACGCAGGTGTAGTCGAACTCGATGCCCTGGCCGATGCGGTTCGGGCCGCCGCCGAGGATCATAATCTTCTTGTTGGCGGAGACTTCGACCTCGTCCTTGACGGGCTGGTAGGTCGAATAGTAGTAGCAGGCGTTCTCGACGCCGCTGACCGGGACCTTGCAGTAAGCCGCGACCACGCCGAGCTTGATGCGGCGTTCGCGGACGGTGCGTTCGCTGACGGAGAAGAGCTTGGCGAGGTACTTGTCGGAGAATCCGTCGCGCTTCGCCCGGATCAGCATGTCGTCCGGGAGGGACATGAAGCTGAACTTCTGGAGTTCGCCCTCGAACTGGGCGAGCTCGGCCATCTGCTCGATGAAGTAGCGCGTGATATAGGACATGCCGACGACCTCGTCGACCGTGCCGCCGCGGCGGAGGAATTCGTAGATCATGAAGAAGCGCTTGCTGTTCGGCGTGCGGATCTTCTCGCGGAGCTGGTCCATGGAGAGGGCGGCGAGCTTGGCGTCGAGGCCCGGGCCGCTGCGGCCGATTTCGAGCGAACGGATCGCCTTCTGGAAGGCTTCCTTGAAGTTCTTGCCGATGGACATGACTTCGCCGACGGCCTTCATCTGGGTCCCGAGGGCGTCCTTCGCCTGCGGGAACTTCTCGAACGCCCAGCGGGCGAACTTCACGACGACGTAGTCTCCGCTCGGCGTATACTTCTCAAGGGAGCCGTCGCGCCAGTACGGGATCTCGTCGAGCGTGATGCCGGTGGCGAGGAGCGTGGAGACGTGGGCGATGGGGAAGCCGGTCGCCTTCGAAGCGAGGGCGGAGGAACGCGACGTGCGCGGATTGATCTCGATGACGACGATGCGGCCGTCCTTGCGGTTGTGCGCGAACTGGACGTTCGTGCCGCCGGTCACGCCGATGGCGTCGATGATGCGGTAGGAGTAGTCCTGAAGCTTTTCCTGGACTTCCTTGGAAACGGTGAGCATGGGGGCGACGCAGAAGCTGTCGCCGGTGTGGACGCCCATCGGGTCGACGTTTTCGATGAAGCAGACGGTGATCTTCTGGCCCTTTTCGTCGCGGACGACTTCGAGCTCGAGCTCTTCCCAGCCGAGCACGCACTGCTCGACGAGGACTTCGTGGATCAGGCTGGCGGCGAGGCCGCGCGCCATGACCTGGCGGAGCTCTTCCACGTTGTACACGATGCCGCTGCCGGTGCCGCCCATAGTGTAGGCGGGACGCAGCACGACGGGGTATCCGATGCGGGCGGCGATGGCTTCGCCTTCCTCGACGGAGTTGGCGGGGGCGGATTCGGGCACGGGGACGCCGAGCTTCGCCATGGTCTTCTTGAACTCGATGCGGTCTTCGCCGCGCTTGATGGCGTCGAGGTCGACGCCGATGACCTGCACGTTGTACTTCGCGAGGACGCCGGCTTCGGCGAGGCTGGAGGAGAGGTTCAGGGCGGTCTGGCCGCCGAGGTTCGGCAGCAGGGCGTCCGGACATTCGCGCTTGATGACGCGTTCCACGCCCTGGATGGTGAGCGGTTCGATGTAGGTGTGGTCGGCCATGCCCGGGTCGGTCATGATGGTGGCCGGGTCGAGTTGACGAGGACGACCTCGTAGCCCGCTTTTCTGAGCGCCTTGCATGCCTGGGTGCCGGAATAATCGAATTCACAGGCCTGGCCGATGATGATCGGGCCGGAGCCGATGATGAGGATTTTTTTAATGTCTTGCCGCTTCGCCATTGTAATCTCTCCGTGTTTTGTCGTTGGCAGATTCTCAAAAAACCAAATTGAAATAATATGCCATAAAATCTTCGATTTTCAAGCGGAAGACGTGTTTTTTCGCGAAAAAAAGCGGTTATGACGCCTTTGCGGAAACAGACGCGGCCGGAAGCCCGCCGGCCGGGTCTTCGGGAGAGTCCTGAGAAATCGCCTGTTCCCGGCGGTCCTCATGTTCCGCGCTGAACAGATCCGGCGCGAGAAACATCACGTCCCTGGACAGCGCGAAGATGTCGTCGGCGAGGAAAAACAGCAGGAAGATCAGGAAGATCGTGACGCCCTTCGCGAACTCGGAATGGACGTATCTCAGGCGCGGCACGTATTCCGTCAGCGCGTTCCAGCCGTCGAGTCCGGGGATCGGGAGCAGATTGAAGATGCCCAGAAAGAGGTTGTAGACGCCGAGCATGAGGAAAAACAGAAGCACGGTCTCCCCCGCGGCCTCGTTTTCGATCAGGTTCCAGATGCGCGTCGCGAGGAATCCGAAGAAGAAAAATCCGATCAGGAACAGCCCGAAATTCGTCGCCGGCCCGGCCAGCGCAACGATCGCGGGAGCGTGACGGTTCCGCGCCCGCAGGACCGCCGGATTGACCGGCACGGCGCCCCACGCGAATCCGAGCAGCAGAAACATGATCATGGACATCGGTCCCATCTGCTTCAGCGGGTTCAGCGTCAGATGGCCGCGGTCGGCCGCGGTCGTGTCGCCGAACTTCAGCGCGGTCCACGCGTGGAAAAACTCGTGCAGGCAGATGGAGAAGACCACGACAAGCGTGATCATGAGGAACATTCTGGTGTCCTTGAACGCCGAAAAGAGAAAGATATCCATGGATCGTTATGCCTTTGCCTGTTTGACGGGGATGATCTCCGCCGTTTCGCCGCAACGGTACGAGCATTTCGGGTGTTCGTGCCCGAACGCCAGCCCCTGAAACACCGGTTTCCCGGTCTGCGCGGCGAAATCACGCAGCAGACGCCGGATCTGCGGCTTCGGTCCGCATTTGGTGAAATATCCGAAGACGACGGCACGCGCCTGTTCAATAATCCCCGCCTGGATCAGGTGCGTCAGGTGGCGGTCCAGCACGCGCGCCTCCTCGTGAACGTCTTCCAGCGCGAGGATGCAGCCGTCCAGCGGCGGCATCCACGGCGTGCCGCAGAGCGTGGTCATGACCGTGAGGTTGGAGAGCACGAGCGGGCCGGTGAGCGAAGTGTCGATGATGCTTCCCTCGACCGGGACGAGGCGGAGTTTGCGCGGGGCGGTGCGTTTCCGCAGGACGGCCCGGAACGTTTCTTTCGCTGCGGGCCGCTTCATCGCGTCGGGCAGGCCGTCCGCCATCGGCGCGCAGACCGGGATCCCGGCATGCTCCGCGAGCATGGCGAGGTGAAGCGCGGAAATATCGCTGTAGCCGTAGACCGGCAGGTTTCGTTCGCGGAGCAGACCGAAATCGAGCTTCGGCAGGATATGCGCGCTGCCGAATCCGCCGCGCGTGCACAGGATGAGGTCGACGCGCGGATCGTTCAGCAGCGCGTGGAAATCCGCCAGACGCGATTCCGGCGTGCCGCAGCAGTATTTCATCGGGCCGCGTTTGAGCGCGCCCGGCGCGAGCACGGTCTTCACGCCGCAGACGTCCTCCAGATAACGCCGCGCCTCGGCGATCCGGGCGGCGTCGGGCAGACTCGCGGGCGAGGTCAGGCCGATGGTTCGGACGGAGGCGGGGAAGAGACGTTCCGGTTTTGCGGACATGGCGCGGATTCCTTCATTCGGGGACAAAACATATTAAAAATACTATACCCCGTTCGGATACGTTTTGCAACCCGGCCCGGCGCTTTTTCGGCAAAAAACAATGCCGTTTCCGGTTTCCGGCGCGCGCCGCGTCAGAGCAGGGACGGCGTGGTCTCGGGGAACACGATCTCGCCGTCGCGCTCCACGGCGCGTTCGAGCTTGGCGAAGAGATGGTTTTTGCCGCGGTTCCGGAGGCAGTCCAGGTCGCCGATGATGACGAGTTCGCTGCGGCACCGCGTGTACGCGACGTTGATGCGGTTGGCGTTGTCCGTGAACCCGATCCCGTGGCGTTCGCTGCTCCGCACGTAGGAGATGATCACCGCCTCGCTTTCGCCGCCCTGGAAACTGTCCACAGTCGCGATATTCTTCAGCAGAAAGCGGTTCCAGCGGTCCGTCGCGAACCGGCTGGCGAAGAGGTCCGAAAACGTCCTCCGCAGCATCACGATCTGCCGCCGGTACGGACTGATGACCGTGATGTCCTCCAGCTCGTAGCGCGTCAGCATCGACCGGAACGTCTCGGCGGCGAGCCGGACTTCGCCCGGATTCCAGATGCCGGGCCGCCCGTTCTCGTAGACGAACCGTTCCGAACGCTTTTTGAGCGGGAGATGCGAGGTCGAGATGAACTGGAGCGTGGATTTCGGGAACTGCTGTTCGCGTTCGGCGGGCGGGAGCTTGTAGTAGTCGGCGTCCGGGTTCGGCAGGAGCTCGGCGTTGTAGAACATCGTGGAGGCGAACCTGAGGAGGCGCGGGTTGCGGCAGCGGTAGGAGAGCGTCAGCACGTACACCGGGAACTTCCGGTAGCTGATGAGCCATTCCATGATGCTCTTCGTCGCGAGCGTGGCCGCCTCGCTGTCGTCCGCCGGATTGTCCTTCAATATCTCCTCGAGCACGCTTTTGTGGCGGGGGAACGGCGGCAGCTGCCTGTGGTCGCCCAGCAGCACGATCCGGTCCGCCAGACGCGCCGCGAGGATCGCCTCGTCCGGCGCGGCCATGCCCGCCTCGTCGATCAGGATCACGTCGAACCCGGTCCCGGTCTTCTG
Source organism: Lentisphaeria bacterium (assembly GCA_017524965.1). GTDB lineage: Bacteria > Verrucomicrobiota > Lentisphaeria > Victivallales > UBA1829 > UBA1732. Next base: position 1,398 of record JAFXUM010000023.1, on the reverse strand, counting down.
GAAGTTCTCGATCGTGTAGTCGCGCAGAAGTCCGGGCAGCGTCCCGGCGAAGATGATCCCGGCCGCCTTCTCGCCGCAGAGGGACCGGATCTTCCGGTAGTTGCCGGGCGTGCCGACCCAGTGGCTTTCCATCAGCGCGGGGTCCACGTTGTCGCGGTTCCGGGCGCAGCGCAGGAACGGCAGGTCCATGATCCGGCGGCACAGGTTGTCGACCGCCGCGTGCGACGGCGCGCCCACGAGGATGCGGAGCCCCTGCCGCTGCATCCGTCTTACGATCTGCTCCAGAAGATAGGTCTTGCCCGTGCCCGGCGGCCCCTGAATCAGCACGATTCTGTTCGCGCCCGAACACGCCGCTTCCAGCGCGGCCCGCTGAGGCGCGTTGAGGTGGCTCCCCGGCGCGGGCGGAGGACAGGGCGGCGCCACGAAGGTCGTGGCGGACACGCCGAGCAGGCCCGCGGCCGCGCCGAACGAATCGGTCACGCCGTTGTCAAGTTCAAGTTTGAGTTCGCGGATACTGTTCGCGTACTGTTCCAGCGGGCTTTTCGGCATCCGCGCGGTCAAATGCGCTTTTTCCAGCTCGAAATCCACCTTGCGGTCCGTCCGGATTCGCCCGGCGATCATGTCGCCGTCGGCCAGGTCCACGTGCAGGAATCCGATCCGTTCCCCGTCGTCGTCCCGGACCACGGCCAGCACGTCGTCCTGCCGGACCGGCGCGTCGGGCTTCGCCTGGATCTCCACGACGAGTTCGCGGTCGCGCGATTTGAGCAGTCCCGCGTCGGCCAGCCGCATCGAGAAATCGCGTTCGAGCTCGGCCTGAAGACGCGCGGAGCGTTCAATCAGCTCCAGACGCTGCTTCACGCGCCAGGCCGTCTCCGAACCGATCACGTCACGCCGGTTCTTCAGGTACGTTTCGCCGCCGTCGTACTCGCGCGCGTAGGTCCCGTCGAGCGGCAGGACCAGCTGGTCGTCGAGTTCGTCGCCCGCCAGGTCGGCGAGCGCGCTGCGGATCAGCTCGTGCACCTGCCGGGAATCGAGCGCCTTGATCGCCTTCAATGTGCTTTCGGGAAAATCGTCCGCGATGCGGTCGGCGTATTCGTGAAGCTCCTTCAGTTTGAGCTTGGAATCGGCCGCCGCCCTGCCGTCCTCCTTCATCATCCGCGCGATCTCGCGCATCGCGTCGATCATCTCCGCCATGCCGTCGCTCGTGAGCGATACCGTCTCCTGTTCCTCCCAGTCGGCCGTGCCGTCCTGTCTGAGGCGGATCAGGTAGCTTTTCTCCCAGTCGGCCGTGCGGACGCGCAGACGCGGACAGCCTTCCGCCTCGTCCCAGCAGTACACGCCCTCGGCGTCCGTGCCGCGGTGCCGCGGGAATCTGAGGAGCGTCCCGTTCAGGAGCAG
>JAFXUM010000187.1 GCA_017524965.1 Lentisphaeria bacterium | reverse complement strand
TCGCCGAAGATCTCCGCGAGCGCTTCGGTCTGCGCGGCGGCTTCAAGCACGGCGATCTGGGCGTCGGTCAGGACCTGCGTCTCCTCGATCTGCGCGATCTCGGCCTCGTAGTCCTTCGAGAAATCCTTCTTCTCGGGATACGTGTTGCAGATGTACAGGATGATGCTGGTGGCGAGGATGATGGTACCGGCTTTCTGCAGGTACATGCGGCCGCGGTCCCACATGTGGAGCAGCAGGCTGCGGAGGGTCGGGACGCGGTACGGCGGGAGTTCCATGAGGTAGACTTCGCCGTCGCCCTTGAAGAGCGTGGACTTCATGATGCGAGCGGCGATGAGCGCGATGACCACGCCGATGAAGTACATGAGCCACATCACGAACGCCTGGTATTTCTGCACGAAGAACGCCGGGATGATGAGCGCGTAGATCGGCAGGCGCGCGCCGCAGCTCATCAGCGGCAGGACCATGATCGTGGTCTTGCGGTCGCGTTCGGACTCAATCGTGCGCGTCGCCATGATGGCGGGCACGGAGCAGCCGAATCCGAGCACCAGCGGGACGAACGAGCGGCCCTGCAGCCCGAATTTGCGCATGATGCCGTCCATGACGAACGCCGCGCGCGCCATGTAGCCGGAATCCTCCAGGATCGCGATCGCGAAGAAGAGGAAGAGGATGTTCGGCAGGAAGACGAGCACGCCGCCGACGCCGCTGATCACACCGTCTGTGAGGAGCGACCGCAGGAACGGAAGCGTTTCGGGGTTCCAGGCAGCCTTCACGGCGTCGTTCAGGGTGCCGAAGATGTCGTCCTCGATGATGCCCATGAGCGGGTCCGCGAGCGTGAACGTGAACCAGAACGTGAGGTAGATGATGAGGAAGAAGAGCGGCAGGCCGAGGTACTTGTTGGTCATCACGGCGTCGATCTTGTCGGAGATCTCGCGGCGGCGTTCCTGCGTCATGGAAATGGCGTCGCGGCAGGCGCCGGCGAGCATGGCGTAACGGCGGTCCGCCATGAAGGTGTCGGCCTCGATGGCGTGCTTTTCCCAGAGGTGCGCGATCTGGGCTTCCACCTCGTCCATCGTGGGCTTGAATTCCTCGATGCGCATGGCGGCGGTGTCGTGCTCCAGCAGCTTGATGGCGAAGAAGCGCGACGGGATGTGAGCGTATTTTTCGACCTTGAGCGAGTCGATCTTGTCCGCGACCGCCTTGATCGCGTCGTCGATGTCCTCGCCGTAGGTCAGCATGGGCACGCCGTGGTCGTCAAGCTCGGTCAGCGTCTTCGCGAGCAGGTCGAGCAGCGGCTTCACGCCGCCGATCTTGCTGCCTACGGTCTGCGCGATCGGAGAGCCGAAATACTTCTCCAGCTTCGGGATGTCGAACTTGAAGCCCTTGCGGCGGGCGTCGTCGCTCATGTTGAACGCCAAAACCATCGGGATATGGAGCTCGGCGAGCTGGGTCGTGAGGTAGAGGCTGCGGCGCGGAATGGACGAGTCGACCACGTCGATGATGAGGTCGATCCCGGGCTTGGTCAGCTCCTGAAACACGACGTCCTCTTCGGGCGAGGACGAGGAAAGCGAATACACGCCCGGCAGGTCGATCAGCTCGATCTCCATGCCGTTCAGCGTGAACTTGCCGCTCTTGCTCTCCACGGTCACGCCGGGGTAGTTGCCGACGTGCTGGCGCGCGCCGGTGAGGGCGTTGAAGATACAGGTCTTGCCGCAGTTCGGATTGCCCGCGAGCGCGACTCTGAAATGCTGTTTCATCGGTCACGCCTCCTTTTTCAGCACGATGTTCGCGGCGTCGTCGCTGTGCAGCGCCATGCTCGTTTCCATGATCTTCACGCGGATCAGGCCGCCGAACGGCGCATGCGCCTCCATGAGAAGTTCGGTGCCGGGGACCAGCCCGACGTCGGCGAATTTCTTGCGGCCGCGCGCCTTCGGCATGACTTTCACGATGGTCGCGGTCATACCGATGGGAAGCTCGTCGAGCGTCATTTCCTCGCCCGCGACCGGAACGCGGTAGTCCGGCGTCTTCGAGGCGTCGCATCCGCATCCGCAGGAACACTTTTTCTCAGACATTGTAGAACCCCTTTCTTGAAAGCTCCGGAACCATGCGTGATCTGAGTTCACACTCTCCGGATTGTTTTTTGTTCGTGGAATATATCATAGGTTTTGAATCCGAAAGTTTGTCATTCCTAACTTTAAGAATCCTGGCAAAGCCTCTGCAAACCGATCGTAAACCGAATAAAAGACAAGTCCCGGAACCACCCATCGGACCCGGCTGAAAACCGGATCCGCACCTGCGTTACCCTAACCGGCGTTTCCGCTCGTTTCACGCGAATGCGCGTTCGAACATCGCGCCGGCCCCTTTCCACACTCTCCCTTTGGAGCAACGGCGTATCCGCACTGGAACGCCGCGGAATGGTCCCGGGACTCTTGCTGTCATGTAAATACTATACCACGTTTTTTGAAGATGTCAAATTAGTTTCGACTAAGTTTTCGCATTTTTCGCCTGTTTTTTTCCGGATAACCTCGAAAACGATCCGTTTCCGCCACCGTCAGGAGAGATTCACCGGGGGAGTCATGGAATATACTATGATCCTGGCAATGTTACCCGGCCCCGGATCATCCCGGCTTCGGTTTCCGCGGAAAAGCCGCCGTTTTGAGGACGAAAAAAACTTTTT
>JAFXUM010000186.1 GCA_017524965.1 Lentisphaeria bacterium | reverse complement strand
GACGGTCCATCTGCGCCGCCGCAGGTAAATCCACACCCCCGCCGCCGTCAGCACGTAGAGAACACCCGTCGCCAGCAGAAACGGCATTGCCAGAAACGCCGCCGCATAACTCCCGTCCATGTAGTGCCGGAACGCCGCCATGACGCCGTCTTTCCGCAAAACCGCCAGCGTGCCGCGTTCCCCGGTCCGCAGACCGAGGTCCTGAAGGAAACACGGCAGGTCGGGCAGAAGGATCCACACCTGGAAAAGATGCGTCGCCGCCGCCGCGCCCGGATGCTCGAGAATCGCTTTCCTGTAACGCGCCAGATACCAGTCGTCCAGCGCCAGTTCCAGTTCGAACTGATCCTTGTACTGTACCTTTTTCGCGGTAAATTCCGCAACGACTTCGGCAGCCAGTGCGGCGCGTTCCGTTTCGATGTCCGTGCCGTTCACGCGGGCGAGGATCGCGGCGGTGTTGTGGCGCGCGGTCATGCCGGAATTCCGGTCGAGCACGAATCCCGCGCCGACGGACTGGTTGCGGAGCATCCACGGCACGACCATCGCGCCGAACACGAGAAACGTCAGCAGGAACGCGCAGGCGGCTTTCCGCCATGGACGCATCAGGACCGGAGCCAGTACGAACGGGATCAGCCCCAGCAGAACGGGGAGATTGACCGGCTTCGTGAGCGTCGCGGCGGCGGCGAATACCGTGCCGAAGAGGAAATCGGAGAGGCGTTTCGTGCGCCACGCCCGGACAAAGAAAAACACCTGCCATGCACAGAAGAATCCGAGCAGGGAATCCGCCAGGATCAGCGGCGCGTTCGCCAGCGCGGTCAGGTTCAGCGCGTACAGGACCGCCGCACAAAAGCCCGCGCGGCGTCCGGCGAGGCGTCGTCCCGCCAGCGCGACCGGGATGACCGTCAACGCATCCAGGAAGCATCCTATCAGTGCGAAGGCCTTCGGAGTCCGTCCTCCGTAAAGCAACCTCAGCCCCGCCAGAAAGAAGATGTATCCCGGCGGACGCTGCACCGCCGGCGCCCGCAAACCGTCGATGTCGGTATCGTCAAATAACTCGTAGGGGTATTTGTCCGGAATACTGTTGATCGCGCCGTCTTCGGCGAGCGCGTATGCCGGAAGCAGATACGCCCAACTGTCCGGCCTGAACAGGCGATCCGTCTCATGAAACGCCATGATTGCACAAAACATGCGGAACGCCATCGCCAGCGAGAGGATCGGCTGCAGGCGCCAAAGAAAACTGTGTTTTTCGGAAGGATGGGAGAGCATGGAAACGGTTTCCGTAAAGAAAAAGGGTAAAACCCGTTCTGCCCGTTGAGGCGGGACGGGATGTTCAGAAAAGAAAAAGGTCAGGATTCTCCGAAAAGAAGTTGCATTTTCCGCATGTTGGTGTATATTATAAATTGCCGTGTTGCTTTAAAGTAGCGCGTTTTTCTCAGAAATCAAATACAAATCCAACATATATGAGGTTAAAAATGAAAGATTCCATCCATCCCGCGTATGGTCCGGCGAAGGTCATCTGCGCCTGCGGCAAAGTCTGGGACATCTACTCCACCCGTAAAGAGCAGAAAGTCGGCATCTGCGCCGAATGCCACCCGTTCATCACCGGCAAGCAGAAACTGGTCGACGTCGCCGGCCGCGTTGAGAAATTCCGCCGCCGCTACCAGAAGCCCGCCAAGTAATTCGGTTTCCCCGAACGGACGGAACGGCGATTCCTTCACGCATATCGCCGGATCAGCCAGCCCGGACCCCGCGTTGTCGAACGTAGTCCGGGCTTGTTTTTTGGAATGATTTGAACAAAACGCAGTCTCATGCGCCCGGAAGATTTCACACGGCAGATCGAACAGTTCAAGGCCAGGCACGGCAAGCTCGAAACGGAGCTGTCGGATCCCGGCGTCTACGCCGTGCCCGCCCGCGCCTCCATGCTCGCGCGCGAGAACCAGCGCCTGGAGAACATCTTCGCCGCGTACGACAGATGGACCGGAGCGCTGAACGCCGCGCAGGAGAACCGCGGCCTCTTGGAAACCGAGCACGATCCCGAATTCCGCGCGCTCATCGAAAACGATCTCGCCGAACAGGAGAAGACCGCGTCCGAGGCGGAACAGGCGCTGATGATGCTGCTCGTGCCGCCGGACAAGGCGGACTCGCGCGACGCCATCGTGGAAATCAAACCGGCGGCGGGCGGCGAGGAGGCGGCGCTCTTCGCGGGCGACCTCTTCCGCATGTACGTCCATTACGCGGAGAAACGCGGCTGGAAATGCGAGGTGATGGAGCAGTCGGACTCCGAGCTCGGCGGCCTCAAGGGCGTCATGTTCTCCCTCTCCGGCGAGGACATCTTCTCGCGCATGAAATACGAAAGCGGCGTCCACCGCGTCCAGCGCATCCCCGTCACGGAGTCCGGCGGCCGCATCCACACCTCGACCGTGACCGTCTCCGTCCTGCCCGAGGCGAGCGAGATCGACGACATCGCGATCCGCCCGGAGGACCTCGAAGTCTCCACGTTCCGTTCCTCCGGTCCCGGCGGCCAGAACGTGAACCGGACCGACTCCGCCGTCCGCATCCGGCACATCCCGAGCGGGCTGGTCGTGGCGAGCCAGCAGGAACGCTCCCAGATCCGCAACCGCGAGATCGCGCTGCGCATCCTGAAAAGCCGCCTGCTGGAGATCCAGCGCAGCGAGGAGGCCGCGAAACAGGCCGCCAGCAAACGCCTGCAGGTCGGCACCGGCGACCGCAGCGAACGCATCCGCACCTACAATTTCCCGCAGAACCGCGTCACGGACCACCGGTTCGGCGTGGTTTCGATCTTCAACCTCCCCGCGCTCATGGAGGGCGACCTGGACCTGCTGCTCGATCCGCTCTTCCTGGCGCACAGCAGGCTCGTGGTGGAGGATTTTCTGAAAAATCAGGGGGAAACATCCTGACCGGCGCTTGATTTTCCGCCCGGTCGTGGCATATTGATAAAAAGGGGAAACCGGATTGAATGCCGGAAAAAAACAAGGAGGGTTTTATGTTTTACGCTCATACGGGGCGAAGTGTCGACCCGCGGGACGTCCGCGACTACGCACGCGTGCTCCGCGAGATCGACCGGGAACGCCGCGAGCTGGTATCGTTCGCCGTGACGTGCGATCCGCTTCAAAAAGGGTTCGGCGCCGAGCTCACACGGCACAAGGACCATCTGCATGACCTCTCCGAACAGGAGGAACTGATGATGATCCGCACGCGCTACATCGAATTCGAGCCGCACTGGCGCGCGCACCGGAAGTTTCAGAGTTTCCTGAGCTCGGCGGACTCCCGCGAGACGCTGCTCTTCTGCACCGACTGGCTGAGGCAGCACGAGTCCTCCGCCGACACCGAGTTCCGCCAGTGGCTCCGGCACGGCTGCAGACCCGCCGCAAGCTCGGATTGCAACGACTGCCTGTACGGCACGGACCCGGAACGCATCCTGTTGTCCGTGAAGATGCAGCTGATATAAAGACACCGTTTCTCTCACACAGGGAAACAGCGGAAAGGCGCTTGCAAACGGGGATGCAGGGATATGGGGATATTTTCAGCCTCACGCGCATACGCGCAAGTTTCAGTTAAAACAAGTTCCTTTTAACTGAAACTTGAAGGGTATATCCGAAACTTGAAGGGCATATCCGAGGAATCATCTGATCCTGCGCTGTTGATTTGTCTTTGTGCATCCGTGAGTAAATGCAAAAACTGTCGAAAACTCTTTCCCGCGCATACGCGCAAGTTTCAGTTAAAACAAGTTCCTTTTAACTGAAACTTGAGTGTTTTTCCTGCTTTTTATTCTTTGTCCCTCAAAAAACGATTCCGGCATTTACGAAGAAAAGCATCGAAAAAGGGACGTTTTCCCAGTGCAAACGGCTTGAAAAACATGTTCGGCGGATGTATTTTATACCATCGAACAGCAACCATCGGCCCCAGCGGACGGAACAGGACAGCCCCCATGAGAAAACCCGACATCTTCGACGAGATCATCCAGTGCCTGAAAGCAGGCGAAAAGACCGGAGCCGACACCTCCATGAGCGAAGAGACGCTGAACGTTTTTCTCCACCCCATCCGCGGGAATGCCGGAAACGCGCCTCTTGCCGCCGCACGGTCCCGCCCCGAGGTTCGGGCCGCCGTCCCTGCTCCTGTCATGCGGCCTCAGCGTCAGGTCGCGCCCGCTCCGGTTCAGGCCCCGCCGCCGCAGAACATCCAGGGCGTCCCGCCCGCCTACGCGCCCGACATGCCCGAATGGGAATCCCTGCGCACGGAATGTGCCGCGTGCATGAAATGCGGCCTCGGGAAGACCCGCACCAACATGGTCTTCGCCGACGGCAATCCGCACGCCGAACTGATGTTCATCGGCGAAGGGCCCGGCGCGGACGAAGACGCCACCGGCGTGCCGTTCGTGGGGCGCGCGGGCGAACTGCTGTCGCGCATGATCGCCGCCATGACGTTCGACCGCAAAACGGAGACGTGCATCGCGAACATCGTGAAATGCCGCCCGCCGGGGAACCGCAATCCGGCCGATGACGAGGCGGCGGCGTGCATGCCGTACCTGAAACGCCAGATCGCCATGGTGAATCCGAAGGTGATCGTGCTGCTCGGCGCGGTGCCGCTGCTGTACCTTTTCAACCTCAAAGGTATCACGAAGCTCCGCGGGCGCTGGCTGGACTACAACGGCATCCCCGCCATGCCGACCTACCACCCGGCGTACCTTCTGCGGAATCCCCCGGCGAAGAAAGACGCCTGGGCGGACCTGCAGGCGGTCATGGCGGTCTTCGGACGCAAACCTGCGCCCCGGCGCTGAACCCGACGCGAGGCTGTCCGAATGGGCCGGTACATCGTCAAGCGCATCCTGTACTCCATCTGGATCCTGCTCGGGATCATGGTCGTCACGTTCATCCTGTTCCGGGTGTCCTCGGGCGACCCGACCGCCGTTCTGCTCGGCAAGAACCCGACCGCCGCTGACGTGGAGGCGATGCGCGACTCCATGGGCTGCGACAAGCCGCTGTTCTTCGGGCTGTGGCGCGTCACCGAGCTGTACCCCGCCGCCGACTTCACCGGCGGACACACCGAGTTCCCCGGAATCGAGCTGAAAGACGTTGATTTGGAAAAGGCCGCCGGACCGGACGGCCTGCGCCTTGGCGCCGGCTCCGCCGTCTTCAAACGCCAGTTCGTCAACAAAGAATCGAAAAACCGCATCGTCCTCTCCGGCTCGGGACGTTTCCGCGTGGCGGGACAGAAGATCGAGCTCGCGTCCGGCGAAACCGCGATCGAGCTGACGGACGCCCCCGACGAGCTCACGGTCGCCGGTCTCGCCCCCGACTGCGTGCTGGTCCGCGCCGGATTCGAGCGTCCGAACCGCGCATGGTACGATTCGCAGGCGCTGGATTCCGTCAAGGAACTCGTCACGTTCTCCTCGCGCTTCCCCTACGTGTCCTTCTTCAATTTCGGCAATACGCTCCTCACGCACGAGTCCATCCGCGGCAAGCTGTGGCGCGGCATGGTGCCCTCCCTCATGATCATGCTCCCGATCTTCTTCGGCGAGCTCCTGCTCGGGATCGTGCTGGCGATGGTCTCCTGCGCGTTTCAGGACCGCATCCTGGACCGTGCGATCGTGGTGCTGTCCGTCGCCGGAATGAGCGTCAGCTACCTCGTGCTCATCATCCTCGGCCAGTGGTTCCTCGCGTACTACCTGAACCTCTTCCCCGTGTGGGGCTGGGACAGCCCGCGCTGCCTCGCGCTGCCCGTCATCATCGGCATCGTGTCCGGAACGGGCGGCGGCGTGCGCTTCTACCGGACCGTGTTCCTCGACGAGATCCGCCGCGAGTACATCCGGACCGCGTCGGCGAAGGGCGCGGCTCCGGCGCGCGTATACGGCATCCATCTGCTGCGGAACGCCCTTGTCCCGATCATCACGCGCGCCTCGACCGAACT
>JAFXUM010000185.1 GCA_017524965.1 Lentisphaeria bacterium | reverse complement strand
GGTGATCGGGCACTGGTCGAGGCAGACGCCGCAGGCCATGCAGTCTTCGATGAAGACCTGGACTTTGAACTTGAGGCCTTCGACCGCCGGAACCGGGTTCTTGGTGGTGAAGGTGGCCGGAGCGGAAGCGAGGGCTTCGTCACGGAAGAGCTTCGTGCGGATGGCGGCGTGCGGGCAGGCGTTCGCGCAGATGCCGCACTGGATGCAGTTCGCGGCGACCCAGCGCGGGACCTTCGGGGCGAAACCGCGCTTTTCGAGGCAGGCGGTGCCGGTCGGGAGCGTGCCGTCGATGGACATGGCGGAAACGGGGATGGCGTCGCCGTTGTTGCGCATGCTGGGCTCGATGATCTTCCTGGTGAACTCGTCCGCATCGTCCGGGATGAGCTTGAGGTGTTCGGCGTGCGGGACGCCGTCGAGGGAGGCCGGGACCTTGATCTCGTGGCAGGCGTCGGCGGCAAGATCAACGAGGGAGTTGTTCATGTCGATGACGTTCTGGCCCTTCTTGGCGAAGGTCTTGGCGTTGAGGAGCTTCATTTCGGCGGCGGCCTTGTCGAACGGGACGATGCCGGAGACTTTGAAGTAGGCGACCATCATGACGGTGTTCGCGCCCTTGCCGCGGAGGCCGGGCATGTTCTTGATGATGGCTTCGGCGTTCACGTTGTAGAACTTGATCTCGTTCTTGATGATGTATTCCTGCATGTCGCGGGTCAGGTGGCCGAAGACTTCGTCGTCGGAGTAGTGGCTGTTCAGCAGGAAGGTGCCGCCCTTCTTGAGGCCCTTCAGCAGGTCGTAGCGGCCGATGTAGGCGGCCGTGGAGCAGGACACGAGGTCCGGGCTGGTGATCAGGTAGGTGGACTTGATCGGGCTGTCGGAGAAGCGGAGGTGGGAGCAGGTCAGGCCGAAGGACTTCTTGGAGTCGTAGGCGAAGTAGGCCTGGGCGTCCTTGTCCGTGAGGTGGCCGATGACCTTGATGGTGGTCTTGTTCGCGCCGACGGTGCCGTCGCCGCCGAGGCCGTAGAACATGCAGGCGGTGGTGCCTTCAGGCTCGGTCGTGATGTGCTCGTCGATCGGGAGGGAGGTGTTGGTCACGTCGTCGTCGATGCCGACGGTGAAGCCGTGGAAGCCGCCCTTTTCGAGGTGCTTGAAGACGGCGAGGATCATGGAGGGCGTGAAGTCCTTGGAGGAGAGGCCGTAGCGGCCGCCGATCACGGTGATGGCCGGGTTGTTGACGGCGATCTTGACGTCCATGTAGAGCGGTTCGCCGATGGCGCCCGGCTCTTTGGTGCGGTCGAGGACGGCGATGCGCTTGACGGTCTTCGGGAGAGCCGCGAGGAAGGCTTCCGTGAAGAAGGGACGGTAGAGGCGGACCTTGACGAGGCCGTACTTGGTGCCGCGCTTGGCGTTCAGGTAGTCGATGGTCTCTTCGATGGCTTCGCAGCTGGAGCCCATGGAGACGATCACGTCGGTGGCGTCTTCGGCGCCGACGTAGTCGAACAGGTGGTAGGAACGGCCGGTGACCTTCGCGACGGCGTCCATCTTTTCCTGGACGATGGCCGGGCAGGCTTCATAGAACTTGTTGACCGTTTCGCGGCCCTGGAAGTAAACGTCGCCGTTCTGGGCGCCGACTTTGCAGACGGGCTTTTCGGGACGGAGAGCGCGGGCGCGGAATTCTTCGATGTACTGGGGCTCGACGAGCTTGGCGATGTCCTCGTAGGGGATCTCTTCGAACTTGTGCACTTCGTGGGAGGTGCGGAAACCGTCGAAGAACTGGAGGAACGGCACTTTCGCCTTGTAGGTGGAGAGGTGGGCGACGAGCGCGAGGTCCATTTCTTCCTGGACACTGGCGGCCGCGAGCATGGCGAAACCGGTGTTGCGGCAGGCCATCACGTCGGAGTGGTCGCCGAAAATCGCGAGGGACTGGCAGGCGAGCGAACGGGCCGTGACATGGAAGACGGTCGGGAGGAGTTCACCGGCGATCTTGTACATGTTCGGGATCATCAGGAGGAGGCCCTGGGAAGCCGTGTAGGTGGTCGTGAGGGACCCGGCGGCAAGACAGCCGTGAACAGCGCCGGCGGCGCCCGCTTCGGACTGCATCTCGACGACCGAGACCTGCTTGCCCCAGATGTTTCTCTTGTCTTCGGCGGCCCACTGGTCGACCCATTCGCCCATGGTGGACGAAGGAGTGATCGGGTAGATCGCGGCGGTTTCGCTCAACGCATAAGCAACGTACGCGGCCGCGTAGTTGCCGTCCTGAGTGTTGATTTTGCCCGGCATTTGAGTTTTCCTTTGCTGGTTTGGGTTAAGTGTAGCTTAAAGCTGTGTATGATTTGGGAGAATTATATTCTTTTAATATACTACGGAATCCCCCCTTTGTCAAGCTTTTATTTGCAAAAAACGCGCTCGCGCGCGAAACGCATGCGCGTGAGGCGACGCCCGACAAAAAAACGTGCCCCGTCATCCATGAATCCCCCGGACGGATCCGGCGGAAACGGAGACGGCGCACGTTTTTCCGTAAGGAGGGGGAAACCTCCGGATTATTTCTTCTTTCCCTTTGCCGCGTTTTTCTTCGCAGGGGCAGGAGCGGGCGCGGGAGCGGCCTTCTTCGCGGGAGCGGCGGGCTTGGCTTCCGCCTTCTTCGCAGGAGCGGGCACCGGTTTCGCGGCAGGCTTCGCTTCCGGCTTCTTCGCAGGGGCCGGAGCCGGTTTCGCGGCGGGCTTCGCTTCCGCCTTCTTCGCAGGGGCCGGAGCGGGTTTCGCGGCGGGCTTGGTTTCCACCTTCTTCGTAGGGGCCGGAGCAGGTTTTGCCGCAGGCTTGGCTTCCGCCTTCTTCGCGGGAGCGGGAGCAGGAGCGGCCTTCTTCACAGGGGCAGCCTTCTTTTCCGCTTTCTTTTCGACTTTCTTTTCAGCGGCGGCGGGTGCGGCAGCATTTTTCGTCTCACCCGCCTGAGCAAGTTTCTTATAATAGCCAACCTCAATAAGATGGTCAAGCACAGACTTGGACAAATTACGCATGTCAAGAAGCCCGGTCGTGGGAAGCGTAAGACGGAAAAAAGGAACGCGCTGAGGCTTCGAGGCGCCTTCCACCTCGAGGTGGTAGAAGTCGATAGAGATCAGTCCGCGGGAAAAAAAGATGTCGGCAATGCCGTCCGTGAAAATTTCTTTCATGACTGTTTTCTGCTCCAATTCAAATTTGAAGTTTTAAGACCGGACGCCGGACGAAAGTCCTTGAAACAGCGGGATCTCCGAATCGCGTCCGCCGCGCGGCGGAACACAACATCAAAAGCATCTCGCTGATTTCAAACGTCTTGCGACTGTTTTTCGCCGAACAATCATATCCGGTCTCTGAAATCTACGATACTATAGCCCCGTTCCGCGCAAAAATCAACAGCTGAACAGCACTTTTTTTGAGTTTTTTTGAGTTTTTTGAAGATTGCCGGGAAAAAACGCCGGAAAGACCGCCGGACAATGGGCATTTTACTGCAGATTCATCGCCGTCGGCTGCGTGGAGCTCGGCGGATACACGGTCGGGACCTGAAGCGGGTCCCGGCTGTCGATGCCGCCGACGCGGCGCGAGATCGGCCAGAAGACGAAGCAGGCGCGCCCGATGATGTTTTTGATCGGGAGCGGGCCCCAGTCGCGGCTGTCCAGACTGTTCGCGGTGTTGTCGCCGAGCGCGAAACAGCAGTCGTCGGGCACGGTGAACTCCACGTTTTCCTCCAGACGCCCCATGCCGAGGTGTCCCTGGTAGCCGCCCAGCCCGGAATAGATCTTGCAGAACGCCGGATTGAACCATTCCGCCGGGCGGAACGTGTTTTCGTTTTTCGGGCGGATGTAGAGGTGTCCGTCCTGAATGCGGAGCGTGTCGCCGGGCAGTCCGGCGAGGCGCTTGATGTAGTAGTAGCCGGTCAGGGGCGTCCCGTGCGAGGAGTACAGCCCCTCGGTGTTGAACACGAACACCTCGCCGCGTTTGAGCGGCTTGAAGTGGATGGAGAGGCGGTCGACGAAAAGATGGTCGCCGGACGACAGCCAGCCGTCGAAGACCGTTTCGCCTTCCCGGTACGGGCGCGTCCGCGGGTCCTCCGGCAGATACCGGAAGATGTTGTCGCGGGGTTCCTGGCCGGGGACCAGGAAGTTTTCGCCGCCGAAGCGCAGGATGGAGCCGGTGCGGTAGAAATCGCCGGGATGCAGCAGCGACGGGATGAGCGAGAGCCACGGACGAACGACGGGGACCGGGTCGGAATCCATGATCGAAAAGTCGCGGGGCGCAACGATCTTCGCGTCGGACGCACCGAGCGGGGTGAAGAATTTCACGAGCTTGCTCCGGTACGGTTCGGACGCCTCGCGGTCGATGTAGTGGATGCCGAAGAGGGTCGGCTGCATGCTGCTGGTGGGGATCTGGAAGGGCTGGATGAACAGCGCGCGCAGTCCGAACGCCACGCCGAACGCCACGGCGAGCACGTCCAGCACGGAGCACATCCACGCCCGGAACGTTGCCCTGCCGGAATACTCGGTATACTCCCCGGAGACGGTCTTCAGCGCCTCGGCGCAGGCGGCGGGATCGGGATTCGCCTTCGCCTCGTCGGCGGCCTTCACGAACTCCCCGAGCTGCGCCTTCTCCTCGTCCGACAGGATATCGTCGTCCTCCGCCAGCGTATGGCGCACGGACGAGACGATGTCGCGGTGGAGCTTGCGGTTGGAGCGTTTCAGCCAGAGTGTCTGCAGGAAGTTCACGGACGCCTCACTGTTCATTGTTCTTCAGGACGGCGATGAACGCCTCCTGCGGGATATTGACGCGCCCGATCTGCTTCATGCGCTTCTTGCCTTCCTTCTGTTTTTCCAGCAGTTTGCGCTTGCGCGTGATGTCGCCGCCGTAGCACTTCGCCAGCACATTTTTCCGCAGCTGGCGGACGGTCTCGCGGGCGATGACCTTGCCGCCGACGGCCGCCTGGATGGCGATCTGGAACATCTGCGGTGGGATGACCTCGGCGAGGCGTTCGGCGATCTCGCGGCCGCGCGCGTAGGCGTGGTCGGCGTGGACGATGCTGGCGAAGGCGTCGACCGGCTCGCCGTTCACGAGGATGTCGAGCTTGACGAGCTTTTCGGTCTGCCAGCCCGCCGGTTCGTAGTCGAGGCTGCCGTAGCCGCGCGTGATGGATTTGAGGCGGTCGTGGAAGTCGATCAGGATCTCGTGCATGGGGATGCAGGCGGTGATCATCACGTGGTTGGCGTCGATGCTCTCCGTGTCGGTGCAGATGCCGCGCTTGTTCATCACGAGGTTCATGATGTCGCCGATGTACTCGGTGGGGGACATGATGTGGGCGTTGATGAGCGGCTCCTCGATGTGGTCGATCTCGGACGGGTCGGGCAGGTGCACCGGGTTGTCGATCTTCAGCATGTCGCCGTTGCGGAGGTACACGTGGTAGATCACGCTCGGATAGGTGGCGATGATGTCCATGTTGTACTCGCGGCGGAGGCGTTCCTGCACGATTTCCATGTGGAGGAGTCCGAGGAATCCGCAGCGGAACCCGAACCCGAGTGCGGCGGACGTTTCGGACTGGTAATGAAACGCCGGGTCGTTGAGCTGAAGCTTCGCCATGCTGAACTTGAGCTGTTCGTAGTCGGCGGTGTCGATGGGGTAGATGCCGCTGAAGACCATCGGCTTCACGTCCTGGAATCCGGGCAGAGGCTCGGCACAGGGCGCGGCGGCGTCGGTGATCGTGTCGCCCATCTTCGCGTCGGCGGGCGACTTGAGGTTCGGGATGATGTAGCCGACGTCTCCGGCTTCGAGCTCGGGCATGGGCTTCATCTCGGGCGTGAAGACGCCGACCTCCTTGATCTCGCTTTCGAGGCCGGTGCTGAACATTTTGAGGCGGCATCCGCGCGACAGGCTGCCGTTGAACATGCGGACGTACGTCACCACGCCGCGGTAGGCGTCGTAGATGGAGTCGAAGATCAGCGCGGCGGTGCCGTCCTCGGCGGGCTTCTTCGGCGGCGGCACGCGCTGCACGATGGCTTCGAGCAGTTCCGGCACGCCGGTGTCCTCCTTCGCGGACACCAGCAGAACCTCCTCGCGCGGGATCGCCAGTATCTCCTCAAGCTGGTTGTAGCACAGCGGCAGGTCGGCGGCGGCGAGGTCGATCTTGTTGATGATCGGGATGATGAAGAGGTTGTGGCGCATGGCGAGGTTCACGTTCGCGACGGTCTGCGCCTGCACGCCCTGCGTGGCGTCGAGCACGAGGATCGCGCCCTCGCAGGCGGCGAGCGAACGGCTCACTTCGTAGGAGAAATCCACGTGGCCGGGAGTGTCGATGAGGTTCAGCTCGTATTCGAGCCCGTCCGAGGCGGTGAAGAGCATGCGCACGGGATGGGACTTGATGGTGATCCCGCGTTCCTGCTCCAGGTCCATGGCGTCCAGGAGCTGGGCGTGGACGAGGTCGCGCTTCTCGACCGTGTGGGTGATCTCGAGCATGCGGTCGGCGAGCGTCGACTTCCCGTGGTCGATATGGGCGATGATGGAGAAATTGCGGATGCGGGTCAGGTCATTCATGGTCTTTTCCGGTGGATTTTGAGTCGGGGTGAAGGAGTTTCCAGACGCGGTAGTATTCGGAGAGGCCCCACGCCTGGGCGTCGCAGCCGCGCGGCTTGTGGGGATAATCGCCGTCGAGGATCTCCGGCATGTGCATGATGCAGCCGTTGTCCAGCTGGACCGCCATGGAGGCGAGCAGGCTGATCGCGGTGGCGCGTCCGAATGGTCCGTGCGTGATGTAGTACGCCTCCGGGAAGAGCGGCATCTGCCAGGTCCACGCCGTACCGTTGTGGTACGCCACCTTGCGGCAGGTGTTCTCGTCGCCGCGGTAATGCCCCTGGTACGGGTGGTTCGGATCGTTCAGCAGCCTGCCGTCCGCGCCGTAGACCGGAAGCGGGTATTTGACCGGGCGGTCCGCCAGACTGCGGATGCCGCCGGGCACGAGGAGCTCGGAGGTGTTGAGGAGGATGTTCCGGCGCAGCTTTCTGTCCTCGACCGGCCCCAGCGTGATCGCGAGCAGCTGGTTCGGGCGGAGATGGTCGTCCGGTTCGGCCTTCGACGCCGGAGTGCCCGGCTTGCAGTGGAGGCAGTCGGAGAGGAATCCCTCGTCCTTCAGCGGGAAGTACTTCAGGAACGATTCCCGGACGCGTTCCGCAAGCTCCGCCCAGCGGGCGGCCTTCTTTTCGGGGAGGGAATCGGCGAGGAACCGCAGGGAAGCGTACCAGAGCGCCTGAATCTCGACCGGATAGCCCTCGCGGGGCGTTCCGGCCGGGTAGTTCGTGTCCATCCAGGTGAAGTGCGCCGGACTGAAGATGAGGCCGCTTTCCGCGTCGCAGGCGATGCCGTTCGGCGTACCCTTGACGAGTCCTTCGGCAAGTTCGACGAGCAGATCGAGCAGTGTTCCGCGGTCCTTGACCTTCGTCTTCAGGAAATCTCGGTTGCCGAGCGCGGCGCACATGTCGCGCACGCCGATGAAGAGCCACAGCGGGGCGTCGGAGGTGTCGCGGTTGCCGGTGTCGGTGCCGGAGATCATGTTGCAGATGGTCCCGTCCTTCACGAGCGAAGCGAACTGGACCAGGATCTGCCTGACGTCCTCGTGGAACACCGGTTCGGCGATCAGACCGCGGACGAAAATGAGCGTATCGCGGCCCCAGTCGAGGAACCACGGATACCCGGCGATCACGGTCTTCAGGCCGCCGCGCTTCACGATAAACGCCTTCAGGCTGTTCAGCATGACAGTCTGGAGGTCGTCGCTCATCTGTTCGTAGCACGGCTTTTACTCCGGCACGGCCGGTATCTTCGGCTCGTCTTCGCTTGTCAGGATCTGCCCGATCAGGTGCAGCGTGTCGTTGCCGCTCAGTTCGCACTTGAAATAGCCGGGGCTGTACAGGTCGCAGTTCGGATCGAGGCCGCGCTCCGCTTCGTTCTCCTGGTAGTTCATGTACGACCACTCGTCGGAACGGCGGAACGTGCCGACGGAAGCGGTCATGCGGAAGATGCGGTCGGATGCGGGTTTGAACACGAATCCGCGCGGAATCTCGCTCACGGCGGCGGGGAACGAATCCTGCGGCCCCTCGGAGGCTTTGGTCAGGCAGTGGAAATTGCGGTCTTCGAGGTCGGGGCTGATAAGCAGATGCACCGGCTCGGCGTCGGCGATCGTCTCGCCGGCTCCCGTGCAGGCGTACCGCTGGAACGACGCCCGGACGGCGTTGCGTTCCGGGATCATGAAAAGTTTGAGCGTGAGACCGACCACGCGGGCATTGCCGACAGGGACCTTGAAGCCCCACACCGCGCCGCCGTCGGACGAGATGTGGAACCGGTCGATCATTTCGCAGGTGATCTGCTGGCGTCTGGCGCGATAGATCATCCAAATGCGGAAGCGTCGCCACATGATGTGGCGGTCGACCGGGATCTCCGGGTGCAGGTTCGCAAGCAGGATCGCGTCGTAGCGGCTGAGCAGACGCCCGGACTCGATGCAGGAATGCACGGCGGCGCCGCGTCCGTTGGCCTGAAGGAACGTCCGTCCCTTCATGAAGAATTCGTCGCGGGTGAGGGAAACGACGGCCTTGTCGACATCGCGCGGCATCAGCATCAGCACGGCGCTGTCGCGGCGGAGCTCGTCGCCCTCGGACACGAAGATGGATACCTTCTGTTCGGTCGGCTTGTCCGGCACGGGCAGCGGCGGCACGATGGAGACGAACCGTCCGTCCGAGCAGGAGATCGAACGCGCCGAAGCGATCACGCGGCCGTCGTCGGGGCGGGAGATGAAGAACCGGAAGCGCACGGGCGCGGACACCAGGATCGAACGTCCGGGCGCGATGATGATCTCGCGGCGGAGGTCCGCCGGCCAGTTCCAGACCACATACGGGATCTCCGGGCGGTCGTCGAAAAGCTCCTGCAGGAAGCCTTCGGGCGATTCGCGGAGACGGCGCGTGAGCGCGGGGATGTCGTCGTCCGTCAGGACCGGGGTCCCGCGTTTCGCGGTCAGCGCGGTGAGCACGAGCGCGGCGGCCTGCTGTTCCTCCAAATGGTCGTATTCCAGACGCCCTCCCGCGGCGGCTCTTTCGATCTTCGGGAGCCATTCGGGTTCCGGGGTCAGGCAGACGGCCTGGCCGGGCGAAAGCGGCAGGCTGCATTTATGCCCGCGGAAAAACACGTCCATGCGGCGGCCGGAAATGAGGTCGGTCATCTTCTCCCGCGTGAATCTGGCGTAGCTGATGTCCCATTCGACGGTCGTGGTGCGGTCGCAGCTCAGGTTCATGGCGGCGAGGATGAAATGCTCCGCGTCGCGGTTGGTGCGGATCAGCACGACGGCGTCCGGGGAACCGGAGTCGATGCAGCGGACGAAAGCGCCGTTGAAAAACGCCGGATGCAGGGCGAGGATGGTGTTGAGGCGGGCGATGAAGTCGGTCTGGTTCGGTTCCGCGCCCCAGTTCAGCGCGCTGTCCCGGTGCACGTCGACCTTTTCCTTCGCGAACCACTCCACGCCGTTGGTGAACCCGAACGCGCCGCAGGAGGACGCCAGCGCGCTCAGCGCGGTGCGGAGCATCGCGTAGCGTTCGCCGGAGGCGGCCAGACGGTTGTTGTCGTGGGTCTCGGCGTAATGGATCATGATGCCGTTCGAGCTGGATTCGTTCCAGGCGTAGTTCAGGTACCCTTCGATCTGGTCGCGGGAATAGTTCTGGAACAGCTCGGAATACGCCCAGTCCATGTTCGCGCGGTCGAGCAGCGCCTGCGTGACTTCCGGCGCGCCGCCGAGTCCTTCGAGCAGGAAGATCGTGTCCGGGAATTCGCGGCGCACCATGGCGATGATGTATTCCCACGCGGCCTCCGGGATCATGTATCCGGCGTCGCAGCGGAATCCGTCGACGCCGCGGCGGCACCAGGTCAGGAAGACGTCCGCGAGGTAGCGCCACAGGGGCGGGTTCTTGTGGTCGAGCTCGATCAGGTCGCCCCAGGTGATGCCCCACGCGCCGGGCGAGACGAACGTGCCGTCTTCTTTCCGGACGAACCAGTCGGGATGCTCCTCCTGGAGCTTCGACGCCCAGCCGGTGTGGTTGATGGCGATGTCGAGGAAGATGCAGGCGTTTTTCCGGTGGACCGCGTCGACCAGCTCGTAGAACTGTTCCAGCGGCGACGCCTTCGTGTCGAACTCGGCAAGCGCGGGGTCGACCGCGGTGAAGTCCTGCGAGGCGTACGGGCTGCCGAAACGCCCCATGCGGGCGTAGGTCGTGGGGACCGGGTTGACCGGGAGCAGATGGATGATGCGGCATTTCAGGCGGCCGACGATGTGGTCGAGCTCGCGGATGAGGCCGCGGAACGTCCCGCCGGCGGGGATCACGGAGTATCCGGCGCCGTCGAGCGTGTCGATGCCTTCCTGCGTCACTCCGTCCGGCAGCGCCGAGCCGGAACGCGCCTTGTTCGCGCCGAACTGGCGGACGAAGGCGCAGTAGACGGTGTTCGAGGCGCAGTAGTCGGCGGAGATCACGTTCAGATGCACGTTGTCGCCTCTGGCCCACGCCGTGTTGCCGTCCTCGTCCACGATGCCGCATTTGCATTCGAAATGGCCGACTTCGGACAGCGCCAGCCGGACGCGGAACGAATACTCGTCGGTCCGCTGCATCGGAATGTTGTTCCAGTCCTGCCCGATCGGAGTCAGCCGCTGTTCGGTTTGACGGATGATCTCGTCGCGGCGGATGGCGGCGTTTCCGAGGTTGGTGCAGAGGAATGCGCGTCCGGTAACGGGTTCGGAGCCGGTGAGTACGAATTCGATGGTGTCTCCGCAGAACCGCTGGAGATGTTTTCCGGTCTCAGGGTATTGCGTCAGTTCAGGCATGCTTGCTTCTTTCGTTCGCCGCCGGACGGCGTTTTCATTCGATCTCGACGTCTTTCGTCTTCGGGAAGACCGTGATCTCGAACACCTCGGATTTCGTCTGGAGCGTGTTCAGGGCGATCTGGGCGCAGAGGGCGACGGTGTAGCGGGCTTTGCGCCGGGGCGGCTCGACGTGCTCCAGGAACGTCAGCGGCACGTCGATCAGGGCGCTGTTGTTCGGCTGGAGGACGAGCGCGGAGCGGCGCGGACGGGTTTTCCGGACTGTTTCGCCGGGATTCACGTCGGGCCAGGCGAGCTTCCATTCGTCCTCTTTGATCTCGCCGGACTTGCCCGGTTCGCAGAAAGCGTAGTACAGGCGGATGTTGTCGGTCTCGTTCATGTACCACTCCTCCACGGCGACGACCGAAACGTCCTGATTTTTGAGCAGGAACGTCATCGTCTGGTTCGGCACGCCGAGCGTGTAGTCGAGGCGCAGATAACCGTGCTCCAGCGACATTTTCGCCGTGATCTTCTGGAAATACTTCGTCTCGTCGAACTCGTGCTGGACGCCCGGTTCGGCGGAGCATGCGCCGAGGAGCAGAAGCGCGCACAGTGCAAACAGGATTCTCGTCGTTTTCTTCATGGTCCGGTCGCTTTCTCCGGTTCCGGCCGCATCATTCGCGAGGCGGGGAAACCGGCTGATGGTTCCGGGCGGGGATCAGCCGCGCGGCGCGGTGGCGCCGGATTCGAGGGCGTCGCGCACGTCGTCGTTCACGCCGGTGTACTTCGGGTTGCCGGGCATGATGCCGCGGTTCGACTGCTTGATGAAGTTCACGAACAGCTCGACTTCCGGGCAGTTCGGGATCGTCTTCTCGATCTGCTCCAGCGCATGCGGGCTGTTCAGCCCCTCGAAGAAGAACATCTTGATCGCGCGGCGGATCGCGAGGCGGGTGTCCGGGCTGATGTTCGCGCGGCGCAGGCCGATCGTGTTCGGGCCGCAGATGTAGTTCGTTTCGCGGAGCATGCAGAACGGCGGGATGTCCTGTCCGATGAGGGAGGTCGGGGCGATCATCGCCAGCGAGCCGATGCGGCAGAACTGGTGGACCATAACGAATCCGCTCATGACCGCGCCGTCGCCGACCTGCACGTGGCCGGAGAGCTGCGTGTGGTTCGCGATGGTCGCGTGGTCGCCGATCACCACGTCGTGCGCCACATGCACGAACGCCATCAGCAGCACGTAGTTGCCGACGATGGTCTTCAGCTGTTCGAACGGCGGCCGGTGGATCGTGACGAACTCGCGGATGACCGTGTGGTGTCCGATCTCGCAGTAGGAGACGAGCCCGCGGTAGAACCGGTGGTCCTGCGGCTCCGCGCCGACCAGCGCGTTCATGTAGATGCAGCAGTCGGAGCCGATGGTGGTATAACGGCAGATCTTGACGTGGGCGTCGATATAGCAGTTGTCGCCGATCTTCACGTTGTCTTCGATGACGGCATAAGGCCCGATCTCGACGTTTTTGCCGATCTGGGCGTCGGGAGATACGATCGCAGTGGGATGAATCATGACAAATCCTTTCGGGGTTCTGTAAAAAAAATGCTCCCTTAATATACCCCGCCTCGCCATGCTTATCAAGCGCGTTTCTTATATTTAAAGCAAAAAACTTTCTCCCGCGGCGCGGAAAACGCATCCGCAGCCGGACCGCGATGGAGCCGCAAATGCGGAAAGATCACATCCGCTTGAACCGGGACGGCCTCGCCCGGAACGCCGCCAGGAACGGAAACAGGAACGGCGGGCAGACGGCGAAGTATGGCAGGAAACCGAGGAAGATCGTCCACGGGAGCAGACGGCCGGATCGCAGTTTCAGCAGGGAAACCAGGGGAACGGAGGCCGCCGCCGCAAGCGGAAACGCGATCCACAGCATCAGGCGCGTCAGGTTCGTGCAGACGGCCGGGACGAACGGCGACCAGTCCAGCCAGACGGCGGCGGGGATCAGGCACAGCAGGAGGACCGCGGCGGCGACCGCGCCCATCACGCGGAATTTGTTGCCGCGTTGGAGCAGAAGTCCGGCGAGCGCCGGGATCATCCACCAGATGTTCTGCGGCATGAGCAGCGCCGTGGCCCAGCAGAAAAAGATCGATGTCACGAAGAACAGCACGAATCCGCACGCCGCGAATTTGAGGTAGAAAAACATCTGAAGGCAGAATCCGGCCAGAGCGAGCGACGCCGGGTCGGCGTACGGGAAGAACAGGTCGAGTCCGAGTCCCCGGTACACGGTCAGGTTCAGCGCGCCGATCAGGGAGTCCGTCCCGCCCGACATGATCGAACGGATCAGGCCCTCGCACGACGCGGGCAGGAAAAGATCAAGCATGGCCGTGGTCAGCACACTCCACAGAAACGCCATTTTCCAGGACTGATACAGACGGGCCGACAGGTAGACCAGCCCGGCGGCGGCCACATAGCCGAGGCGCGACGGCGCGAACTCGCCGGCCGGGATCATGGCAAGCAGCATCGTCAGCAGAAGCGCCCCCTGCGCGTATTTCACGTGCCGGACGTGTTCCTCGTCGACGTCGGAGAGCGAGGCGACGCGCTCCTGCATCGGCTTCACGCTGCGGAACCGCCATTCGTAGGCGGTCCAGATCGACAGCAGACCGTCGCGGAACCGGATCTTTTTTCCTTCGGAGGGCTTGCGCGGATAATAGGCGACCGGCACCTCGTACGGGTGGATGCCGAGGCGCAGCAGCTTCGCCGTGATCTCCGGCTCCCACTCGAAGCCGTCGCCCTCCAGGTCCTCCGCCAGCGCCCGGATCAGTCCTCCCCGGAATGTCTTGTAGCAGGTCGCCTCGTCCGTGAGGTTCGCGTTGAACATCAGGTCGATCAGGAACGTGAGGCTGAGCGCGCCGAGGTAGTACAGCGGCGACGAATAGATACGGTTGCGGTTGCTCTCCTCGCGCGAGCCGTACACCACCTCGCACTCGCCGCTGAAGACCGGGGCGGCGCAGGAGGCATAGTCCCGCGGGTCGTATTCGAGGTCGGCGTCCTGGATGATGACAGCCTCGCCGGACGTGACCGGGATCGAGCGTTTCACGGCGGAGCCTTTGCCGCCGTTCTCCTTTTCGATGAAGATGGACTGCACGCCGGGATGCGCTTCGATCCAGGCGCGGATGAGCTCGGCCGAACGGTCCGTGGAACCGTCGTTCACGATCACGAGTTCCAGCCGGAGATCGGACGTCTGCGCCGCCGCCACGCGGTCGAGCATGGTTGCGACGGTCCTCTCTTCGTTGAAGACCGGGATCACGACGGACAGCAGATTCGGCATGGCAGGCCTTTCGGACGGGGCGCGCGCCCCGTGTTATCACATGGCGTCGGGGATGCCGATCGTGAGGGCGGCGAGGCCGTCCGCGAGGATGTCGCGCACGGCGAAGCAGAGCGCCAGGCGCATCGTGCGGACCGCGGGATCGCCGGCGTTCAGCACCTGCTTTTCGCGGTAGAAACGGTTGAAGAGCTTCGCGAGGTCGAGCAGGTAGTTCACGAGGATGGAGCAGTCCATCTTGTCGGCGGAGGAGCGGATGGCGTCGGCGTACCGCAGCGAGGCGACGGCGAGCGCCTTTTCCTCCGGCGAATCCGCGAGCGACCAGTCGACGGACGCGGGATCGAACTCAATTCCGGCGTCTTTGCATTTCCGGACGATGGAGTTGATGCGGGCGCAGACGTACTGCACGTATGGGCCGGTGTCGCCCTCGAATTTCAGCGACGCCTGCGGATCGAACATGATCGTGGTCTTCGGGTTGAACTTCAGCAGCATGAACTTCAGCGCGCCCATGCCGATGATCTCGCTGCGCGCTTCGAGGTCGGCGGGCGGTTCCTCGCCTTCCTTCACGCGCTCCATCGCCGCCGCCTTCGCCAGGGAGTGCATCTCGTCGAAGAGGTCGTCCGCGTCGACCACGGTGCCCTCGCGGCTCTTCATGCGGCCGGACGGCAGGTTGACCATGCCGTAGGAGAGGTGGTAGAGGCTGTCCGCCCAGGCGTAGCCGAGGCGGCCGAGGATGGTGAAGAGCATGCGGAAATGCAGGTTCTGTTCGTCGCCGACGACCCAGACCATGGTGTCCGGGTGGTGCTCCTCGTGCTTGAGGATCGTGGTGCCGATGTCCTGCGTGATGTAGACGCTGGTGCCGTCCTTGCGGAGAAGCACTTTCTCGCCGAGCTTGCCGAGGTCGACCGTGACCGCGCCGTCCGCGCGCTTGCCGAAGATGCCCTTCGCGAGGGCGTCGGCGATGACGTCCTTGCCGAGTAGATAGGTCTGGCTTTCGAGGTAGGTCTTGTCGAAATGCACGCCCATGCGGCGGTACGTCTGGTTGAATCCGTCGATGACCCACTTGTTCATGGTGGTCCAGAGGGCGCGGACCTCGGGATCGCCGGCTTCCCACTTGCGGAGCATCTCCTGCGCCTGCCTGCCGAGTTCGGTCTCAAGGAAGAGGTCGTCGGATGACTTGTCAGCGAATTCGGGGTGCGCGGCCTTCAGCTCCTTGACCTCGTCGGACAGCATCTGGTTGAACTTGACGTAGAAATTGCCGACGTAGTGGTCGCCCTTGATCCCGGCCTGTTCCGGCGTGACGCCGTTTCCGGTCAGCTTGTACGCGAGCATGGACTTGCAGATGTGGATGCCGCGGTCGTTGATGAGGTTGACGGGCACGACCGTGTGCCCGGCGCGCGCCATCACGCTGGCGAGCGTCATGCCGATGCAGTTGTTGCGGACGTGGCCGAGGTGCTGCGGCTTGTTCGTGTTCGGCGCGGAGAACTCGATGAGGATCTTGCGGCGTGCGCCCTCCGGGAACGGCACGTCGGCGAGGAGCGCCTTCACGTCCGCGGCGGAATCGCGGAACAGCGCGGCGGGTTTGAGCGTGATGTTCACGAACGCCTTGATCTTTTCGGCGGAGACCACGTCGGGGTCCTTCATCAGAAGCTCGGCGGTCTCGGCGGCCAGCGCGTCCGGCGCGCTCTTCAGCGCCTTCGCGAGGCGGAAGCAGTTCACGGTCAGGTCGCCGTTCATCCCGGCGGGACACGGCTCCCACGGGATCTCGAACGAGGAATCAAGGGAACGCGAGGCGCGGAACGAATCCGCCAGACGGGTAAGGCATTGGATTTTCATGAAGCAGAAACGAGGTTGATATGGGAAAGAGGATTAATGCGTTGTGCGGATCAGCGTGACCGGAGCGGACGGCTTCACGCGGATGACGTAGTCGCCGAGCGCGGCGGGCAGAAGCGCGGTCATGCAGCGCGGGATGGTCGTCACCGTGCCGCGGACCTCCACGTCCACCGGGCCGCTGACTGCGGTCAGCAGGTGGAAACTGCGCGTGGCGCGGGTCGTGTCCGGCCAGTCTCCGGCGAGGCGGAGCTCGTCGCAATGGAACTGCGGACAGCGGTTGATGATCGCGTATTTGCGGTTGCGGGCGGCCTTGTCGCTGACGCCCGTGATGCGCGCCGAGGTACGGTCGATGAAGTCGACGCAGCGGAGTCCCTCCTCGACGTGAAGCTCCTGATCGGGATCGGGGCGTCCCCAGTCGTTCAGCAGGTAGTCGGTGTTGCTGTTCTGCTGGATGTCGAGCACGAGGTTGCCGGGGTCAATGCAGTGCACGCGGCCGGCGTTCACGAAATACGCGTCCCCGGCCACGGCATCGAAGGACTGGAGCACGCTCTCCACGTCGGGCGTGGACAGCAGTTCCAGGAAACGGTGCCGCGTGGCGTTCGGGCGGATGCCGACCATGATCTTCGTCCCCGG
>JAFXUM010000184.1 GCA_017524965.1 Lentisphaeria bacterium | reverse complement strand
CGCCGCACATGTACCCCGCCGTGCCCCACGCCACCATGCTCTGCTTCATCACGACCGACGCCGCCGCGGACAACGTCAGCCTCACGCACTTCCTCGCCGATGCCGTCGACGTCTCCTTCAACCGCATCACGGTCGACAACGACATGAGTACGAACGACACGTGCATGCTGTTCGCGAACGGCGAATCCGGCGCGAAGATCGCGTACGACGGGTCCGAGGCCGCGCAGCTCTTCGCCGACGCGCTCCGCCACGTGACGCAGACGCTCGCCAAGGGCATGGTCATGGACGGAGAAGGCTCCTCGAAATTCGTCGAGGTCCTCGTGACTGGCGCGAAGGACGCCGCCCAGGCGCACATCTGCGCGAAGGCCATCGCCGACTCCATGCTCTGCAAGACCGCCTGGTTCGGCTGCGATCCGAACTGGGGACGCATCCTCGCCGCCGCCGGGTATTCCGGCGCGCAGTTCAGCCCGGAGAACGTCTCGCTCGACTACAACGACAAGCCGGTCGTGCGCGGCGGCATGGACGCCGGGACCCCGGAGGCCGAGCTGTCCGAGCTTATGAAAGCCGGCAGCTTCACCGTTCACATCGACCTCGGCGAGGGCGTCGCGTCCGACACCATGTGGACGAGCGACATCACCTACGACTACGTCAAGATCAACGCGGACTATCACACCTGATCCCGCCAGAACCTACCAAGGAAACCCATCATGGATCCGAACCATAAGGAAAATCTCATCCACAAGGCGGACGTCCTCATGGAGGCGCTCCCCTATATCCAGCAGTTCCGCGACTCCGTCGCCGTCATCAAGTTCGGCGGCAGCGCCATGGAGGACCCCGACCTCACCGCGCGCACCATGCGCGACATCGTCCTGCTCGAAGCCATCGGCATGAAGGTCGTCGTCGTGCACGGCGGCGGCAAGGCGATCACCGCCCGCCTCAAAGAGCTCAACATCGAGACGAAGTTCGTGAACGGCCTCCGCTTCACCGACGCCGCGACCATCGGGGTCGTCGACGACGTGCTGCACAACCAGGTCAACCGCGCCCTCGTCGACGCCATCCTCAAAACCGGCGGCATCGGCGCCCAGATCTCCGGCAAACGGATCCTGCGCTGCGAGAAGATGCTCTCCCGCGATCCGATCTCCGGCGAGGAGTCGGACGTCGGATTCGTCGGCCGCGTGATCGGCGTCGACGCGCGTCCCATCCTCGACTCCCTCAATTTCCGCATCATCCCGGTCATCACCCCGCTCGCCATGGACTTCCACGGGCAGCCGTACAACATCAACGCCGACCTCGCCGCCTGCGAGATCGCCATGGCGCTCCACGCCCGCAAGCTCGTCTTCATCAGCGACGTCCCCGGCGTGCTCCGCGACCCGAAGGACGAATCCACGCTCATCTCCGAGATCCGCACCTCCGCGGTTCCCGGCCTCATCGAGTCCGGCGTCCTCTCCGGCGGCATGCTCCCGAAGATCCGCAGCTGCGTCAACGCCATCGAAAACGGCGTTACCCAGGTCCACATGGCCGACGGCCGCCTGCCGCACTCGCTCCTGCTCGAGATCTTCACGAACACCGGCGTCGGCACCCAGATCATCAAGGGATGAATCCCTCCGGTCCGCTGACCTCGGAAAACTCCGGCCCCCGCTTCCGGCGGCGGGCCGCGCACGCCCTCGCCCTGACGGCGGCGCTTCTCTGCGCGTTGTTCGCGGCGGCCTGCTCCACGCCCCGGGAATACCCCCGGACGGAAGCCGGAGTCCAACAGCTCCTTCAGGATTTCGCCGACGACTATATCCGCGACACGCGCAGCGTGGGGATCGTCGCCGGCGTGATCCTGCCGGATGACACCGCGCTCACGGCGGTTTCCGGGCGGTCCGATGTGCTCGCCCCGGAGAAAACGCTCATGCCCGGCACCATCTTCCCGATCGGCTCCCTCACGAAGAACATGGTCTTCGAAATGGTGACCGAGCTGGAGCGCACCGGGCAGGTCGACCTCGACACGCCGCTGAAGGACTGTCCCGGACTGGAACTCCCGCCGGAATACGATCCGATCACGGTCCGCGATCTGCTCCTGCATCGGTCCGGCCTGCCGCGCGAAAGCTACACGCTTACCAACCTCTGGCCGGTCATCTCCGCCGAAATCTGGGACTCGAACGTGTACGAAAATTTCTGCACGCGCGAGGGGCTGCTCGAAACGCTCTCCAACTCCGAATGCCGGTCCGCCGTCTCGCATCCGCGCAGCCGTTACAGCAACCTCGGATACGGCCTGCTCGGACTCGCGCTGGAATCCATCACCGGCGAGACCGTCCCCGACCTCATGGAACGCACGATCATCCGCCCGTGGGGATTGCAGGACACCTCGTTCGGTCCGCCCGAAGGCAAAGAGGAACGCGTCTCCGGGACGCATTCCGGCGACATCCCGTTCTTCTGGTTCCGCGGACGCCACGTGCGCTCGCACTACCTCGGCGAAGGTCTCCGCACCGCGGGCGGCGTTTGGTCCAGTGCGTCCGACCAGATGATCTGCCTCCGCAAATACCGCGAACGCTTCCTTGCCATGGACCGCGAACGTCCCTTCGACGGCCCGAGAGGGGAGGACGAGGTGCATTTCAACTACTACCTCGTCGATTCGCCCGCGGGGCACCGCTGCCTCATCCGCTACGGCATGACCTTCGGCGTGGCGTCGTTCTTCGGCATCGACCTCGACACCCGCGTCGCCATCCTGATCCTCCGCAACAACTGCGACTGGCCCGACAGCGTCGGCATGGACCTGCTGGAACGCCTCGAACAGGTCATCCCCGACGCGGAATCGTGGGGACAATAGAATCCTTGCCCGCTGACAGGAGCGGGATCATGCCGAAGTTTTTTTGAGTGGGAGAATCCGATTAACTGACGATCGTGCCGGCGGAGAAGTCGCCGGTCAGGACGCGTCCGAGCGCGCCGGGTTCCTCGAACTTGCAGACCACGATCGCGAGGTTGTTGTCCGCGCAGAGGGAGAACGCCGCGGCGTCCATGATCTTGTAGTGTCCCTCGATCGCCTGTTTGAAGGAAAGTTCGTCGAATTTCTTCGCGGTCGGGTCCTTCACCGGGTCGGCCGTGTAGATGCCGTTGACTTTGGTGGCCTTCACGAGCGCCTGGCAGTTCGATTCCAGCGCGCGGAGCGCCGCCGTGGTGTCCGTGGTGAAGAACGGGCAGCCGGTGCCGCCCGCGTAGATCACGATCTCGCCGCGGGAAAGCTGGTCCAGCGCGGCGTCGCGGTCGAACCTCGGCGCGAAGGGCCGCAGGTCGGCGGAAGCGTGGATGTTGACCGGGATGTTTGCCTTCTGAAACGCGTCTTTCAGGCGGAGGGCGTTCATGACGGTGCCGAGCATGCCCATGTGGTCGGCGGTCACGCGGTCCATGCCCACGGCGGATCCGCCGCGCCAGATATTCCCGGCGCCGACGACGAGCGCGATCTGCACGCCGAGTTCGCGGGCTTCGGCGATGCGTGCGACGGCCGCTTCCACCGCGGCGGGATCGTAGCCGAATTCGCGGTCGCCCTTGAGGGCTTCGCCGCTGATTTTGAGGAGAACGCGCTGATAACGAAGTTTGGTAGACATGACTGCTCCCGGTTGGTCGTGGCAAAAAATGGTCTGATTAGTATACCACGGATTCGGCGATTCGTCAAGTGAAGAGTCTTTTTTTCTTTCGCACTTTTTCCGCGCGGTTTCTCCCGTTTTCCGCTTTAAATCCCGCAGTTTCGTAGTATATTAAGATATGCGCGTTTCCCGGCACGCGGGCCGGGGCGCATCGGTATCGGAAAAACAGGAATAAACGAAGGACGGATTTGCATGAAGACCGGAAAGATGCTGTTGTTGTTCGCCTGGCTGGCGATGGCTCCGGGTTTTCTTCATGCCGCGGACCTGGACCTGGAGAAAGACTGCAAACGGGAGATCGCCCTGTACCGCATCCGCCCGGACCAGACGCGTTCGCTCAAGCGCGAGCCGGACGGCACACCCGTTTCCGAGGCACAGCTGAAGGAGGCCGTCCGTGATTTCTACGACCGGCTTTACCCGCTGGGACCCGATTTCCTGAAGAGATTCAAGATCAAAAGCGTTGTTTTCAAGGACACCGTGTACGACCGCGACGGCAATACGCACCAGCGGCGTCTGATCGGCGGCGATCTGTATCTGGACGCCGACCTGGACGAAAAACAGTTCTACACAACTGTGTTCTATCTTCAGGTCAACGTGATGTCGCGGACGTATCTCGGGCACTGGAACAAGCTCAATCCGGACGGATTCGAGTACGAAAACACGCGCGGCAGCCTGTCCGGCAGCGCGCAGAAGAAGCTTGACGCGGTCCTGGCCGAATGGGACAAGTATTTCGTGAGCCGAACGGGGCTGTACTCGACGGAAATGGATATGGCGCAGACCTTTGCGTACATGGTTTCGAAGGGGCCGGCCGCCACCGTTTTCGTGAAGAAGAACAGCCCGGACGTACAGAAGAAGTTCGACATGATCGCCGATATCCTGGAATCAGTCAAGGCCGTCGAACGCGGCTACATGCAGACTCTTCTCGCGGACGACCTTTCCAAGCTCAAAACGTACGTGCCGTACGCGCTTTCCGTGCGGCTGGAACGCGAATACTCCGGCGCGTGGGCCGTACCGGAATCCGAAGAGGAAAAGGCGGACGAAACGAAGCCGGAAACGCCCCGGAAAATAGGCGATCCGGTCGAAGTCGCCGGACGGAAGGTCATTCCCCTGATCCTCGCGCTCGAAACGAAGAACATCCGCCTGTTCTGGATCCTGATGGAGAACAAGGCCGATCCGAACGTCGCAAACGACAAAAAAGTCAGCGCGCTGATGCTCGCGATCGCGAACAACGACCCGGAACAGGTGAAGGCGCTTCTTGAAGCGGGCGCGAACGTCACGCAGGAAGCCGCCCATGCTGGCACGGCGTCCGGCGTCAACGCCGAGATCGTGAAGCTGATGAAATCCTATCTGCCCGGCGTCCGCCAGTCGGCTCAGCCGGAAAAGACCCCGGGGGCAGGCAAAAAGAACGGTTCCGTGAAAGGGAAACCGTGAACCGGTGCGTGTATGAACTGGAATTCCTCTGAACTTATCTGCTGCGACGCGCCCGCCCAGCTGGCGGAACACGGCATCCGCGACGTCGTGTTCGCGGTCGGGACGTTCGACGGCCTGCACCGCGGTCATGTGGCGGTCGTCCGCGCCATGCTGGAGGAGAGCCGCCGCCTGAACGCGGTCCCGGCCGTCCTGACCTTCCATCCGCATCCGCGCGCCGTCCTGACGCCCGGCAATCCGCCCCCGCTCCTGATGTCCCGCGAACGCAAGCTCAGCATCCTCGCCTCGCTCGGCGTGCGTGCGGTCGTGTCCCTGCCGTTCACGAAGGAATTCGCCTTGCTTTCCCCCGATGATTTTCTGTCCCGCTGTCTGCTCTCCGGCCCGGTCCGCGTCCGCGGCGTCTGCGCCGGGTCCATGTGGCGGTTCGGCGCACGCGGAGCCGGGGACATCGCATTCCTGAAACGGCGCGCGGACGAGCTCGGATTCGTCTGTCGCGCGGTCCCGGAGGTCCGCGACGGACACGGGATCGTGAGCAGCACGAAGATCCGCGAGGCGCTTGCCGCGGGCGACGTGGCGCTTGCCGCGCGCTGTCTCGGGCGGCGGCCCGCCGTTTCGGGCGTGGTCGTCAGCGGATACGGCGTCGCGGGAAACACGCTGCACTGCGCGACGGCGAATCTGGACGTGCGCTGCGGCATGCTCCCGGCGAATGGCGTCTACGCGGCCTTCGCGGTCGTCGGAAACGAACGGTTCCCCGCCGTGGTGAACATCGGCGTCGCGCCGACGTTCGATTCCTACGGCAATGGCGGGCAGGTCCGCGTGGAGGCGCATCTGCTGACGGACGGTGCTCCCGACCTCTACGGGAAAGAAATGGCGCTCGGATTCGCCGCCCGCATCCGCGGCGAGCATAAATTCGGCTCGCCGGAGGAACTTGCCGCCCGCATCCCGGAGGACATCCGCCTTGCCCGCGCCGCATTGAACGAACAAGAACCATCTTCCGCAAAGGAGGAACTCATACCATCATGAATCCCGATAATCAGAACCTCTATTCGATCAGCGATCTCGCCGATCAGGTCGGCGTGCCCCGGACGACCATCACCGACTGGCTCGGCAAATACGCCCGTTTCATCGAGCTCCAGACGCAGGGCCGCCGCCGTTTCTACACCGACCGCACCCTCTCCGTCCTCTGCAAGGTCGCCGAACTCCGCACAGCCGGACGTTCCATCGGCGACATCGACGGCGAACTGGAACGCATCTTCCCCGTTCATCCGACCGTGGAGCCGCCGGACGCCGCGGACGGGACCGAACCCGTTTCCGCCGGAAATCCCGCCGGACCGGACGCCGCGAAACCGAACCCGGATCAGCAGAATTATCCCATGGTGAAACAGGAGAACTTCGACGAGCTGTACGACCTGCTCGGATCGAAGTTCACCGATCTCTGCGACGCCATGAGCGCGGTCAACAGGAAGGCCGACGCCTCCGCGCGCCGTCTGCGCCTGATGCTCGCCGCGGCCGTCATGATCATCGTGGTCCTGGCCGGGGTCCTGGCGCTTTTCTACGTCAACTTCCTCGTCCAGCGCGACAACACCGCCGCCAGCCGCGATGCCGCGTCCGCGATCGCCGCGCTCACCGCCGGCTCGGAAACGAGGGAAAACGCCCTCCGCACCGACGTCGGCAATCTCTCCGGCAGCGTCTCCGGCCTCGCGGGCAGCGTCTCCGGCATGGAGGGACGCGTCACAAATCTCGCCGGAAACGTGTCCGGCATGAACGACGAGATTCAGAAGCTCCGCGCCGACCTTCCCGCCCAGCGTGCCGCGTTCGAGGCCGCAATCGAGGAGATGAAGAAGGCCAGCGGTTCCGCGATGGAGGCGCAGCAGGCGCAGTTCGAAGCCCGGATCGCTCTTGAAAAGGAGCAGTTCGCCGCCGAACGCCTCAAGCTTCTTCAGCAAATCGAATCCCTGCAGGAACAGCTGAAGCGGGCGGCCGAAAACGAGCCTGCGCGCGATGAGGAGATCCGCAAGCTCCGCGACGAGCTCGCCGCACAGACCGAACGAGGCAAAGAGGTCGAAAAGCTCAACGGGGACATTGACATCCTTTCCGGCAGGATCGAAGACCTCCGCGAGAAAAACCGCAGCCTCTCAAATGACCTCGCGGCTGCGAAACAGCGTGCCGACGCCGAGGCGGAAGCCCGGAAGAAGGCCGAAGCCGACGCGGAAAAAGCCCGCCGCGCCGCCGCGTCCGTTCAGAACAACCCGTTCCCGCAGTCCGGCGGAAATCCGGGAATGCAATAAGGAGGCCGCGCCATGAACTTACTGCCGATCCCGCCCGGAATGGAGACCGAGGCCTTTGTGATGGATTCCGGCGCGCTGCGCGACGTGCCGGAGCTGATCCGCCGCTGTTTCCAGTCGCGCCGCCCCTGGATCGTGGCCGATGAAAACACATGGAAGGCCGCCGGGGCCGCTCTGTTCGACATCCTGAAATCCGCCGGGCTCGACCCGCACGAGCCGTTCATTTTCCCGGCCGTGCCGATGATCCACGCGGACAACGCCCTGACCCCGCGTCTGACCGACGCCATGCCGTTCGACTGCGTGCCGGTCTCGGTCGGCGGCGGCACGATCAACGACCTCGTGAAGCGCGCCTCGGCGGTCACGCGCCACCGTTACCTCTGTGTCCCGACCGCCAGCTCCGTGGACGGCTACACGTCCTACGGCGCGGCCATGACCGACAACGGCCTGAAGAAGACGCTGCCCTGCCTCGCTCCGCTCGCGGTCGCCGCCGACACCGATGTCTTGAAAGCCGCACCCGCGCCGATGGCAGCGTCCGGTTACGCCGACCTCGCCGCGAAAGTCGCGGGCGGCGCCGACTGGGTGATCGCCGACGAGCTTGGCATCGAGCCGATCCGCGCCGACGTGTGGGACCTGGTGCAGAAGGACCTGCGCAAATGGATCTCCGACCCGGCCGACATCGGCGCGATCTTCCTCGGACTCGCCGCCACGGGCTACTCCATGCAGATGTACCGCGAATCCCGTCCCGCCAGCGGCGCCGAGCACATGATCAGCCACCTGTGGGAAATGGAGAACCTCGAATTCAACGGCGTCCCCGTGTCGCACGGGTTCAAAGTCGGCATCGGCACGCTCGCCTCCACCGCCCTGATGGAATGGCTCTTCAACGGCCATGACGCCGCCTGGGCGCGCGAAAATGCGCGTCAGCCGCGCACGGAATCCGAACGCCGCGCCGAGGTCGACGCGCTGCTTGCCCTCGGATGCTACGGCGCGAAGACCGGCGAAATCGCGATGGGGAAATTCCTGACCGGCGAGGCTCTGGCCGCGCGCCGCGAACTCATTTTTGCCCGCTGGGACGCCCTCGCGAAACGCACCGCCGAATGTCTGATCCCGTTCGACACGCTGAAAGCCATGTTCCGCGCCGCGTCCTGTCCGGTCACGCCCGCCGAAATCGGCCTCGACGCCGCCCAGTTCGAACACGGCGTCCTGGCGGCGCAGCTGATCCGCAACCGCTACACGATCCTGGACGTGCTGGACGAGCTCGGACTTCTGCGGGAGGCCGCCGACGCCGTCACGCAGCGGATGACCGTGCCGTCTTGATTTTTCTCGAATTCATGCTATTGTAAACAAACCGTTTTATTCATCACGCTGAAAAACACCAAACCGGAAACCGAGGACGAAACACTATGACGATCGGAAAGATTCTGCTTGCCCTGGCCTGCGCCGCGTGCGCCGTCCCGATTCTGCCGGTCCGCGCCGCCGAACCCGAAGCGGCCGCCCCGTCCGCCGCCGTGCCCGTCCCCCTCGCCGGTACGCATATCGACTCCGTCCTGGTGTCGGTGAACGGCGAGCCGATTACCCTGCTGGACGTGATCCTGGAAACGGGAGGCAGGGAAAAGGAACTCGCCGGGATCTATTCCGGGGAACGCCTGCTCACCGAAACGAAGAAGCTCCGCATAGAAACAGTCGAGCAGATCGTGTTCCGCAAGCTCATCTACGAGAAATACAAGGCGGAACCGTTCGACATCCCGCGTCAGGACATCGAAAATCTGCTGGACGAATTCGTGCGCACCAGCGGCGCGGAATCCCGCGCGGCCCTCGAAAAAAGCCTTCTTCCGGCCGGGATCACCCCGGAACGCCTCCGCGAACAGGCCCGGGAGCGGATCGCCGTCGAAGTCCTGCTGATGCGCGACTGCGATCACCATGTGTACATCACGCCGCGCGAGGTCTACGAGGAATACAAGGCGCACCCGGAAAAATGGACCGTGCCGGAGAAGATCTCGCTCCAGCTGCTCCAGATCAACGTGACCGCCGGTTCCGCCGGAGGCGACCCGAAGGCCGCCGTCGACGCCATCCGCAAGGAGCTTGACAAGGATCCCTCGCAGAAGAATTTCACGCGGCTCGTGCTGGAAAAATCCGACGGCGCGACCGCCTCGACCGGAGGGATCACCGAGGGCGCCGAGCTTGACAAGCTCCGTCCCGAATTCATCGCGGCGCTGAAAGGCAAAAAGACCGGTGACGTGGTCGGCCCGGTCGAGGCCCCCGAAGCCTACTTCTTCCTGCGCGTCGTCGGGACCGAACCCGCCAAGCTCATCCCGTTCAGCAAGGCCAACCGCGAGGTGCGCGACGCCCTGTTCAAGGAGAAGGTCGCCGAAAAACGCAAAGAGTACGCCGAGCAGGTCCGGGAACACGCGGTGATCCGGTATTTCTTCGACTGATGCGCAACCTCTACATCCACGTGCCGTTCTGCGCCGGGAAGTGCGACTACTGCGCGTTTTACTCCGAGCCCGCGCCGGACGTGGCGCTGATCCGCCGCTGGCTCGACCGCATCCTGTTTCAGCTGGAAGAAAACGCCTCCCGCCTCATTCATGCCGAAACCGTATATTTCGGGGGCGGCACGCCGTCGCTTCTGCCGGAAGATGCCCTGAACCGCCTTTTTTCCGCCGTCCGCGAGGCTGTCCCCGCCGCGAAGGAAATCTCCATCGAAGCGAACCCGTTTACCGTCACGCCCGAAAAAGCCGCCGTCCTGACCTCGTTCGCCAACCGCGTTACGCTCGGGATCCAGTCGTTCGACCCGGTCCTCCTGAAAAACATCGGACGCCGGGACCACGCGGGGCCCGGCCCGGAGGAGGCCGTGCGGAATCTGCGCGAAGCCGGACTGCGCAACCTCGGGCTTGACCTGATGTATGCCCTGCCGGGGGAAACGCCGGAACTCTGGCGGCACGACCTCGAACGCGTGCTCGAACTCGACCCGGAACACATCTCCGCGTATTCCGTCACGCCTGAGCCCGGTACGCCGTTCGCCCGAAGGATCGCCGGGCAGCCGGAGGACGACGCGCTTTCCGAAGCCATGTGGGAGCAGGCGGGCGCGGTCCTCGGCTCGGCGTGTCTCCCCCGCTACGAGATCAGCAACTACGCACGCTCCGGCTTCGAGTCGCGCCACAATTCCAACGTCTGGCACGGCCAGACCTACCTCGGACTCGGGCCCGCCGCGTGTTCGTTCGACGGGACCGACCGCTGGACGCAGGTCGCCGATCTGCGCGCGTGGCTGGACGGCGCGCCGCCCGAAGCCGACCGCATCCCGAGGCGGGTGCGCCTCGGCGAGATCCTGATGATGGGGCTGCGGACCGTGCGCGGCTGGACGCGCCGCGAATTCGAGGCTGCGGCGGGCTGCGGCTGGGACGGCTTTTCGGCACAGCTGAACGAGCTCGCGGAACGCGGTCTGCTGACGCTCGCGCCGGACGCGGTCGCGCCCACGGAACGCGGCCTGGCGTTCTGG
>JAFXUM010000183.1 GCA_017524965.1 Lentisphaeria bacterium | reverse complement strand
TCGAAGAGGTCCGGCTCCAGAAAGACGTTGCCGCCGCTCGCCGGAAGCGTCCGGTAGCAGGTCTTCACGCCGAGTTTGCGGAGGTCCGCGGCGAGTTCGGTCAGGTCGCCGCCGCAGCGGATCTTCAGGGAGAACTGCGCGCCGGACGCGGACCGGACGACTTTGTCGGAGAACGGGTCGGCGGTGCCGCGCGTGAGCCAGACTTCGTGCAGGCCGACTGCGCGCGCCGTGCGCAGGATGGTGCCGAAATTGCCGGGGTCGCCAACGCGGTCGAGCACGAGCGCGAAGGGGTCCGCCATGGGTGCGTCCGTCGGGACGGGCGCCGGGCGGCGCGACAGCACGAGGATGCCCTGCGAATGAACCGTGGGCGCGATGCGGTCGAATTCGGACTGAGGTAAAACGACGGGTTCGACGGGCGATGGGAAGGGCAGGGCGGTCCCTTCGCGGAGGATCACGAGTTCGACGAGGTCCGGCGCGAGCGTGACGACTTCGCGGGACGCGCGGAGTCCGTCGCAGAAACAGTATTCGGAATCGCGGCGGCCGTGGCGCGTGCGGAGCGCGCGGAGCAGCGATTCGGTGCGTCTGGTGAGTCCGCCGGAACCGGACATCCGAAGGAAGCCCCGTTCGTTATGCGGCGGGCGTTTCGGACGCGGCCGCGTGAGCGTCGGCGGGCTTGGCCTCGGCGGGCTTTTCGGCCGGGGCGGGCGCGGTCACGGACGCGGTCTGCGGATGGATCTTCTCGTCGAGCTGCTTGGCGAGGGAGGCCCAGTAGCCGTAGACGGAGGAGAGTCCTTCCGAGGCGGCCGCCGCGAGGTTGATCCGCTTCAGCGCGGCGTCGGCCTTCATCATCTGGTCGAGGCCGGCGAAAATGCGCGCGGCGGAGTAGGCGGCTTCCACGCCGAGGTCGCGGGGTGTCTGGGAGAGACCGGCGATGCGCTCGAATTCGGTCGCGGCGTCCTCTTTCTTGCCGAGCTGTTCGAGAATGTAGGCGGCGTCGAGCGCGGACCGGATCTTGATGTACGTTTCGGACTTGGAGGAGGAGGCGACGGCGAGGAGCTGTTCGCGGGCCTTTTCCAGGTCGCCGGGCTGGTTCGCGGTGATGAGTTCGCCGGCGAGGCGGAGACGCGCGAAATCCGCGGCCTTGTTGCCCGGATGCTTCGCAATGGCGGCTTCGAGTTCGGCGATGCTGCCGGCGTTGGCGAGTTCGCGGCGGGCGGCGAGTTCGGCGCGCTGGATCGCGCCCTGGATGATGATCACGACGGAGACGAGCACGGCGAACGCGCAGACGCCGATGATGGCCTTCTTCCAGTTCACGGCCATCCACATTTCGAATTCGTCCAGCATCGTGGAAATGGCGGGTTCCTCCTGCGAAGCGGCGGGACGCTTGTGCTGCTGGGCGTTGGCGAGCTGTTCGAAGGACTCGATTTTCTTTTTATTTTTGTTGGCCATGGTTCGATATGTCCTGAAAAAGTGTTGGCGTTATAAAATGATTCTTATAATATAGCGCATCCCGCGCGCAAAATCAACTCGAAAACGCCGTTCCGCCTCCCTTTTTTCGGTTTTTGACCGTCTTTTGAGTATGACAAAACAAAAAACGCCCGTACCGTTGAAGATGTCGGTGCGGGCATTGGAACCAGTAGTAGTCCCCGTGGCGTTGCGAAGCACGACAGTACCCATGTCGAGGCATCCGCCTCGTGCGCAAGCGAAGCTGAGCGCACTACCGCAGTCGAGGCTATGCCTCGTGCGCAAGCAAAGCTGAGCGCACTACCGCAGTTGAGGCTTTGCCTCATCCGCCAGCGGCGCGGCGGACCGGGCGGAACTCGATTTCGGCTGCACGGCGGGCTTACCTCTTTCGGATGTCTTTTTTGTGAGTACGGTCCGGGTCGAAGATGTTCCGCGTCACGATGGTCTCGACCTCGTTTCCCGCGGTCGCGCTGTTCTTTCGCGGCTGAGCAGGATCGTCCTTCCTGACAAGGGATATGGAGTACGCGTAAACATCGCCGACAATGAACCTCGCCTGCAATCTCGCGATCTGCCAGTAGGGAAAGACCAGGTATTGGGCGGGATCTGTACGCCCCTGCGTCTGGATCGTGAGGTCGCAGTTGCCGTTGTTGAACCGGATATTCGTCACAAGCGCATCCTCGGGGAGCGCGAGGGACAGATCGTAAAGTTTGGCGAGGAAGTCCGGGTCGCCGAAGGAAACCGGCGCTGTCGCCGTTTTTTTCTTCTCGTCGGCGGAAACCGGCTCTTTCTTCCTGTCCGGAGCCTCTTTCTTCACGACGACGCGGATCTGCCCCATCAGGCGGAACTTCCTGACATTGGCCGCCGGGGGCGCATCGGCCTTCGGTTTACCCTCGGCAGGAGAGCCGGTACGGGCGGCAGTCCCGACACGGATTTCGACGCGGCGCCAGGAAAGACGCGGCGTTTGTTTCTCGATCTCGTCGATGAAGCGGACGAGTTTGCTGTATTCGTCGACAACGGCAAACTCAATGTCTGCGGTGGCATGTTCGGCGTCGATCGAAGTCACCCTCACACTGACGGAGTCGAACGAACGCAGATCGGCTTCCGCACGCTTTGCGGCGTCTTCGACGAGTTCGCGGATCCGGAGTTCGGGCTGTCCGTCCCGCTTCGGATCCCAGAGCGGCACCCCCGCGTAGATGTCCTGATTGTTCCGCTCGCCGCCGGCTTCTGCCGTCCGGGTCGCGTCACCCGGTCCCGTGGACGTCTGCAGCGGAATGGTCGGCGTGCCGGGTCTGTTTCCCCCCGGTCCCGGCGATAAGGACATTGTCCTGTTCGCGAGCTGGGTTTTCGCATCTTTGAGCATCTGATCGAAAAAATCAAGATTCTGAAGCATCCGGTCGATCTGCCTCCGGTCGACCGCGGGATCCTGTTCAAGCGCCCGGAGTTCCGTTTCCATCTTTCTGCGATAGTCAAGCGCATCCTGCCAAATCCCGTCGTCCTCCGCTCCGTTCGCGCCCTGCGCGTCCTGAGCGGCTTCTATTCGGGCAAGTTCCTCCAGACGCTCGATTTGAAGGTCGCAATCATTGATCTGCATGCGTATCAAGTCGATCGCCTGCTTCCGTGACCGGGAAGTCTCCGGGATGTCCGGGGCCTGTTCAAGGATCCTGAGCTCTATTTCCAGCTCGCCGCGTCTCTCACGCTCCATCCTCAATCGCGACTGGTACTGCCCCATGAAAGTAAAAACCGGGCGGGAACTGTTGTGGATGTTTTTGACGATCACCCGCACCGAAAAGCGCGACGTGTAGTCGGCGAGCATGTCGGGATCGATAAGGCGTCTCCACTGATATCGCTTAGATACCTCGGGGTCGCGAAGCGTGAGTTCGACCCGATCCCGGCGGGCCATCATCATCCATGAAACTTTGAATCCGTCCACTTTTCCCTTGTTGGTGATATCCTCAAGATCCGGGGTGAGACCGAGTTCGAACGGCTGATCCGGATCCGTCCACGGCTTGCCGTCGAC
Source organism: Lentisphaeria bacterium (assembly GCA_017524965.1). Lineage (GTDB taxonomy): Bacteria > Verrucomicrobiota > Lentisphaeria > Victivallales > UBA1829 > UBA1732. The sequence goes on along the minus strand of JAFXUM010000183.1, from coordinate 7,667 downwards.
GGTGACGCCGGTCGGAGCCGGGTACATTTCATTTGGTTTGTACCGGATCGTGTCGCCGGAGAAAACGAACGTGACCTGACCGCTGCAGGTCCCTTCCAGAGTGAGGATGACTTCCGGGGCTTCCTCCTGTGCGGAGACGGCAGCCTTTGCTCCGTTCGCGTCCTGCGCGGCGCGGGCGGCTTCTTTTTCTTTTGCCATACGGTCTTTCAGAAGATCGATCGCGCCATCGAGATCGGCGAGACGCCGGCGGACTTTTTCAAGCGATTCCTTCGGGACGTCTCCCGTTCGTTCGTGCACGCCGATCATCGCCTTCACTACGGCACGGCTTGTAAGCGCCATGCTCAAAAGGTGTTCATGCGACAGGTCGGTATCGTTCGCACCCTGTTCGGAACGCGCCAGAAGCCGATACTGGCTATCGATCTCCTGTTCCAGGATTTCCGCCCCCTCAAAATAAGTCTGCGGCATACGTTCCGACGTTTTGACGGTATTCGCCTGGTTCGGGGCTGCGTCGTCTTCTCCGCAACCAGAAATACTCAGGCAGGCAACAGCGGCGCAGAGCGCGGCGGCGATCAGTAATACTCGGTGTTTCATGTTATTTCTCCGTGGGGTATGATATACGGAAATCAAACTGGGGAAACGGGGACAAAAGACTCTACATCACATTATCTAACGTTTTTTACTGCACGTTTATTGTGAGCCAAACAGAAAAAACGGTGTTTTATGTTGTTTTTCTGTAAAAACGGAAAACAAAGTAGAAAAAACAAACAAATACTCTAAGTTTTGATTTGTTCTAAATGAAAAGTTTGCCGCTTCGCTGGGGGCGCTTCGCGCCTAGGTAAGCTCGCTTGCGCTCGGCACATCTTTTGTTTACCGCGGGACGCGGGAGGCATAGCCTCCACAGCGGTTGTGCCGGGCTTACGCTCCGGCACGATAGGACATACAGGACAAATAGGTCAAATGGAAAGTTGAGCATGTGCTCTTTGTATCTGTCCTATTGGTCCTATGCGTCTTATGCTCCGTTCCATGTGCGATCCGCTGAACAAAAACGCCCGTACCGTTGAAGATGCCGGTACGGGCATTTAGGAACATGCAGTAGTCCCCGTGGCGTTGCGAAGCACAACAGTACCCATGTCGAGGCATCCGCCTCGTGCCCGAGCGGAGCCGGGCACTACCCAAGTCGAGGCATTCGCCTCGTGCCCGAGCGGAGCCGGGCACTACCGCAGTTGAGGCATCCGCCTCGTCATTCCCATTCGATGGTTCCCGGGGGCTTGGACGTGATGTCGTACACGACGCGGTTCACGCCGTCGACCTCGTTGATGATGCGGTTGGAAATGCGCGCGAGAAGCGGATAGGGGAGGCGGACCCAGTCGGCGGTCATGCCGTCGCGGCTTTCGACCGCGCGGATGGCGATGGCGTCCTCGTAGGTGCGTTCGTCGCCCATGACGCCGACGGAGCGGACGGGGAGAAAGACGGCGAAGGTCTGCCAGATCTTGTAGTAGAGGTTGGCCTTCTTCATCTCGTCGACGATGATCCTGTCGGCGCCGCGCAGGACGGCGAGCTTGCCGGGCGTGACTTCGCCGACGCAGCGGACGGCGAGTCCGGGGCCGGGGAACGGCTGGCGCATGACCATCTCTTCGGGGAGGCCAAGCTGACGTCCCACCTCGCGCACCTCGTCTTTGAAGAGGCGGCTGAGGGGTTCGAGGAGCTTGAACTGCATGTGTTTCGGGAGGCCGCCGACGTTGTGGTGGCTCTTGATGACGGCGCTCGGGTTGCCGTCGATGGAGATGCTTTCGATGACGTCCGGGTAGGTGGTGCCCTGGGCGAGGAAGGTCACGTCGGGGATGTTCGCGCAGGCGTCGTTGAACACCTGGATGAACTCGCCGCCGATGATCTTGCGCTTGCGTTCGGGCTCGGTGACGCCGGCGAGCTTCGAGAGGAAACGGTCGGTGGCGTCGACGTAGACGAGCGACATCTTGAAGGTGCCGCCGAAGAGCTCGCGGACGCGTTCGGGCTCGTCCTTGCGGAGCAGGCCGTTGTTCACGAAGACGCAGGTGAGCTGGTCGCCGATCGCCTTGTGGATGAGCGCGGCGGCCACGGAGGAATCGACGCCGCCGGAGAGGCCGAGGATCACGTTCGCGGAGCCGACGGTCGCGCGGATCTCCGCCACGGAGCGTTCGATGAAGTCGGACATGGTCCAGTTGGCGGAGCAGCCGCAGATGCCGAGGCAGAAATTCTCAATGACGAGCGGGCCCATCGGGGAGTGGACGACCTCGGGATGGAACTGGATGCCGAAGAGGCGGCGGTCGAGGTCCTGGATCGCGGCGAACTCGGTGTTGTCGGTCTTCGCGCAGGTCCTGAAGCCTTCGGGCAGGCGCGTGACCTTGTCGCCGTGGGACATCCACATCTGGGTCTCGGCGGGGACGTCCTCGAAGAGCGGCGAGGCGGCCGTGGTGCAGACGATGGCCTTGCCGTATTCGCGGGCGTCGCCGTGCGCCACTTCGCCGCCGAGCGTCTCGACCATGAGCTGGAGACCGTAGCAGATGCCCAGCACCGGGATGCCGAGGCCGAAGATGGCGGGATCGCATTTCGGGGCGTTCGCCTGGTAGACGCTCGCGGGGCCGCCGCTCAGGATGATGCCCGCGGGCGCGGCGGCGCGGATCTCTTCCGCCGGGGTCTTCCAGGAGACGATTTTGCTGTAGACGTGGAGCTCGCGGACGCGCCGTGCGATGAGCTGGCTGTACTGGGATCCGAAATCCAGCACGAGAATGGTTTCAGGATGATTCATAGTGCATCTTCCAAAGTGGTCAGAAAAAAAAGTATCATATAATATGATACTGAATCGGCAAAAAATCCAGTCCGGAACGGTAGATTTTCCCGAAAATGTGAGTCGTGATGCGTGCGTTGAACTGACGGAACAGGGAATGCGGCGACATAATGCGGAAAAAAAACGGGCCGGACATTGAGCCCGGCCCGGAGTAGATTCTGTTCAGATGCGCTGAACTGAAACCTGAATCACTCGACGAACTTGATCCAGTCGATGTACATCAGGAGACCGCTGCGCATGGAGACGAAGAGGTCGTGGACGCCTTCCAGCTGCGAGAGGACGGGGGACTTGATCTCCTGCCATTCGCCGCCGCCCTTGCCGGTGATGTCGACATTGGCGATGACGGGTCCCTGGAGGGAGTCGGCGCGGATCTCGAGTCTGCCGCCGACGTTGGACTGGCAGCGGACGAGCACGGAGCCGAGCTCCTTGGAACCGAAATCGACGCGGTCGTATTCGACCCAGATCGGATTGCGGGAGCTGTCGTTGTTGCGGAAGACGGTCTTCCAGCCTTCGAACGGGGATTCGGTGCGGAGGAATTCGATCCAGGCGTGATCCTTGTCGGCGATGTTGGAGTAGCGGTCAAGCTCGATCTTGCTGGTGGCCTTGGTGATGCCGACGCCGCGCTTGGTGGGGGTCACGAGGTTGATGGTGCCGTCCTCGTTGAACGTGATCTCGTCGATACAGACGGAGCGGTTCTTGTCGAAGTTCGGGGAGTAGTCGTTGTGGTGGTAGAAGAGGTACCATTTGCCCTTGAACTCGACGACGGAGTGGTGGTTGGTCCAGCACTGCGGATTCTGCTCCATGATCTTGCCGCGGTACTTGAAGGGGCCGAACGGGTTGTCACCGGTGCAGTAGCAGAGGCATTCGTGGTTTTCGTCGACCCAGGGGAAGGTGAAGTAGTAGATGCCGTTGCGCTTGAACATGAACGGGCCTTCCTTGAGGCCGCGGTTCGGGGTGTCGTGCTGGATGGTCTTCGCTTCGCCGTCGAACTCCTTCATGTTGTCTTTCAGCTTGGCGATGCGCATGCCCTGGCCGGACCAGATGAGGTAGCACGCGCCGTCGTCGTCGATGAAGATGCACGGGTCGATGCCGCCCGCGCCCTGGATGGGCTGTTCCTCGCAGCGGAACGGGCCGTACGGGGTGTCGGAGGTGGCGAGGCCGATGCGGTTGTCGGCGGGGAAGTAGAAGTAGTACTTGCCGTCCTTCACGTTGCAGTCCGGGGCCCACATGCTGTAGGAGTGGCGGTTCACCCACGGGACGTAGTTCTGGTCCACGATCACGCCGTGGTCGACCCAGTCGACGAGGTTGTCGGAGGAGTACACGTGGTAGTCGGCCATGCAGAACCAGTCCTTGCGGCTGAAGTCATACGGCGCGGGGATGTCGTGCGAGGGGTAGACGTACACGCGTCCGTTGAAGACGTGCGCGGAGGGGTCGGCGCAGTAGGCGCTGTTGATGATGGGGTTCTGGGCGTAGGCCAGGGCTCCGGCGGACAGCGTGAGGGCCGCCGCGAGGACAGTTTTCGTGAAACTCATGGTTGTTCTTTCCTATTTGAGTTGTTGGGGGAAATGTGAGGCGGAACGAGCACGGCGCGTCCGGCGGAAGACGGTCTCCGCGCGGACGTCCGGGAACGGTTTTCGCCGTCCTTTGGTGTACTATACCACGCCTGCGCGCGAAATCAAGCCCGAACGCGGATTTTTTTCATATTTACGCACGAATGACGCGTAAAAAAACGCGGACGGCGAAATCGAAAAACAGTGTTTCGGCAAAATGCAGAGGCCGCCCTTTCGAGTGCCGCGTTTGCTTTTGCAATCGTCTTTTCAGAAAAAAAGTGAAAAAACGGACTGTTCCCGCTTGAAAAAAGCATTCGGACGGTTATCTTTTGTGTACCTTTTTTTCGCGGGGAAAAAACGGGCCGGAACGGATCGTCCTTTTTTTGCGCGGACCTCGAAAGATCCGGGCCGGGGCGACGAAAAAAGAAAGGAGAACGCGGGAAACATGCTTATGCTGAACAAGCCGGATATCGAAGAGATGTGCAGGGACGAGATCAGGGATTTCGTGCTTGAACTGGTCGAACGCGAGCTCCAGAATCTCCCGTCCGATGCCCGCTGCCGCAGAAAGGACCTGTGCGAGGCGATCCTCGCCGGGAACCGCGCGACCGGAGAACGCGCGAAGCTCCGCAAGGCCGCCTGCGACACGGTGAAGAACTGGAAGGCGCAGGGCGAGCAGGTCGAAGCTCTGGAGCGCCTCGGATTCAGCGTCATCAAGGGGCGGAAGCATTACAAGGTCCGCTGGCGCGATTCCGGCTGCCAGAAAACGCTGTCCGCCTCGCCGTCGGATTCCCGGACCGGGATGAATTCGGTCGCCGAAATGATCTCGCTGTTCTTCTGAACATGGTCTGAATGACAAAAACAAAAAAGGAGAAAGACAATGAAACCGCTGACCTTCAAAAAAAAGAATACCGGCAGATTCAGATTCGCCGGCATCACCGTACAGTATTCCAAAGACCTGCCCGGCGGAAAACGGATCGCCCGGGCGAAGCTGGATGCCTTTTTCCGGCGCGTGTATACGGGGGGCTGAACCCCCGTCTGAGCCCGGGTTTTGAGCAGCAGACGGGCATGCCGGGGGCCGTATTCCGGTCCCGGCAGGGCTGTTTTGTGCCGACCCGTGCCCGTTTTTCATACCTTCCGCAGCGTTTTTCCGCGCCTGAAAACGGGGGATAAGGCATCGCGCATCGCATGTTCCGTGCTTTTGGGGGGAAACTCCGGCGTATTTTCGCCGAATTTCATTTGAAATTTTGCACAGGCACATATATATTATGCCACAATATAGAGTCAACCTTTTTCAACCACCCCAAAAACATGGCGGTTTTCTCCGCCGGTAAGGATCATTTGCATGAATATTCGCTCGTGTTCCCCCCTCCTCGCGATCGCGCTGACTGCGATCGCCGTCTATGCACAGGCGCAGGTCCCGGCTTCGGGACAGCAGTCCGGCCAGAGCCAGACGCAGCAGCAGAACCAGGGCCTTGTCCTGAACGACAAAGGCTATTTCGAACGTCAGGGCGTGAACGTCCTGGTGTTCAGCAACGCGTTCACCGGCGGGTTCAACGACGAGAAGAACGCCGGCATCGAGATCATCCACCACGGCGTGCGCACCGTCCAGGGCGGCGCGGTCAGACTCTCCAAGACCCCGGAGCAGTGGGACCTGGTCCCGCAGTCGACGCGCAGAGTGAACCAGGCGGACAAGTCCATTGAAGTCCAGATGCGCTACAACGACTACAATTTCGCCTCGCGCGTCGTGGTCACCCCGAAGGGCAACGCCGTGGAGATCGCGCTCTATCTGGACGAGCCGCTGCCCGAGTCCGTGGTCGGCAAGGCCGGATTCAACCTCGAGTTCATCCCGTCCCAGTACTGGGGCAAGACCTATATCGCGGACGGCCGCATCAACCGGTTCCCGCGCTACGCGGTCAGCAAGACCGAGGTCCTGCCGAACGAGGAGAAGGCGCGGCAGTACAAGGGATTCCGCACTTACGACGACCGCGACACCGGCAAGTTCGTCGATCCGCTGCCGCTCGAATCGGGCAAGACTTTCGTCATCGCGCCCGACGCTCCCGAACGCATGATCAAGGTCACGTCGGACACCACGATGGAGCTGTTCGACGGCCGCATCGTCGCGCAGAACGGCTGGTACACTCTCCGCACGCTGTTGCCTGCCAACAAGACCGGCAAGGTGATGACGTGGACCGTCGAGCCGAACGCCGTCCCCGGCTGGACCCGCGAGCCGAACATCGGATTCTCCCAGATGGGCTACGTGCCCGATCAGCCGAAAGTGGCGGTGATCGAGCTTGACAAGAACGACAAGCCGCTGGAGACCGCCGAGCTCTGGAAGATCAACGAGGACGGCAACGAGACGCTTGCTTACACCGGCAAGGCCAAAGTCTGGGGCGATTTCTACAAGTACAACTACGTGAAATTCGACTTCAGCTCCGTGAAGGAGCCCGGCATCTACTACATCAAGTACGGCGACCACAAGGCCGGAAACTTCATCATCAACGATTCCGTCTACGACGCGATCACCGACGCCACCAGTGACGTCTGGCTCCCCATTCACATGAACCACATGACGGTCAACGAAGCGTACCGCATCTGGCACGGCGAGCCCTTCAAGGAAGGCTACATGCAGGCTCCGCCGAGTGATCACTTCGACGGACATTTCCAGGGCACGGAGACCGCGGTGAAGCCCGACGGCACCCCGTACAAGCCTTACGAGCTGATCCCCGGCCTGAACGTGGGCGGCTTCTTCGACGCGGGCGACTTCGACATCGAGGTCGGCGCGAATACGAACGTGCTCAACAGCCTCATCATGGCGTGGGAGCTCTTCCACAACGACCGCGACGAAACGTTCGTGAGCGAGGAACAGCGCTACGTCGACCTGCACCGTCCGGACGGCAAGCCCGACATCCTGCAGTACATCGAGCACAGCGTGCTGAACTTCCTTGCCCAGGCCGAACAGCTCGGGCACTTCGCGATGACGCTCTCCAACTCGGCGCTTGACAACTATCACCACCTCGGCGACGCCGCCACCATCACCGACGGCCTGCAGTATGATCCCAGCCTGAAACGGTTCGAGATCTCCGAAGACGGCAAGCGCAGCGGCAACCCCGACGACATGTGGGCGTTCACCAGAGGTAGTGGTCGTGGCATAGGCCGCAATGAAGTTACCCTGTTTGCCGCGGCAGCCCGCGTGCTGAAAGGTTACAATGACGAGCTGGCGGAACGCTGCATGGCGCAGGTAAAACGCCTCGCGGATGAAGGCAACGCACCCGCTGGCGGCATGGGCGGCTTCG